>NZ_JBWSOR010000014.1:0-93473 GCF_056629435.1 Nocardia sp. TBRC8007 | reverse complement strand
CCGATCCGCGAAACCCTGAACCGTCACACGATCGAACAAATCAATCGCATACGTGAAGAACCCCGAAATACCGGCAGGCTCACCCGACACGTCGTATGCGTCACCAATGATCAAATGCAGATCGAACTGTGAGACGTCCAGATCGGCATCGACGCCTGTCACCACCAATCCTGGCAGTTCTAAGGTGGTATGCGCGATGTTCTGGAACGACAAGCCCACCTGGAAAAGCGGATGATGTGCGGTCGATCGCGGCGGGTTGAGCACCTCCACCAAACGCTCGAACGGCACATCGGCATTGGCGAACGCCTGGATGTCGGTCTCGCGCTGCCTGGCAAGCAGATCGGTGAACGCCTCACCCCCATCGACCCTGGTTCGGAACACCACGGTGTTGACGAACATACCGATCAGATCATCCAGCTCTCGTTCACCACGGCCCGCCACCGGCGTACCTATCGCGATGTCGCTGGTACCGGACAGTCGCGCGAGCAACACCGCGAACGCGGTGTGCACCACCATGAAAAGCGTCGCGCCATGCGCACGCGCCAGATTCGCCAGTCCCGCGTGGATGGTCGCCTCGATCTCGATATCCACCCTGGCTCCGGCCATGGACGCCACCGCGGGCCGCGGCCGATCACTCGGCAACTCCAATAGATCAGGTAGGTCAGCCAATTCCGCACGCCAGAAACCGATCTGCTTCGCGGCAACCGATTCCGGATCGGATTCCGCGCCGAGCACCGCACGCTGCCACACCGCATAATCGGCGTACTGGATCTCGAGCGGCGCCGAGTTCGGCGCTTCGCCTACCGACCGCGCCGCATACGCCGCCATCACATCCCGCACCAATGGGCCCATCGATGAAGCATCCGCCGCAATGTGATGAACCACTACAACAAGCACGTATTCCTGTGGCGCCCCAGCAGGGCCATCGGCGACTTCCAACAGCCGTACTCGGATCGGCACCTCCTCGGTCACGTCGAAAGGAGCCGACGCGAGTGCATGCACCTCACCCACGACCTCGGCCGCGCCGACCGGGATCGCGGCCGCATCCAAACGCACCTGTCCCGCGGGCAACACCACTTGTATCGGTGTATCCGCAGTCTGCGGATACACCGTGCGCAGCACCTCATGTCGCGCGATCACATCAGCCAATGCCGCAACCAGTGCTGCTACATCCAGCTCACCGGTCAACCGCAGCGCGAACGGCAAGTTGTAGGCTGCCAAGGCGATATCGTCGAGCCGATCGAACTGGTTGAGGAACCACATCCGCTGCTGTGCCGGCGAGAGCGGAATGTGTTCTGGACGTGCGATAGTGCCCAACGCCACGCTGCGCTCGTCATGTACGCGCGATTCGATCGCCGCCGCCAACCCGGCCACCGTGGACGCCTGGAACACTATCCGCACCGCGACGCGGGTATCCAATGCCGCGCCGATACGTGCCGCCAAGCGGGTAGCGATGAGAGAATTACCGCCGAGATCGAAAAAATCGTCGTCCGCGCCGACCCGTGCTACGCCCAGTATCTCAGCGAATACCCCGGCTACAATCTCCTCGACCGGCGTCGCGGGCGCGCGGAATTCGCGCGCGGTGAAGACCGGCTCGGGCAGCGCTTTACGATCGAGTTTGCCACTGGAATTCAGTGGGAACGCCTCTAGCACCACAATGGCGGCCGGAACCATATAGGCGGGCAACGTGGTGCCGATCGCCACGAGCAATTCCGCTTGGTCGATCGACTGGCCCGGCGCGGCGACCACATAGGCCACCAACTGGTCGCCAAGTGACGACGAGGCGACCACCGCCACCGCTTGGCTCACCGGGGGCTGTGCCAACAACGCCGTCTCGATTTCCCCCAGCTCGATCCGTTGCCCACGGAACTTCACCTGAAAATCGGTCCGGCCGAGGTAATCGAGCCGAGGTGGCAGCACATCGGTCTTGCCTCGCCACATCACCAGATCACCAGTACGATACATCCGCTGCCCTGAGGTGAACGGATCGGCGACGAACCGGTCAGCGGTCAGATCCGGACGCCGCGCATAACCGCGCGCCAGCTGATCTCCCGCCAGATACAACTCTCCCGAAACACCCGTGGGAACCGGTCGCAACCACGAATCGAGCACATAAACCTGAGTGTTCCACTGCGGCACACCGATCGGCACGGATCGCTCGTCTACCGCCGATGTCGGCCAGTAGGTCACCGACACCGCTGCCTCGGTTGGACCATACAGATTGTGCACAGCGGCATCCGATACCGCGGCCACCGCGGCTACTGTTTCCGGCAGCAATGCCTCACCGATCACGAAAATATCCCGCAGCGAGGGACACGAACCCGCAGCGATATTCGCCGCGAACACCGACAGCATAGATGGTACGAAATCGGTTACAGTCACACCCTGCGCCGCAATGGTTTCCGCGACATAAACCGGATCCCGATGCCCGTCGTGTGTCGTGACAATCAGCTTGGCACCGGCCCGTAGCGGCATGAAATATCCCCACAGCGACACATCGAACGTCGTCGCCGTCTTTTGCAGATACACATCATCGGGTCCCAGTGGATATGCCGCCGACATCCACTCGATCTGGTTGTTGATCGCCGCATGCGACACCACCACCCCCTTAGGCCGACCGGTCGAGCCAGAGGTGAAGATCACGTAGGCCGGATGATGCGGCAATATCGGGCGCACCAGCTCCCTGACATCCACCTCAGCATCGTCGAACCTTGCCAGATCCACCGTGTCCACCGCCACAACCTGCACCCCATCCGGCAGAACCACTGCATCCGAACTGGTTGTCACCACACAGGTAGGTCGAGCGATATCCAGGACATGCGCGATCCGTTCAGCCGGATGATCCGGATCCAGCGGCACGTATGCCCCACCCGCTGTCACGATCGCGTACATTCCGACCACAAGATCAAGCGATCGTCGAATCGCCAAACCCACCAACGATTCCGCGCCCACGCCTCGCGAAATCAACAACCGCGCCAGGCGATTGACCCTGGCATCGAACTCGATATAAGTCAGTTCGACACCCTCGTACCCCACTGCGATCGAATCCGGATACTCCGCGACAACCCTACGGAAATCATCCAGCAATAGCCGTTCTGGTAGCGCACGATAGGTGTCATTCCACTCGACCACCATGCGCGTCCGCTCCGCAGGAGTCAGCAGATCAATCGCACCGATCGCCTGATCCGGCTCCCTGGCGACAACCATGAGCAACCGCTCCAACCGCTCAGCGAACGCAGCGATCGTCGGCTCATCAAATAAGTCCGTAGCGTAGGTGAACATCGCCGCCAAACCCGCCTCCGGGCCCTCCTGCGGCGTCACCGTCAACTGCAGATCGAATTTTGCCACCGTCCCGTCGAACTCCACCGACTGCACGGATAGCCCGGGCAACTCCAGCTGCGCCTGATCCATATTCTGGAAGAACAGCGCTACCTGGAACAGTGGATGATGTGCGGCCGACCGAACCGGATCCAGCACTTCGACCAATCGCTCGAACGGCAGTTCTGTATGCGAAAACGCCGCCAGATCCCGTTCCTTGGTCGTCTCCAACAACTCGGAGAACGACAGCGCAGGATCGACCCTGGTCCGCAATACCAATGTATTCACGAACATGCCGATCAGATCATCGAGTTCACGCTCACCACGACCTGCTACCGGCGTACCGATCGCGATATCATCGGTAGCCGACAACCTTGCCAGCAATACCGCGAAAGCGGTGTGCACCGCCATGAACAGCGAAGCGCCACGAGCACGCGCGACACCGTCCAATCCAGCCCTGGTCCGCGCATCGATAGCGAACGAGAACACCGCACCATGCCCGGAAGCCGATGCGGGCCGCGGCCGGTCCATCGGCAGATCGAGCCGATCCGGAACTCCCGCCAACGCCGCCCGCCAGAACGCGATCTGCGTCGCCGCCGCCGATTCCGGATCATCCTCCGCACCGAGCACCGCACGTTGCCATACCGCGTAATCCGCGTATTGCACCGGCAATGGAGTCCAGTCGGGCGCCGCTGCCGCGGCGCGCGCGACATACGCGGTCATCAGGTCACGTACCAGCGGCGCGATCGACGAACCATCGGCCGCGATGTGATGGACCACAACAGCGAGCACGTAGTCGTCCGGACCGAGCTCGGACAAGGCGATACGCAATGGCACCTCGGTCGCCACCTCGAAACCGACCGAGGCGAACCCACCCAGCCAATCCTGCAGTTCGGCCTCGTCGACCGGCTTCGGCGCAAGTTCCGGGACAGCTGCCGCTGTGGGCACAATCATCTGATAGCCGGTGCCGTCCAGCGCCGGATATACCGTCCGCAATGTCTCATGACGCTCGATCACATCCGCGACCGCCGCCTGTAACGCGACAACGTTCAGATCACCGGTTAATCGAATCGCGAACGGAATATTGTTCACTGCGGAACCGGTATCGAACTGATTCAAAAACCACATCCGCTGCTGCGCGAGCGACAAGGGAACACGCTCCGGACGCGGACCGGCCACCAACGCAGGTCGCACAGCAACACCATCGAATTCGGCCAGCCGCGCAGCCAGCTCGGCCACCGTGGGCGCTTCGAATACTACCCGCGCCGGTATCCGCGCACCGACCGCTGCGCCCAACCGAGCCGCAACCTGTGTCGCGATCAGCGAGTTACCACCCAATTCGAAGAAATCATCATCTGCGCCCACTCGCTCGGTGCCGAGCAGCGTAATGAACACCCCGGCCACCATCTCTTCGACCGGCGTCGCAGGTGCCCGGAATTCCCGCACAGTGAGCACCGGCTCCGGCAATGCCTTACGATCCAGCTTGCCTACCGGAGTCAATGGGATCTCCGCCAGCACAGTTACCGAATCTGGCACCATATGCGCAGGAAGTCGCCGTTCGGCATGCCTGATCAAAGCACTGGTGTCGATCGAAATACCCTCGGTCGCATGCACATAAGACGCGAGGGACATCGCACCGCTGTCCAAACGATGCCCCACCGTGACCGCGAAATCCACACTCTCATGCGCAGCCAGCACCGAATCGATCTCCCCCAATTCGATACGGAAACCCCGAATCTTCACCTGGAAATCATTACGCCCCAAATACTCCAGCTCGCCACCAGCAGTCCATCGCACCACATCGCCGGTCCGATAAAGCCGGGAACCATTTCCCTCGAAAGGATTCGCCACGAAACGTGACGCTGTCAACTCCCGCCGCTTATGGTAGCCACGCGCCAACTGCGCCCCACCGATATACAACTCACCCGCTACACCATCAGGAACCGGCACCAGCCGATCGTCCAGTACAAACTCTGTGATCCCTCGGATCGGCCCACCGATCGTCACCGGCTCCCCTGCCACCAACGGCCCACCGATATTAGTCATAATCGTGGTTTCCGTCGGCCCATAGCCGTTGAAGAACGCACGCGTACCACCGGCGACCGGTTTCACCCACCGCCGTACCAATTCCGGCGGACACGACTCGCCGCCAACCACCACCACCCGCAGCTGATCCAAGCCCACCGGGTCCACCGACGCCAACGCCGCCGGAGTCACGAACGCATGCGTCACCCCCTCCCGACCCAACACCGCGGCCAGTTCGTCACCGCCGTACACCGACGGAGCCACCACAACCATCGTCGACGCGCCGCCCAACGCCAATAACAATTCCAACACCGACGCATCGAACGACGGCGAGGCGAAATGCAATGTCCGCGAAGCCCCGGTCACCCCATACCGATCCCGCTGTTCGGCACAGAACCCCGCCAGCCCCGCCTGAGTGACCGACACCCCTTTCGGCAACCCCGTCGACCCTGATGTATAGATGACATACGCTGGATGCTCGGCGCGCAATACTCGCACCCGATCGGCGTACGTCACCGGCTCTGCCGAGAATTCCTCCAACTGCCGCGCGCATTCCACCGAATCGATCGACACCCATTCGACCGCACCAGGCAGAGCCGCACGAACTTCCGCGACAGTCAACCCGAAAACCACACCCGAGTCGGCAACCATATGCGCTATCCGCTCAGCCGGGTATTTCGGATCTATCGGCACAAACCCGGCACCAGTCTTGGCTACCGCCCATACCGCCACCACCGACTCCACCGAACGCGGCACGCCCACCGCGACCAAATCCTCCGGCCCGATCCCACGACCGATCAACAACCGTGCCAACCGCGTCGACCGGTCATCCAGCTCCGCATAACTCAACTCGGCCAAGGCGCCGACCGCATCGGCTAGCACAACAGCGGCACCGGCCGGATTCGACTCCACCGCCATCGCCATCAACTGCGGCAACGTAGTAACCCGGGAGCGACGAGTACGCGTAGGCCGCACACGCACCGAACGAGTCATGTGCGCACCATCCCCCGCAGAATCATCATGCCTCTGCCCGCCCGCCCGAACCATCGAGATACCTCACTCTGCTACTCATATGCGCATAGCCCACAATGCACTCAGTCAAGCTACCTTCCCGAGGAGCATCGACCGCACGCCTGCCGACCGTTACCGAGAACGCTGACGCTCGCGAGCGCGTCCGTCCTGTGTAGTTCTGGTCGTAGGAGGCATGTACCTGGCACCAGGGACCATGGGTGCGCCGCGCAGCACGCGATTTCGCGACCATGGCAGCGATGCTCCGACGCACTACGCCGGAATGCCTCGAGCAATACTGTGCGATCAGCCCGCTCAGCCGACACTGCGCGGCGGTTCCCCGACTGGGACGCGCGCGTGGACGGCAATAACCCTACCGTGTACCGCGCAGCTCAGTGAGCTGGACAAGCGTGGCCACACCGATCCAGGGGCTCGGGGGAACAGCGGTGACACCATGGTCGAGCACCACAGCCTGCAGGTCTGCCAGCCCCATCGGGTCCAGCGTGGTCAAACCGGCCTGATCGGTCAGCAAATGACTCACCCATTCGTCAGCGAGCGACTCGGTCAGCACACCGCTCTCCTCGACCAGCACTATCGAGGCGCCTACCGATCCAGCGGCGACCACCTCGATCAGCGCGGCGAGCGACTGTGGGCTGCCGTGCTGGAAGGTGCGGGATTCGAAGGTTAGTTCGGTCCGCATACGCAACCGTTCGATAGCTGAGGCCAGCTCAACGTAGCTGAGCAGCTGCGCTCCGGCGAATGCCGGGTCGCTGCCGCGAAGCGCGCGGGTCCGGTGCGCGTAGGTCACCGGACGTGGCGACGCGGCAGCAATCTCCGTGCCGACTGCCGGATCGTCGAGCACCAGCCAGTCGAGCACATGGGTCGAGTGCGTGCTGCCGAGTGTGAGCCCGACCGTGACCTCCAGTCCATTCGACAGCCGCGCGTCGAGCTCGTCGAACGGCACTATCGCGGCACCCGTCTTGAGCACAGCCCACGTGGCGACAATCGCCTGGATGCCGCGATCCAACCGCATCGCGACCCCCACGCCAGGTCCACAGCCACGCGCGATGAGCACTCGCGCCAGCCGCGACGAGCGGGCATCGAGATCGTGATAGAACAAAGCGTTCTCGCCGGAAACCACCGCAGGGCCGTCCGGATCGGCTTCGACTGTGGCCGCCAGCGCTTGAGCCAATGTCGTGCCCGCGGTCGCCACGGGTGCTTCACCGCTCACCGATTCTGCGACCTGGGCCGTTCGGTCCCGCTCAGCGTGCTCCAGGATGTCGATGTCACCGACCATGACCTGAGGATCAGCGGCCACCGTGGCCAAGATGCGCTCCAGCCTGCGACCGAACGATCGCACGGTCGACTCATCGAAAATATCGACGGCGTAGGTGAAGCTGGTGACCAATTCTGCGCACGAACCGTCATCATGGTGCTGTGGGTGCACGTTCACCTGCAGATCGAACTTCGCCGCGACCACGCCCGCATCCAGCGCGGTGATGATGAGTCCGGGCAATTCCAGGGTCGGCTGTTCGTTGTTCTGGAAGGACAACACCACCCCGAACAACGGGTTCTGTACCGTTGCCCGGCCGGGTGCCACTACTTCGACCACTCGCTCGAAGGGGATGTCCGCATTGGCGAATGCCGCCAGATCCGTCTCTCGCGCCCGATCCACCAGCTCAGCGAAAGACATGGTCTGCTCAACCGTAGTGCGCAGCGCCAGAGTGTTGACGAACATACCGACCAAGTCATCGAGCACACGTTCGCCACGGCCCGCGATCGGGGTGCCGATGGCTACATCGGAATCACCGGATAACCTGGCGAGTAACACAGCCAACGCCGCGTGCACCACCATGAACAGCGTCGAGTTGTGCTTGCGCGCCAATGTGGTCAACGCTTCGTGCACCTCAGGCGAGACTGTGAGCCCGGTGTTGGCGCCACGCATAGTCGGCGCCGTGGGACGTGGACGGTCCAGTGGCAATTCCAGTGCGCCGGACAGCCCGTCGAGCTGATCGCGCCAGTATGCCAGCTGCCGCGCGGCCACCGAGTTCTCGTCGTCATCGGTGCCGATGACACTACGCTGCCAAATCGCGAAATCCGCATACTGCGCTTCCAGCGGCGACCAGCGCGGCGAATTGCCGCCGATCCTGGCCAGATAGGCGGTCATCAGGTCACGGGCAAGTGGAGCCATCGAGGCGCCGTCTGCGGCGATATGATGTGCGACCATGGCCAGCAGATACTCGTCTGGTCCGGATTCCAACAGCAACGCCCGCACCGGAACCTGTTCGGTCACATCGAAGCCGGTGCGCATCAATTCGGTGATCCGGCTGATCGGGTCGTCGGTAGCCGCCACTTCCAGACCGCTGGGCAACGTGTCGGCGACGGACATGATCTCTTGATAGGGCAACCCGCCCAGCCCGTGCGCCGGATAGCGGGTGCGTAGCGACTCATGTCGCTCCAGCACATCCGCCATGGCGTAACGCAACGCGGAGACATCCAACACACCGGTCAATCGGATCGCCAGCGGGATGTTGTAGGCGGACGAAGCCGGATCGAACTGGTTGAGCACCCACATCCGCTGCTGTGCCAATGACAGCGGCACCGGCTCCACTCGTTCGGTGCGGACCAGGTGTGGTCGTGCGCCAGGACCACCGTCAGCGCCAGGCATCACCCGGATGGCCAACGCGGCGACGGTGGGCGCCTCGAACAGTTCCCGCACCGCGAGATTCGCATCCAGCGCCTCATTGATCCGCGCGGCCACTTTAGTAGCCAACAACGAGTTTCCGCCGAGCGCGAAGAAGTCGTCGTCGAGGCCGACCTCGGTGGCGCCGAGTAGTTCGGCGAATACTTCGGCGACTACCTGCTCGGCTGGAGAACTCGGTGCGCGGAAAGCCGCCGCACCAATGAACTCCGGTGCGGGCAGAGCCCTGCGGTCCAGCTTTCCGTTCGGCGTGAGCGGCAAAGCATCGAGCAGCACGATGGCATCCGGAACCATGTAGCTGGTCAGGAACTCCGATACCTGCGCGCGCAGTACCGCCGGATCGAGCACGGCATCGGTATCGGGAACCACATATCCGGTCAGGCGGTCACCCGCTTGCTCCTCAGTGCGGACCAGAACCACAGCTTGGCCTACACCGGGGCAGCGCAGCAGTGCCGACTCGATCTCGCCGAGTTCGATACGGAAGCCGCGCAACTGCACCTGCTGGTCACCACGACCCACGTATTCGAGAGTGGCCTGGCCGCCGAAACCGACCCAACGGCCGATATCGCCGCTGCGATACATCCGAGACCCCGGCACGCCGAACGGATTCGCGACGAAACGCGTGGCGGCCAATCCAGGGCGGCCGAGATAGCCGCGGGAGACCTGGGCGCCCGCGATATATATCTCTCCTGTCACGCCGACCGGCGCCGGATGCAGCCGGTTGTCGAGGACATAGGCGCCCAGGCCGGGCAGCGCACGACCGATCACACTGGCCGTGCCAGCTGTGCTTCCTATCATCTGCTCATCCAACGACAGGAACGACACGTGCACTGTGGTCTCGGTAATTCCGTACATGTTCACCAGCCACGGCGCGTGCACGGGATGACGTTCGTACCAGCGTCGCAGCTGACTCAGATCAAGCGCCTCGCCACCGAACACGATGTAGCGCAGCGCAAAGGTGTCCTGGTCGGTCGGATGCGCGGCCCGATCCGCCTCGGCCAGCTGATAGAACGCCGACGGGGTCTGATTGAGCACGGTGACCTGCTCACGAATCAGCAGCTCGCGGAACTGCTCCGGCGACCGGGAAGTCAGATAATCGACCACCACCACAGTGCCGCCGCTGGCCAGCGCACACCACAATTCCCACACCGAGAAGTCGAATGCGAACGAATGGAACAGCGTCCACACGTCGGACTCATCGAATTCGAACAGCAGCTGAGTGTTGGCGAACAACTCGACGACATTGCGGTGCGCGACCCCCACGCCCTTGGGCGTGCCCGTGGAGCCCGAGGTGTAGATGACATACGCCAGATTGTCCGGGCACAGCGGCGCGAGACGCTCGGCGTCGCCTACCGGAGTGGCGGCGAAATCGGTAGTCCGGGTGAGTACCTCCTCCAGCAGAAGCACCGGAACAGCACTCGCGGGCAACGCTTCCCGCTCCGCTGCCGTGGCCAGCACGCAGATGGGCGTGGCATCGGCGAGCATGAACTCCAGCCGCTGTACCGGATAGCCGGTATCGATCGGCAGATACGCCGCGCCCGACATCAGCACCGCCAAGAGCGCGACAGGCAATTCCTCGGTCCGCGCTACCGCGACGGCCACCACCGATTCCGGGCCCGCGCCCTGCGCGATCAGCGCACGGGCCACACGATTCGCTCGGCGGTGCAACTCCTCGAAGGTCAGTGTGTTCTCACCGAAACGGATCGCGGTCGCAGCCGGCCGCCGGTGTGCCTGCGCGCTGAGCAGATCCACCAAAGTCACCTCGGGGACCGAGGCACCTGTGGTGTTCCATTCATGCAATACCAATTCGCGCTCACCGGGAGCCAGCACATCGATATCACCGACTGTCACTGTGGCGTCGGCGGCTACCGCGGTCAAGATCCGGTCGAAGCGATCAGCGAAGTCCTGCACGGTCGCTTTGTCGAACAGATCGGTGGCGTAGGTGAACACTGCCGCGATGCCTTGCGCGGTGCCATTCCCATCGAGGTTCTCCGCCAAGGTCAACTGCAAATCGAACTTCGCCAGTGGTATCGCGAGTTCCATACTTGAAACCGAAAGTCCTGGCAGTTCCAGCTCCGGGCCGACCAGATTCTGGAAGCTCAGCATCACCTGGAACAGTGGGTTCCGTGCGGCCGACCGGACCGGTTCGAGCAGCTCGACCAGCCGCTCGAACGGGACATCGGCGTGACCGAACGCTTCGATATCGACCGTGCGCACGGCGCGCAGAAGCTCACCGAACTCTGCGCCGGAATCGATCTCGGTACGAAGCACGAGCGTGTTGACGAACATGCCGATCAGATCGTCCAGGGCCGCCTCACCCCGGCCGGCCACCGGGGTGCCGATGGCGATATCCCTAGTACCCGACAAGCGGGCCAGCAGCACAACCAACGCCGCGTGCACCACCATGAACAGCGTCGAATTGTAGCGCTGCGCAAGACTGTTCAGCGCAGCGTGTACCTCGGCATCAATGTCGAAGGCGAGCGTGGCGCCCTGGTGGGATGCGATCGTGGGACGGACACGATCCGACGGTAGCTCCAACTGCTCAGGAAGCGCGGCCAATCGAGTACGCCAGAAAGCGATCTGCTGCGCCAGGGTCGACTCCGGGTCGTGTTCGTCGCCGAGGATTTCCCGCTGCCAGATCGCGAAGTCGGCGTACTGCACCTCGAGGGCGGGCCACGTAGGCGCACCGCCGCGCATCCGTTCCAGATAGGCGCTCATCAGGTCGCGAGTCAATGGCCCCATGGAGAAACCGTCGCCCGCGATATGGTGTATCACGCAGATCAGCACATGCTCGGTGTCGTTCAGCACCAGCAGCCGCACCCGTACCGGCGGTGCCGTGGTTACGTCGAAGCCCTCGGTCACCACGGCAGCGATCTGCGTGGGCACCTCGGCTTCCTCGGCTCGCTCGACCACGAATTCCGGCATGGCACGCGGATCAGCGGCAGATAATACCAGCTGATAGCCCTCACCGTCGACCTCTGGGTACACCGTGCGCAGTACCTCATGCCGCTCAGCGAGATCGTGAACCGCTGCGCGCAGAGCATCGACGTCGAGGCGGCCGGACAAACGCACCGCGACCGGAATATTGTCGACCGGGTCTGCAGGGTCGAAGCGGTTCAGGAACCACATGCGTTGCTGGGCATAGGACAACGGCACCCGTTCCAGACGTGGACGCGTCTGCAACGCTTGCCCCACAACGGAACCCACGTGCTGCTCGACGCGTGCGGCGAGCGCGGCAACAGTGGTCGCCTCGAACAGCAACTGTACCGGCACCCGCGCCTCCAGCGCGGCGCCGATCCGCGCGGCGGCCTGCGCGGCGAGCAACGAATTGCCGCCGAGTTCGAAGAAATCGTCGTCCGCGCCGACGCTACTGTTCGCCTCGGGAACCAGCAGCGTGGCGAACACCTCCGCGACGATTTCCTCGACAGGCGTCGTAGGCGCACGGAACGCACGCGTAGCGAAGACCGGTTCGGGCAGCGCCGCGCGGTCGAGCTTGCCGACCGGAGTGAGCGGAATCTCCGCCAACGTTATGATGGTCGCGGGAACCATATACGCGGGCAACGACTCTGCGAGGAACTCAGCGAGAGCACTGGTGTCCACGTCGGTTCCTGGCCGCGGCAGCACATAGGACACCAATGCGGGCGCACCGGAGGGCAACGTCTTGCCGAGGGTGGCCGCGAAATCGATATCCGGGTGGTCGGTGAGCGCGTTATCGATCTCGCCGAGTTCGATGCGGAAGCCGCGGATCTTCACCTGGAAGTCCGAACGTCCCAGATATTCGATGGCACCGCCGTCGTTATCACTGGACTCGGTACGGCGCACCAAGTCTCCGGTGCGGTAGAGCCGCGCGCCGGGGCTGCCACCGTCGGCACTGAAAGGGTTGGCGATGAACCGTTCCGAGGTCAGTCCCGGACGCCTGAGATATCCTTGTGCCAACGCGGGCCCGGCCAGGTACAGCTCGCCCACTACTCCGGCAGGCACCGGACGCAGCCGCGAGTCCAGGACGAACGCACCGACTCCCGGGTTGGCGGTGCCGATGGTGATGAGCTCGTCGGATGTCATCGGCGACGTACCGGTGGCAAGGATCGTCGCCTCGGTGGGACCGTAGCAGTTGTAGAACTCGCGCTCGCCTGCCCAGCGAGCGACCAGTTCCGGCCCCAGCTTCTCGCCGGCCACCAGCACGACACGAAGATCGTCCAGACCGGTCGGATCCACCGATTCCAGTGCACCCGGCGTGATGAGCATGTGCGTAACACGTTCGCGCCGCAGCAGGTCCGCCAACTCGAAACCACCGAACACCTTCGGTGGCGCGATCACCAACGTCGCACCAGAAGAGAAGGCCAACAACAGTTCGAGCACCGACACGTCGAAGCTCGGTGAGCAGACGTGCAACACCCGCGATTCCTCGGTTACCCGGTAGCGTTCACGCTCCGCGGACACCAGCGTGGCCAGGCCGCTGTGCAAGACGACAACGCCCTTGGGCTTCCCGGTCGATCCGGAGGTGTAGATGACGTAGGCCGGGTGCCGCTCATCCAGCGGGCGAACTCGGTCGGAGTAGGAAATGGGATGTTCCGGGCGCGCGGCGATCCGCGCGGACTGCACCGGGTCGTCCAGTTCGATCCAGTACACACCGGTACCGAGCACCGCACGATGCGCCGACGTGGTGAGGCCCATCATCGCACCAGAATCACTGACGATGTGGTCGATCCGTTCCGCCGGGTAAGTCGGATCCACCGGCACGTAAGCCGCACCGGTCTTCGCGATGGCCCAGACCGCGAGCACCGACTCCACACTGCGGGAGATCGCGATGGCGACCACGTCACCGGGTCCGATACCACGCTCGATCAGTTCCCTGGCCAACCGCGCGGATGCCGTGTCGAGTTCTGCGTAAGTGAGTTCCCGGTCGTCGGCGGGATCTCCGGTCGGATTGAACCGTATCGCGATCTCAGTAGCGGCGGATTCGACCGAGGCGGTGAGCAACTGACCGAAAAGCGGACTACCCGACCTACGGCGACGGCTACCACGTGCGGAACGACGGGCGGTTTCCATTCGAGTGCATTTACCTCTCGCATCGAGCTGAGCCTCGGGCTGCCAGCTGAGAGCATGATGTCCGGGGCCAGCGCGGTCCGAGCAATCATATAAGGGACTGACCGGTAATCCCGCGCGCTGTATTTGCCTTGCCGCGGTTGCCGCCACTGCGGTCCGCGCCCCCCTTTGTTCCGTGTTCTCCTCTCGTTGCGCACTGTCCGCCCCCTGGATACGGTGTCTTACCCGATGTCTGTCCGCATAGCGACGCAAGATCTCATTTTGTCGCCGAGATATCCAAAACAGTGATTCCGCTCATAGCCATCCGCGTCGACCTGCCTGCACCCCCGCCTGGAATCTGGTACTCGCGCCGAGACGTTCCAGCAGCCGAGCGGTACGGCGGACCACGGTACGCCGGGACATACCGAGCCTGCGCGCAATGGTGTCATCGGTGGCACCCAGCGCCATCATGGTCAAGATCGCCCGATCGCGTTCGTCCAACGCCTCCGCGGGCGGATTGAGCGAGATGGGCGCGGCCATCGCCCATAGGACGTCGAAGGTTTTGATCAGCAACTCTAGTGTGGGTGAATCGGAGATGCGCAGCCCCATCGGATCGGGCCTGCGTTCGTCGGCGTGCAATACTAAGCAGGCTCGCTCGTCATCGCTGATGAGCAAAGTGAACGGCGGCTCGGGCAACGTCCTGGCCTGCGCCCAACCACCATTGGTCGACAATGCGTGCCGCAGGCGCTCCGGATCCTGATAAAAGGTGTCCTGATACATCATCTGATAGCGGATACCTGCGTCGTTCCCGGCACGCTCCAGATGAAACAACTGTCGCGCGTGCTCGGAATCACCGAGATAGGATTCTCGTTCGACAACCTTGACACAAGTGCGCGCGCCGGTCTGCAACTGCTCGAAATCCGCGATTATCTCCAGCCGCTCGTATACTGGTACTACAACGCCGTTGTCCCGCGATGAACGACGCACCGAGCGGAACGTCTCACTCAGCCGCGTCGCGACAGCGTGCATTCGGCTGATCTCCTGTCGCCTACGCCGCGCTTCGGCCTCCGACAGAGATTCCGGTGCGTACGCATCCCAGACCGGTTCATGCTCAGGCGATTCGATGCATACCGCGGCGCGCAGCTCACACAACACATCCAATGAGCCTGCGACAAGAGGTTCCGCGACCCCAAGATGCTGTGTGATATCGGCGAGACTCGATCGCGGATGACGCACCAGCACGCCATACACGTGTCCGTGCAGTGACCCAGGCTCGAAGATATCGCTCAACTCAATCACGATACGAGCCCAATGATCGACCGGTACTCGCGCAACCGGTGCACGCAAAACGCACACCGAGCGCTTCCCGTCTCGCCCTGCCGCGGGAAGGATGACAGCATACGCTCAGACGCCGGTTGCAGTAACAAGCTGGACAGGGAAGTCAGTGCGCCGACGGACCCCACTGCATCGGCACGCCCTTGGCAGCCAGATACGGCAGCGGATCGATTTTGGTACCACGCTGATCCCAGATCTCCAGATGCAGATGCGGACCGGTGGACTGGCCACGATTGCCGACAGTGGCGATCACGTCACCCGCGTTCACCCTCTGCCCTTGGTGCACGAATATCTCGTTCACATGACCGTAGACTGCGGTGGTGCCGTCATCCTGCAGCACTCGCACCCACAAGCCGAACCCGGAAGCCGGGCCCGCCTCCAGCACTGTGCCGTTGCTGACCGAGTGAACCGGCGCGCCGTGCGCATCGGCGAAATCGACGCCGTAGTGCATGCTGCCCCAGCGGCTACCGAAGCCGGAGCTGATCGCACCGGCCACCGGGCGTACCGCGGGCGCGGGCGCGATCTGCTGCTGTATACCCTTGAGGATCTGCTCGGCCTGGGCTAACGGCCCGGAGATCTCCGGCGGAAGATTCGGGATGCCGAACGGAGCGGCAATCGGAGCAGCGACCTGAGTCGCGACTGGAGCGGGAGCGGCGGCCTGCTCTGCAACGGTCTTCACTTCAGCAACTGGCTGGATCTCCTGGGTACCGCTGCCTTTGACGGCAGCGGTCGTGACCGGCCCCTCATTCGCGTCGGACGCATTGTGTGGCAGTGAAGCTGCCATGGCCGGGGCTATCTGTCCGGCGGAGCTGATCAACGCGCCCGTGGCGACGGCGACGCCCGCGGCAACCCGTGCTCGATCGATCGCGGACGGCTCGGCGCGGTGCCGTGTCGGCCGTCTCGTGTCGACCTCGCCGATGAGACTGACCACGGTAACGGAATCTGGACCTACCCGGTGCTGCGACAAAACTGCATCCTTGCGTCGAAGAACAGGGCCGGATAGCATTCCCGGCGGCCCGCTCGATTAACGATCCGATAAAGCTGGACGTGTAACAGTTTGGATTCTGTTGTGACGGGAACTCTACCTCGTCGTGACCATTTCGCAACCTACGGCCGGGAATTCTGGGTGCGTCCTGGGTCACATACATGTCCGAGACACACTGAGATCGTGATCTCCGAGACACACTGAGATCGTGATCATCGACCACTTGGGCGTTCCGATTGCACTGGCTCCTATGGCAGGCGGACCGTCCACACCCGAGCTGACCGTAGCGGTGGCCGAAGCAGGCGGCTTCGGCCAGCTGGCAGCTGGTTACCTGAGCGCGACAGACACCGCTGCGCGCATCGCGGCGACTCGCGCCGCCACCGACAAGCCGTTCGGAGTGAACCTCTTCGTCCCTGGTCGCGCGACCCCAGCCACCGGCTTCGCCGATTACCTCGCCGAACTCGGCGCCACTCATGAACTCGGAGAACCGAAGTTCGACACCGACGGCTGGGATGCCAAACTCGACCTGCTCGTCTCCGATCCAGTCGCAGCCGTATCGTTTGCCTTCGGCTGCCCGAGCGCCGCGGTGATCGCCCAACTCCACGCGGCGGGCTCTGAAGTCTGGGTCACCGTTACTTCGACATACGAGGCGCGCACCGCAGTGGACGCGGGCGCTGATGTGCTCATCGCCCAGGGCGCGGAAGCAGGCGGGCACCGCGCCACCTTCATAGATCACCCCGCTGACGATCCGATCGATCCGCTGGGTCTGCTGGCTCTGGTGCAACTGCTGACCGCTGCCACTGACGTGCCCTTAGTAGCCGCGGGAGGTATCACCACCGGCGCAGGCATCGCCGCTATGCTCGCGGCAGGGGCCGCAGCTGCACAGCTGGGTACCGCATTCTTGCGCTGCCCAGAGGCGGGCACCAACCAGGTACACCGTGCTGCCCTGGCCACAGATACCCCCACCATGCTCACCCGCGCCTTCACCGGGCGCCAGGCCCGCGGGCTTCGTAATCAGTTCCTGATCGAGCACACCGCCACTGCACCAGTCGGATACCCCGAAATCCACTACGCCACCACTCCGCTGCGGGCTGCAGCAAGGGCTGCGGGCAACCCTGAAGAAACCAATCTATGGGCGGGCCAAACCCACCTTCTGACCGAGGAGCTACCCGCGAGAGAACTGGTCCGGACATTAGCCGATGACACGAAAACCGCACTGAAAAGGGCATTCTCACGCCCAATCCAGGCTTGTTGACAACGGCTTTCGATTAGACTCGGGTGGCATCGAACCGACATCCACCCCGGAGGTGAACGCCATGTCTCTTGATGTCCCCGCCACACTGCTCGAACGCGCCGAACGCGGCGAAATCGATGATGCCGATTTTGTCGAGGTCGTACGCACATCGCTGCCCTACGCCTGGGACGTTGTCAGTCGGGTTACCGGCGAGCTCCGTTCTGGCACCGCGGAATTCGCCGATAACACAGTTCCGCCGCCGGACGAGGCGGCCCGAGGCCAATTGCTGCGGGCCATGGCCTCCGACGCCATTCGTGGCGGGTTGGAACGACACTTCGAGGTAAAGCTCGCCTTTCAGAATTGCCATCGGGTCGCGGCGTTCCCGCTCTCCTCGGTCGGTGGTGAAACCTATACCGCGTTCATCGGCACCAGGGCCCAGCTACTCAACCAGAGTCCGGAACTGCGCAACTGTTGATCAGCGCGCCGACACCCGGCGCGGCACACCATTACAGTCCATGCCGGGTGTCTGTTCGCATGATCCGCGCAATCCCGCGCCCGCCATGGGCCGATGCCGCACAGCGCTCAGCCAAGTGTCAGCACCTCCAAGTCACCGTCGGCGTATTTCACGCGCAACCGCTTCTTGTCGAACTTTCCCACGCTGGTCTTGGGTACCTCCGCGAGAAACGTCCAGTGCTCCGGAAGCTGCCATTTCGCGAACTTGTCGGCCAAGAAATCGCGCAGTTGTTCCGGATGCGCGGCAGCACCCTCGGCCAGCACGATCACCGCCAACGGTCGTTCGTCCCACTTCTCGTCCGGAACCCCGATCACCGCTGCCTCGGCGACCATCGGGTGGGCCATTATCGCGTTCTCCAGCTCTACCGAGGAGATCCATTCCCCACCGGACTTGATCACATCCTTGGCGCGGTCGACCAGGGTGAGATAACCGTCCTTACTGATCTTGCCGACATCGCCGGTTCGCAACCAGCCATCGTGAAACTTCTCCGGGTCGACCGGCGTACCGTCCGGCGAGTAGTAGGAACCGGTGATCCACGGGCCGCGCACTTCCAACTCCCCCAATGCCACACCGTCATTGGGGACCACGCTGCTATCGTCTGCGACCAGGCGAGCCTGCACACCAGCCGAGAACTGGCCTTGCGTCACCCGATAGGCCCACTGCTCCTCCTCGGTACGCGCGCTCGCGGGCGGATGCGCGACACTGCCCAATGGCGAAGTCTCGGTCATGCCCCACGCGTGCAACACCCGCGTTCCATACTTGTCTTGGAAGGTGCGCATCATCGATGGCGGAACGGCTGCCCCGCCGACCACGACCGCGCGCAGATGCGTGATGTCCTGTGGCTTGGCCGCCAGCTCCGCCAGCACCCCACCCCAGATGGTCGGTACCGCGGCGGCGAAAGTGGGCTGCTGCGCCGCCATGCACTCCAACAGCGGGCCCGGTTGCAGGAACCGGTCCGGCATGAGCAGATTCGCCCCCGACATCAGCGCCGCGTACGGCAACCCCCAGGCATTCGCGTGGAACAGCGGGACGATGGTCAGAATCGTATCGCTGTTGAACAGACCCATCCCGTTGTTCGCACCGACCTGCATGGCGTGCAGCCAGTTGGAGCGGTGCGAGTACACCACGCCCTTCGGGTCACCCGTAGTTCCGGAGGTGTAGCACATCGCGGCGGCAGACCGCTCGTCGAGCACCGGGAAGTCATAGGTGTCCGGCTGCGCGCCGAGCAGCTCAGTGTAGGAATGCACCTGAACGCCCGCTGGCGCGGTAAGTGTCGCCGCGTCCCCGTTGACCACGATGACATGTCGGACGGTTTTCAGGTTCGGCAGCAGTTGAGCGAACATCGGCACCAACGTGCCGTCCACCAGAACTACCTGGTCCTCGGCGTGATTGGCTACGTAGACGACCTGATCAGCGAACAAACGAATGTTCAACGCATGCAGCACCGCCCCCATCGCGGGCACCGCGACATAAGCAACCAGGTGCTCGTTGTTGTTCCACATGAATGTGCCGACACGATCGCCGACACCGATACCGAGCCCACGCAACGCGTTCGCCAACCGTGCCGCCTCGGCACCGACCTCACGGTAGGTCATAGTGCGCAGTCCGGTACCAGTCCAGGTGGACACGGTGGAATCACCGACGAACGTCGATGCGTAGCGCAACAATGTGGCCAGCGACAACGGCTCGTCCTGCATAGTGCTGAACATCGAAACTCCTTTTCTTCAGTGACTTCCGCTCAGAAAGCCAAATCAGTTTCGGCCACTTTCGGGGTCTGTGCGGTGATCCCGTAGAGCAATCCGATCCAGTGAATCGCTTCGGGATACAGAATTGGTTTGCCACTGGTGAGCACCGCACACGATAACGCCCGCTCCGGGTCGGCCCACACCACGTTGTTGGTGAAGCCCAGGTGGCCGAACGCGCGTCGGTTGTCCGAGCCGAACAGGCTGACCAGGCGGCCACCGAGCATCGGGCCGTACCCGAAGCCGAAATTCATGCCCAGCATGAGGTCGGGCTCGAGTCGGGACTGCGGCACCAGCGCCGCCGCGATGGTATCCGGCCGCATTACGCGCACGCCATCGAGTTCGCCGCCGCGCCGGAAGATCTCGTAGAAGCGGGTGAGCTCGACCGCGGTACTGACCACATTGGCAGATGGCGCGATGACGTCCAGATAGGCCGGGTCATTGCCGGTCTCGATCGCCGCGGCGAAGCCAACTCCGAGGAGCCGATTCAGCGCGAGGGACAGTGGCGGCAACGGCGGCATCCCGGTCAGGTAGTTGCCCGCGAGTTCGGGAAAGTCCCGCCAGGAGGCACCGTAGTTGGTCCACCGGAAGCCCAGCGGGTGCAAGATCTCCTCGGCCAAGACGGTCCGGATGTCCTTGCCGGTCACCCGGTGCACCACCTCACCGAGGATGAAGCCCCCTGTCAAAGCATGATAAGACTGGAAATGACCAGGCGGCACCGAAGGGCGTACCGCGCACAGATTCCGCACCAGCAGTTCACGGTCCGCGACCGCCTGGGCGGTCAATGCCTGCCTCGGCAAACTCGCCACCCCGGATCGATGCGCGAGCACCTGCCCGATTGTAATGGATTCTTTCCCGCGACAACCGTACTCGGGGATATAACGGCTGATCGGTGCGTGTAACTCGAGCAGACCGCGCTCGATCAGCATATGTACGACGAATGCCGTGATGCCTTTGGATACGGAGTAGGTGACGAACGGCGTGCGCGTGTGGACCGGTACCTTCGGCGTATCGGGCCCATCGTCAGGGCCATTGCCGCGCGCATGGCCCAGCGCCCGATCGAAAACTATCTGCCCGTGTCTGCGCACACATACCTGGATAGCGGGATGGACGCCGCTACGGTACACCAGCCGCATGCGCCGCCAGATACGCTCGGCGTAGTCGGATGCCAGACCCACCTCATTCGGCGTCACCTCAATGCCGATCGAGGCGACGGAGTCGAGATCCTCTGGAATATCACAGCGGCGGACCAGATCAGGCAGCTTCGGTAGGACGGATATACGTGCTGGCAAGGTTCAACACACACTGCGCATGAGCCACATCACATCCGGGATGCTACCCAATAGTAGGCCACATCGGGCAAGTAGAGCTGAGATCCGCGTTCACCTACGCGACAAGCCGCTATCGCTCCATTCCATACGGTCAGCTGTGGGCCGTGAGCTCCGGGTGCGCCGGATAGGCGTGCACCACCGCGGTATTCAGCTCGGGCATCATCCGGATGAGTGTGTGCTCGGCATCGTGCGCAACCCGGTGAGCGTCCGCGAGCGTGATGGTCGGCGCGACATCCAGTTCGACATCCGCGTGCAAGCGATGTCCGATCCAGCGCATCCGCAGGCTACGGACGCGTTGTACGCCCAACCCTTCGAGCAATGCCTGTTCGGCCGTGATAACCAGCTCCGGCTCTACCGCGTCCATCAACCGGCCCACCACCGAACGTACCGCTGTCCGCAGTATCACGAGAATCACGACGGTGATCAGCAGGCCGATGATCGGGTCGGCAAGCGGGAAGCCCACTGCCACTCCCCCCGCACCGAGTAGCACCGCCAGCGAGGTGAACCCGTCGGTGCGCGCGTGCAGACCGTCGGCGACCAACGCTGCCGAACCGATCTGCCGACCCACCCGAATCCGATACAGCGCGACTGCCTCATTGCCCACGAATCCGACCAACCCCGCAACGGCTACCCAGCCGAGATGGCCGACCGGCACCGGATCGAGCAGCCTGCGCACTGCCTCGTACCCCGCGATCAGCGCCGACAGCGCGATCATCGCGACAACGAAGAGCCCTGCCAAGTCCTCAGCTCTTCCGAACCCATAGGTGTAGCGACGAGTCGCGGCTCTACGCCCGAGCGCGAACGCGATCCACAATGGAACGGCGGTCAACGCATCGGAGAAATTGTGAATAGTGTCGGCCGCCAATGCCACTGAGCCGGAGGCGATGACGATCAGCGTCTGGATCACCGCGGTGCCACCGAGAACAACCAAACTGATCTTGACGGCACGGATGCCGATCGCGCCGGCCGATAGCGCGTCGTCCACGCTACCGGTGGCGTCGTGCCGGTGCGGGATGACGATGCTCCGCAACGTGCCGAGCGAACCCATCCGATGCGCGGGGCGATGGTCCGTATGGCCATGATGCTGTCGTCGACTATCAACACGGCGCCAGGATCTCGCACGGCGGGATTTCCCCGCCTGCCGGTCCGGCTCGGACAAGCCCGCCGGGTCGCCCGTCGCGGGAGTGCGCCTCACGCAGTTCATAACGTGCTCAACCGGTCTCTGCGAAGCAGTTCCCGTACCGCGCCCGTGCCACGATGATGGGGCGGAACGCCAGGCCCGGCGTGCTCCGCGTTGTACACCGCGTCCACCACCAGTTGCCGCACATGATCATTCCCCAGACGGTAGAAGATCGTTGTACCCGACCGTCTGGTGTCGACCAGCCGTGCCATTCTCAGTTTCGCCAAATGCTGCGATACCGAGGGCGCGGGCTTGCCCACCTGCATAGCCAGATCACTCACCGATAGCTCTCGGTCGACCAGCGCCCACAACACGCGCACCCGCGTCGGATCGGCAAGCATCCGGAACACCTCGACAACCAATCCGACCTGATCCTCCGCAAGCGGAGCTCGCACTTCCTTATTATCCGCATTCATATGCAAATAATAAGGTAATGAAACCGCAGACGACACATGTCATCCCACGCCGGTGTGTCGGCGGCACCCCCTGCGTCGCCACCGGCACACCGGCTCCTCCTGATCCCAACAGCTCTCTGTCTTAGCCGAGTACAGCGCGGGCACGCCAGCTGAGCGAGCCGATATCACCCGAATGAAACAAACCGAACTCGCAGCCTCACCAGCGATTTGGTTCACCATCCACCATGAACGCAGCCGACCAGCGCGAATAAGGAAACGCCACTGCTGGAACCCAGTGGATATTGTGCATACAGTTGCACGTGCAAACGACTACTTCCCCAACCCCAGCACCCGCGTGCTCAGAATCCGCTCGATGTGCTCACACCATCGGCGATCGGCCCTTCACTCTCGTACGCGGGCCGACCCACCTGCCACGATGTACCACCACGCCCACTCCGAGGACCGACAGCAGCGCTGCGGGACAATGCGCGGTTACGGTGAACCAGCAGAAACACACCGAATAACCGCACAGGAGTAGAAGCCATGCCAGTAGACCGAATGCTACCGACCTCGGAGGCGAGGGATCTACTCGAGCTGACCCGCGATATCGCCGATAAGGTGCTCGAGCCGCGTGTGACCGAATGCGAGAAAGCGGGAATCTTTCCCGAAGGTGTTTTCCCTGCCCTCGGCGCTGCCGGCTTACTCAGTCTGCCCTATCCGGAGGAATTCGGCGGCGGCGCGCAACCCTACGAGGTGTACTTGCAAGTCCTCGAAGAGCTTGCCGCCCGCTGGGCCTCCGTCGCCGTCGCCGTCAGCGTACACAGCCTGTCCTGCTATCCCCTGTTCACCTTTGGCACCGACGAGCAGAAACAACGCTGGCTGGCCGAGATGCTCTCCGGACAAACTATGGGCGCCTACAGTCTGTCCGAACCGCATGCTGGCTCCGATGCCGCCGCGCTGCGCTGTCGTGCCACCCCAGCCGAAGGCGGCTACCGGGTCAACGGAGCGAAGGCCTGGATCACCAATGGCGGACGCGCCGCCTTCTACACCCTGTTCGCCCGCACCGGCGAAGGCTCGCGCGGAATCTCCTGCTTCCTGGTTCCTGGTGATACCGATGGGCTCGACTTCGGAAATCCCGAGGAAAAAATGGGCCTGCGCGCCGTACCGACCACCACCGCGACCTACGACGCAGTGTTCCTGCCCGCTGAGCGCCGCATCGGCGCCGAAGGCCAAGGATTGTCGATCGCCTTCAGCGCCTTGGACTCCGGCCGCCTCGGTATCGCCGCGGTCGCCACTGGATTGGCACAGCGCGCCCTCGACGAGGCTGTCGCCTATGCCAAAGAACGCGAAGCGTTC
Source organism: Nocardia sp. TBRC8007 (assembly GCF_056629435.1). Taxonomy (NCBI): domain Bacteria; kingdom Bacillati; phylum Actinomycetota; class Actinomycetes; order Mycobacteriales; family Nocardiaceae; genus Nocardia; species Nocardia sp. TBRC8007. The sequence continues at coordinate 69,324 of NZ_JBWSOR010000014.1, read as the reverse complement.
GGCCGCCACATCATCGACCATCAAGGCCTCGGCTTCGTCCTCGCCGATATGGCCGCTGCCGTCGACTCCGCTCGCGCCACGTATATCGACGCCGCGCGGCGGCGCGATCGGGGCCTGCCCTACTCACGCCAAGCCAGTGTGGCCAAGCTCGTCGCCACCGACGCCGCCATGAAGGTCACCACCGATGCGGTGCAAGTTTTCGGCGGCTACGGCTACACCCAAGATTTTCCGGTCGAACGGTACATGCGCGAGGCCAAGGTGATGCAGATCTTCGAAGGCACCAATCAGATCCAGCGCCTGGTCATCGCCCGTCAACTCGCCGAAAACTGAGAAGCGGCGGAGCCCAGCGCCAACACCGCGGCCGAAATACCGAGCACATGCCCGCATGAATCTTCTGACCTGCGAGTACTCTCCAGTACACTTAGCGCATGACATCGCCGTCCATTGTTATCGTCGGAGCCGGTTTCGGCGGGATCGGCATGGCGCTGGAGCTGCGCCGCGCCGGGGTAGACACTTTCATCATCCTGGAGCGCGCCGATGATCTCGGCGGCGTTTGGCGGGCGAACACCTACCCCGGCGCAGCCTGCGATGTGCCCTCCCCGCTGTACTCCTGGTCCTGCGCGCCGAAATCCGATTGGCCACGGCGATTCTCCGAACAACGCGACATCCACGCCTACATGCGTGAGATCACCGAGGAGTACGGGCTCCTGCCCTTCATCCACTTCGGCGCCGAGGTCACCGACGCACAGTTCGACGCACACAACGGCCGGTGGACCGTACACATGACCGACGGTACGCAGCGATCCGCCGATATCCTCATCCCGGCGGTCGGCCAACTGTCCCGCCCCGCTCTACCCGCCATCCCCGGCATCGACGACTTCACTGGCCCAGCATTCCATTCCGCCGAGTGGAACCACGACATCGATCTGACCGGCAAGCGCATCGCCTGTATCGGCACCGGAGCCAGCGCGATCCAGTACATCCCGCGCATCCAGCCACAGGCTGCCCACCTCACCCTGTTCCAGCGCTCGGCGGCCTGGGTACTGCCAAAGTTCGACATCGTATACAGCGCACGCCATCATGCGATGACCAGATACTTCCCGCTCAGCAGGCTCGCCGAGCGCTTGGTCAGTTGGCTGCTCTTCGAGGTGCTCGCACTGGCGCTGACCGACATTCCGGCAATCCGAATCCCAGTGATCGCGCTGGCCGACCGGCATCGGACCGAACAGGTGCCCGATGCCGAGCTGCGAGCGAAACTGACGCCCGACTATGCGGCGGGCTGCAAACGGGGACTGTTCTCCAACGACTACTTTCCCGCGCTGGCGAAGCCGAACGTCACCGTGGAGACCACCGCCATCGAATCCATCACATCAACCGGTATTCGTACCGCTGACGGCGTGGAGCACGCGGCAGATGTGATCATCTACGGCACTGGGTTCAAGAGCACCGAATTCCTTGCACCGATGAACATATTCGGCCTCGGCGGCCGCAAACTGGACGATATCTGGGGCGATGCGGGCGCTCGTGCTTATCTGGGCCTGTCCGTCCCCTATTTTCCGAACCTGTTCATCATGTACGGCCCGAACACCAACGTCGGTGCTGGTTCGGTCATCTACATGCTCGAATCCCAGGCCCGCTATATCCGCCAGATCGTGGAGTACCTCACCGATCGTCCCGGCCACTATCTCGCCGCCCGCACTACCACCGAGCAACAGTGGGACGACTGGTTGCAACACCGCTTACAGAACACACCGTGGAACTTCTGTTCCAGCTGGTATCGCAACGCCGCAGGACGAATCACCAACAACTGGCCCGGCGCGACCGCGCTCTATCGTTGGAAAACAAGGTTTTTCAACCCAACCGAGTACGACGAAGCCCAAGCCGATACAGTGCACCGGCCGACCGGACGCGCAACAGCCCGGAAGCCGTGACAAACCTCCGCACGACTCCATTCGGCCTTCGAGCCATCAACCCGGTAGACTGCGGAAGTCCCGGGTGGATCGAATGAACCCACCACGACCAGCCTTCGTAGCTCAGGGGATAGAGCACCGCTCTCCTAAAGCGGGTGTCGCAGGTTCGAATCCTGCCGAGGGCACAGCACCGATACGGTTCAAGCCATCTCCTTGCCCGCACCACCAATCCCATACTCGGCGAGTAAGCAGTGACGAAGTCCATCCGTGCGGCATCAAGCTCGGCTGCAGCACCATCCAGGTCGTTATCGAACACGCCAGTGTATCGGTTCCACGTAGGTCGCGTCGTGCGTGACTGAACGCCGAACCCACATCGGCCGACGCGAACGGGCCGGGCCCCGAGGACCCGGCCCGAAATCTCACCGCCGAATCAACGGGCGTTGCTCGTACAGACGACCTTGACGATCCTCGCGCCGCTCAGGTTGGCTGAGCCGACATTAGCAAGATGCGCCGTCGGAGTGATCTCCGCAATCCGCTGATAAGCGGCACGCTCGGCCTCGGCCCGGTTCGGACCGGACGCCCCAGCCACACCATCGATACTCTTGACCAACGCACCGCAGCCGTTCGCCCATGCCGCCACTACCTTGCAGTCGGTAGAACCGCACACGGCGAGCGCTCGACGCTTCGCCAGTTCATAGCTGGGGGCGTCGATACTCACCACGTACTTCGTTAGCCCGTGGCCCACCACGATCGCCCCGTGCAGGCCTGCCGCGTTCGCTGACCCCGCGCCCAGCACCGACCCCACCGCAAGGCTGCTCACCGCGAGAGTGAAGCCGACCTTACCCATCAATCTCATCAAACAATCCTTCTTCTCAGTTGGCCCGAAATCGGTACCCCCGCAATCATTGCCGCTAGCATCGAAACTTTCCAAATAATGGGGTCAGATCGACCGGCTCGCGGATCTACTCCACGAGATGGGCCGAGATGGGCACTGAAACGCGGTGATCCATACGCGCGCCTGATCGATTTCCAATCCGCCGCGACGAACCTGCCTGGTGAACGTCGAGCCGAACTCGAAATCCACTTGTGCCAAAGATGCACTCGGCTAGGCGGATTCGGTACCACACTCAGCATTCGCTGCGCGCTCGCGATGCTCCGGGATCAGCCCTGAGCACGTCACGCGACAGCTGGTCAGCCAACCGCGTAGTCTCGGGCAGGCGATAGCGTGGAGCAGCCGCCAATGTATGACGGCATGCCGTGTCCAGATTGGTTCGATGCCCGACCGACACGAAGACAGGTTTGGTCCCGATTCGAGTCCGTAGCGTCCGGCCTACCGTTTCTCCATCGAATTGTAGTGTCGCACTGTCACCTCGACACTGCCCTGGCGGAGCAGAAGACCCGACGAATGCCGTCTTGCCGACACCGATGCTGGGTAATCCGGTCAGCACCCCCACATGGCACGCCAGGCCGAACCGACGCGGGTGGGCGATGCCGTATCCATCGCAGATCAAAAGATCCGGAACAGTCGAAAGTTCTTCCAATGCCCGCACCAGCGTCGGAAGTTCTCGAAACGCGAATAGACCTGGTACATAAGGAAACTCAGCTGTACCCGTAGCTGTCGCCTGGTCGACCACGTCCAGTGTCTTCGCATCCAGGACAACCACTGCTGCCGCGACCCGATCGGATTCGGACGCGTAGGCTACATCCAACCCCGCGATCGTCTTCGGTTCTTCCGGACCTGCTACATCCAGCTCCAAGAGTGGCCGCAACTGTTCCTGAATTCGCAACGCTTCCCGCTCGTCCGCCGGCCAGCAGTGCGGAACTGTTATTTCCATGGGGTGAAACACCTTTCCGGCACTGTTCGGTCGCGACCACACCTTCGCAGCCTGGCCCGAAGTGCTTCGTCAACGCACGACTATCGCGAGAGAGCGGGAACCAACCCGCCCCTCTCCGGAAAACGCCAACGGCGCCGCCCCCGAAGGAGCGGCGCCGCCGTCAGTGATTCAGTGAATCACTTGATGATCTTCGTGACACGACCGGCACCGACGGTGCGGCCACCCTCGCGGATCGCGAAGCGCAGACCCTCGTCCATGGCGACCGGCTGGATCAGCTTGACCGACATCTCGGTGTTGTCGCCAGGCATGACCATCTCGGTGCCCTCAGGCAGGGTCACCACACCCGTCACGTCAGTGGTCCGGAAGTAGAACTGCGGACGGTAGTTGTTGAAGAACGGCGTGTGGCGACCACCCTCGTCCTTCGACAGGATGTACGCCTGGCCCTCGAACTCTGTGTGCGGAGTGGTGGTGCCCGGCTTCACGACAACCTGGCCACGCTCCACATCCTCGCGCTTGATACCGCGGACCAGCAGACCGACGTTGTCGCCCGCCTGGCCCTGGTCGAGCAGCTTGCGGAACATCTCGATACCAGTGACCGTGGTCTTGGTCTTCTCCGGACGGATGCCGACGATCTCGACTTCCTCGTTCACGTTGATCACGCCACGCTCGACGCGACCGGTGACGACAGTGCCACGACCGGTGATGGTGAACACATCCTCCACCGGCATCAGGAACGGCTTGTCGGTCTCACGCACCGGGTCCGGGATGGACTCGTCGACCGCGTTCATCAGCTCCAGCACCGACTCGGACCACTTCGCGTCGCCCTCGAGCGCCTTCAGACCGGAAACCCGGACGACCGGCGCGTCCTCGTCGAACTCCTGCGAAGCCAGCAGTTCGCGGACCTCCATCTCGACGAGCTCGAGGATCTCTTCGTCGTCGACCATATCGGCCTTGTTGAGTGCGACCAGGATGTAGGGCACACCGACCTGACGGGCCAGCAGCACGTGCTCACGAGTCTGCGGCATCGGGCCGTCGGTGGCCGCGACCACCAGGATGGCACCGTCCATCTGCGCCGCACCGGTGATCATATTCTTGATGTAGTCAGCGTGACCAGGGGCGTCGACATGCGCGTAGTGACGCTTCTCGGTCTGGTACTCGACGTGGGAGATGTTGATCGTGATACCACGAGCCTTCTCCTCCGGCGCCTTGTCGATCTGATCGAACGCGAAGCTCTCGTTCAGCTCCGGGTATTTCTCGGCCAGCACCTTGGTGATCGCTGCGGTCAGCGTGGTCTTGCCATGGTCGACGTGACCGATGGTGCCGATATTGACGTGCGGCTTCGTCCGCTCGAACTTCGCCTTCGCCACTTCTTGGTCCTCCTGGGCTTGTTGGTGCGTGCAGTTGCAGCAGTGCGGGATCGGGAAAGGGACTTATAAACGCCCGGGAGTCGATTACTCGCCGGTCGCCTTGGCGATGATCTCCTTCGACACGTTGGCCGGAACCTCCGCGTACGAGTCGAACACCATGGAGTAGTTCGCCCGGCCCTGAGTCTTCGACCGCAGGTCGCCGATATAACCGAACATCTCCGAGAGCGGAACCAGCGCCTTGACGACACGGGCACCACTGCGTTCCTCCATGGCCTGGATCTGACCACGGCGGGAGTTCAGGTCGCCGATCACATCGCCCATGTAATCCTCGGGCGTGGTGACCTCGACCGCCATCATCGGCTCGAGAATAACCGGACCGGCCTTGCGAGCGGCTTCCTTGAGCACTTGCGCGCCGGCGATCTTGAACGCCATCTCCGATGAGTCGACGTCGTGGTACGCGCCGTCGAGCAGCGTGACCTTCATGTTCACCAGCGGGTAGCCCGCGAGCACACCGTACTGCATGGCGTCCTGGGCACCGGCGTCCACCGAAGGGATGTACTCCTTCGGCACCCGGCCACCGGTGACTTTGTTCTCGAACTCGTAATGTGCGCCGTCCTCGCCGACGAACGGTTCCAACGCGATGATGACCTTCGCGAACTGGCCCGAACCACCCGTCTGCTTCTTATGGGTGTACTCGAGCTTCTCGACCTTCTTGGTGATCGTCTCGCGGTAGGCCACCTGTGGCTTGCCGACATTCGCCTCGACCTTGAACTCGCGTTTCATCCGGTCGACCAGGATGTCGAGATGCAGCTCGCCCATACCGCCGATGACAGTCTGGCCGGTCTCGGCGTCCAGCTTGACCGAGAAGGTCGGGTCCTCTTCGGAGAGGCGCTGGATCGCAGTGCCCAGCTTCTCCTGGTCGGACTTGGTCTTCGGCTCGATAGAGACCTCGATGACCGGGTCCGGGAAGGTCATGGATTCGAGCACGACCTGGTTCTGCGGATCGCACAGAGTGTCACCGGTCGTGGTGTCCTTGAGCCCGATGACCGCGTAAATGTGTCCTGCCGAGGCGGCGCCGACCGGGTTCTCTTTGTTCGAGTGCATCTGGAACAGCTTGCCCAGCCGCTCCTTCTTACCCTTGGTCGAGTTGATCACCTGGGCACCGGAGTCGACCTTGCCGGAGTACACACGCACATAGGTCAGTTTGCCGAAGAACGGGTGCACCGCGATCTTGAACGCCAGGGCCGCGAACGGCTCATCAGCGCTCGGCCTGCGGGTCAGCGACTCATCTTCTTTACCAGGCACATGGCCGGTGGTCGCCTCCACGTCCAGCGGCGAAGGCAGGTAGTCGATGACCGCGTCCAACATGGGCTGCACACCCTTGTTCTTGAACGCCGAGCCGCACAACACCGGATAGAGCTCGGAGGACACCGTCATCTTGCGGATGGCGCCCTTGATCTCCTCGATGGTCAGCTCTTCACCGCCGAAGAACTTCTCCAGCAGCGCCTCGTCGGATTCGGCGACGGTCTCCAGCAGTTCCTGGCGGTACTGCTCGGCCTTCTCCTTCAGATCCTCCGGGATCTCGACAACCTCGTACTGCTCACCGAGCTTGGTCTCGCCCCGCCAGACCTTGGCGTTGTTCTCGATCAGGTCGACGATGCCCTCGAAGGTGTCCTCAGCGCCGATCGGCAGCTGGAGGACCAGCGGCTTGGCACCGAGGCGGTCCTTGATGGTCTGCACGGTGAAGTAGAAGTCGGCACCGAGCTTGTCCATCTTGTTGACGAAGCAGATTCGCGGCACATCGTACTTATCGGCCTGACGCCACACCTGTTCGGACTGCGGCTCGACGCCCTCCTTGCCATCGAACACCGCGACGGCGCCGTCGAGCACCCGCAGCGACCGCTCCACCTCCACGGTGAAGTCGACGTGTCCGGGAGTATCGATGATGTTGATCTGGTTGTCTTTCCAGAAGCACGTGGTAGCCGCGGAGGTGATGGTGATGCCACGCTCCTGCTCCTGTGCCATCCAGTCCATCGTGGCAGCGCCGTCATGGACCTCACCGATCTTGTAGGTGATGCCGGTGTAGAAGAGGATGCGTTCAGTTGTGGTCGTCTTGCCCGCATCGATGTGGGCCATGATGCCGATGTTGCGGACCTTGTTCAGGTCGGTGAGCACGTCCTGTGCCACGGAAATCTTCCCCGCTCGTAGCTAGTTGGGATTATCGGGGACGACCCTGTGGTCGCCACTATGTCAACGCAGGAAACGGCCGGTGAGTGCCGTCTTCCGACTGCGCTTCCCGACCCGGACGACGGGCCGGGAAGGTATCACCAGCGGTAGTGCGCGAAGGCCCGGTTGGACTCTGCCATCTTGTGGGTGTCCTCCCGGCGCTTCACCGAGGCGCCGAGGCCGTTGCTGGCGTCCAGCAGTTCGTTGGCCAGACGCTCGACCATGGTCTTCTCCCGGCGTGCGCGGGAGAAGTTGACCAGCCAGCGCAGCGCCAGGGTGTTGGCTCGGCCCGGGCGGACCTCGACCGGAACCTGGTAGGTGGCACCACCGACGCGACGGGGCTTCACCTCGAGCGAAGGCTTCACATTGTCCAACGCACGCTTGAGAGTAACCACCGGGTCGGTGCCGGTCTTCTCCCGCGCCTGCTCCAGCGCGCCGTAGACGATGCGCTCGGCAGTGGACTTCTTACCATCCAGCAGGATCTTGTTGACCAGCTGCGTAACCAGCGGCGAACCGTAGACCGGATCGTTGATCAGCGGACGCTTGGGTGCGGGGCCCTTGCGTGGCATATCAGCTCTTCTCCTTCTTGGCGCCGTAGCGGCTGCGGGCCTGCTTGCGGTTCTTCACACCCTGGGTATCGAGCGAGCCGCGGATGATCTTGTAACGAACGCCGGGGAGATCCTTCACACGACCGCCGCGGACGAGCACCATCGAGTGCTCCTGCAGGTTGTGGCCTTCACCGGGGATGTAGGCCGTGACCTCGACCGCGCTGGTCAGGCGAACACGCGCGACCTTACGCAGCGCGGAGTTCGGCTTCTTCGGGGTCGTGGTGTACACGCGGGTGCACACGCCACGACGCTGCGGGCTCCCCTTCAGGGCCGCAGTCTTCGTCTTGGCGACCTTGTCGCGGCGACCCTTGCGGACCAGCTGGTTGATGGTTGGCATAGACCGGCTTTCCTTGTTGATTAACGCGGTGGCTGGAACTTCATGTCGGTGTTCAATTGGCAGCGCTCTGCGGGCCCGTGGTCGAGCTGTTGTTTCCGGCCCGGCGTTCACATCGCTGTCATCGAGCTTTCACTCGCACGTCCGGCCACGTTTCTCGCGTCCCGAGGTCGGGCGTGTCGCGCACAGCGCAGAGCCCGAATTCCGGGCGCGCTGGACTCGTCAGCCGCTCTCGCTGGCCTACGGTCACGCACGAACTTGCCCGCATGCTTCCGGGCACAGCCGTCTACAATACCCGCGGCCGGGACACAGGGTCAAAGTGGGGCGGCCTGGCAACAATCTACCGGGCTAGATTCAAGGTCATCTCCATGAGCTTCGTGGCAGCGCCACAAGGGTCGGGATGCGCGGAGCCGGGACGGTAATTGACCCACCAGCCGATCACACCGTTATCCGGCGCACTGGCTGTCACCCCGCAGGAGTCGGAGTCGTTCGGGCGCCGGATCTGCAGCGCGAGCACACTCTGGACGGTGATATTGGTGGTGTGGTAGCCGAGTTTGTTGTTCGTCTGCTTCTCATTGCTCAGCGTGCCGTTCTCGTACCAGTTGAGCGTGGCCATAGCATTCCCCCCAGGAGCGCCGATCAGATCCCACATGCACACCGCGCCGAAGAACGAGTCGCGTACCTGAACGTTTTCCCCGATGGCCTTGCCGATCTGCGCCGCGGACAAGATCTCGCATTCCCGCAACAGCTTGTCGAGCCTGGTATCGATCGGCCTGCTACCGCCCGCAGGCTGCGCGGATCCGGAAATCACATTGCCGCAGCCACCCACCGACAACGCGACGACAACGGCGACCGCCGCGACCGCGCCGCGCTTGCCGAGACCTTTGCCCTTATCCATATTCCCCCTACTGCAGCCGCTGCAGAGTCAGCTCGGCGAGAGCACGACTGCGGTCACACGGGTTTCCCGGCACTGTGCCGAACACCCCACCATAAGTCGACCACTCGAAGAAATCATCGCCTAGCTGCACCGCCAAGTCGCAGATCTGCCCGCTCGGGTCCAACGCGGCGAATCCAGTGTGCCCGGCCACGGTGATCGGATCCGGTGCGCGGCCGTTGACGGTCACCCAGGCCCGTTCCCGTTCGATCGGACTACCTCGATAGGATGCGAAAGTAACACTGGCGGAACCGATTCCAGCAGATTGCCAGTTACAGCCCACCCCATTGCGGAAAACTCCGGACAACTGGCCGAGCCCACCGAGGTCACGCACTTCCTCGTCGGTCACATGTCCACACTCCCCGACGAACGGGCCCAAAGGGACCACCTTCGGGGCAGGGCGTGACGGCCCGGTGTCCTGAGACTGCACGTTCGAACCGCACCCCGCCAGCGCGAGCATCAGGGTCGTCGCCGTGACGATCGCCGACTTGATCCGCATGCCCGAGACTCTACCGAGGTATCAACAGAAGAGTCTCGCCGAGTTTCCCCGCCGAACTGGAAGCCTGATCAAGATGAGAATTGTGGTTCTTTCGATCTTCTGCGCCGCCAGGCGTCCGATGAATGCTCTCCATGGCACATTGCTGGATGAGCAGTTCATGACCTATCACAAATTGCCGCGTGCGGCTTGTTCTATCTCGATGGCCTGGAACAGGGCCTTGAAATTTCCCTTGCCGAAACCGAGGGAGCCGTGGCGTTCGATGAGTTCGAAGAAGACGGTGGGGCGGTCGGTAAGCGGTTTGGTAAAAATCTGCAGCAGATAACCGTCTTCGTCCCGGTCGACCAGGATGCCCCGACGCTGGAGTTCCTCCACCGGGACACGAACCTGGCCGATGCGAGCACGCAATTCAGGGTCCTCGTAATAGGCCGCCGGCGTTGCCAGGAACTCGACGCCCGCACGACGCAACGTATCGACACAGGTGAGGATGTCACCGGTGGCGAGCGCGATGTGCTGCACCCCAGGACCGCGATAAAAGTCCAGGTATTCATCGATCTGTGAGCGCTTCTTCCCGATAGCGGGTTCGTTGAGCGGAAACTTCACCCTACGATTGCCGTTGGCAACGACCTTGCTCATCAGCGCCGAGTAGTCGGTAGCGATGTCGTCGCCCACGAACTCCGCCATCTTCGTGAAACCCATGACTCGCCGGTAGAACTCGACCCACTTATCCATCTGGCCGAGTTCTACATTGCCCACAACATGATCGATCGCCTGGAACAGTCTGATCGGTGCGCCGTCGCGCGGCTGGTAGGTGGAGCTGCGAGCCATATAGCCGGGCAAATACGGGCCGTGGTAGCTGGACCGATCGATCAGTGTGTGCTTGGTATCGCCATAGGTGGCCAGCGCAGCGGAGCGGACGGTTCCGAAGCCATCGGTGTCGTCATGTGGTTCGACCAAGATGGTGGCGCCATGCGTGCGGGCCCAGGTCACACAGCGGTCCACATCCGGCACTTCGATTGCGATATCGACCACGCCGTCACCGTGCCGGGCATGCCGCGCTACCAGCGGGCTATCCGGATCCGTTGCTCCGGTGATGACGAAACGTACTGAGCCACTGCGTAAAACGAATGCCTTATGGTCGCGGTTGCCAGTTTCCGGCCCAGAATATGCCTCCACCCGCATGCCGAAAGCGGATTCCAGGAAATGCGTGGTCTGCGTGGCATTGCCCACTACCCAGACCAGAGCGTCCCACCCGATGACCGGGAAAGGGTCGCCACTGTCGTCGTGGTCGACCAGCCCCGCGATGGTGCGCGACTCACCGTCGCTGGGAACGAAGCCGGACCGGGAGTCAGGGAGGTTCTCGATGGTCATGCCCCAAGGAAATCGTCGGCGCTAGACAGTAGGCAACAGCGCCAATTCTCGCTAGACAGTGTGACGAATCCGACTAGCGAACAGGCCGAGATGCTGGACAATTTGAATAGCATCAGCAAGACAGGCAGCAAGCCTGACCAATGCTCGAACGGAGGCCGTCATGTCGCGCACACCCGCGAAACTCGACGAACTCGATCTCGCCATTCTCACCGCGATGCACGAGTATCAGAAGGCGGGCATTCTCGAGTTGTCCCGTCGCACCAAAGTCGCCAGAGCCACAGTACAAGCGAGGATCGCGCGGATGGAGGACTCCGGCGTGATCGCCTCCTACGATCCGCAGATCGACGTCACAGCGGCGGGATTTCATGTGCAGGCATTCGTGACACTGGAGATCGCCCAAGGCGCGTTGGATACGTTAACGACCGAACTCGACGCCATCCCCGGTGTGTTGGAGGCCTATGCCACCACTGGCTCCAGCGACGTGCTGTGCCGGATCGGAGCCGACTCGCACGCAGGACTGCAAACAGTGCTGCTGAGCATCGACCGGACCTCGTCGGTGGTGCGCTCACACAGCGTCATCGTGCTGTCTACTGTGGTGGCGCGGCGGACCCTGCCGCTGCTGCGCACGCTACACCGGACCGGAACCACCAAGGCGCCCGCATATCGCCCGGTCCAGGAACTATAGTCGAGCCCGCACGCCGAAAATCGATAACTGTCAGCGCAGCGTGACCACAACCTTTCCGGTGGCGGTACGGTTATCCAACGAGGCGACCGCCTCGGCTGCTTTGTCCAATGGGTACAGCACAGGCTCCGGCGGTGCGATCTTGCCGGAGACCAGCAGCGGTTCCACCTCGGCCCACTGCTGACGCAGATAATCCGGATGCGACATCACCCATTCACCCCATGCCGCGCCGATCACCTCGACATTCTTCAGCAGCAAGCGATTGACTTTGACGCTAGGGATCTCCCCCGCGGTGAAGCCGACCACCAGCAACCTGCCCGCGGCAGCAAGCGAGCGAATGCTGTCGGTGAAACGGTCGCCACCGACCGGGTCGAGCACGATGTCGACACCTCGGCCGCCGGTCAACCCCTTGACCGCCGCGAGCCAGCCATCGGTCAGCACTACATCGGTGGCGCCATTGGCGCGGGCCACCTCGGCCTTCGCCTCGGTGCTCACCACCGCGATCACGCGCGCCGCGCCGAGCGCGGCCGCCATCCGCAATGTCGAGGTACCTATGCCGCCTGCGGCGCCATGGACCAGCACGGTCTCGCCCGCGGCCAACCTCCCTCTGGTGCGTAGACAGAAGTGCACTGTCAAATCGTTGAACAAGATGCCCGCTCCCGCTTCCAGCGATACATTGTCCGGTAGGCGGAACACCATCTGCGCGGGCACCACGGCCGTCTCGGCCATCGCGTTGCCGAGCAATGTCAGCGCGACCACCCGATCGCCCGCGCGCACATGTCCGTCTTCCGGAGCTGTTCGCACAATGCCCGCGACCTCGCCTCCGACGACAAACGGCAATTCGGGTTTCATCTGATACAGCCCGCGCGTCATCAGCACGTCCGGAAAGGCGACACCCGCCGCGTGCACATCGATCACGATCCCACCCGGATAGAGCGTCGGCTCGGGGATATCCACGATCCGGACCGCTTCCGGTCCGTCCAGTTCGCCGACCTGGGCTGCGCGCATGTGCTGACCTCTCTGTCCGGTGCGACGACAGAATACGACGCCGTACCGACAACCTAACCCGCTACCACGGGCGCCTGTCCAGATCGCCCGATTTTGCTATGCTGACCACGACCTCCAGGCCGGGAGGGAAGGGGGATCATGGCCGAAACCTACAAGGGCACCGGGCCACCACTGAATCTGGAATCCGGCCGACGAAATCATCGTCGACACCCGGTGTTCGGTCGACCGCTACAAATCACTCGGCAATATCCCTGGCGCGATCGCGGTGAACTCGAGCGGCGCTCACCAGGATTACCGATCCGCGCACAACTCCACCGACAACTCACACATCTGCGGTAGCGCCCGGCTGTGCCTGGGCGCAGAGCCCGGCGGATGAAGAGGAATCGGTCCATCCCCGAGTAACCCTGGCCCGGGCAGGCGCAGAAGGACTATGAAGGAAGGTACGACAGCTCGAACGAGAGGAAACGGCATACGCCCCGTAAAGTCATTACAACAGCAGCGTATGAAGAAACGCGGCACACAGTGCAGCGCGAGGAGCACAAGTGTCACTCGATCAGCCACTCGCCCCGCCTCCCCAGGAGGGCATGGGTTTTGCTTCGGCATGGCCTGTCCGGGCTGGCGATGTGGACCCCTACAATAGGTTGCGGTTCGATGCTATAGCCCGTTACCTGCAAGATATCGCCTGGGAAAACGCGTACAAGACATTCTTCCACCAGACCGACCCGAATTGGATTGTCCGACGGACGGTCATCGATGTAATCCGTCCGATCTTATGGCCGGATGATATCCAATTGCTGCGGTGGTGCTCGGCCATGTCCACCCGATGGACCAATATGCGGGTACGCATCACCGGCGGAAGCGGTGGCCTGATCGAAACCGAAGGCTTCTGGATCAACCTCAGCGAGTCGACCGGCATGCCCGCGCGGATCAGCGACGAGGGACTCGCCCACCTTGCTCGTACGTCCGATGAGCATCGGTTGCGGTGGCGTCCCTATCTGACAGACAGCGCACCACCGGAGTCGGACGTCGACTTGCCGTTTCCTGTGCGCGCCACAGACATCGACCAGTACAACCACCTCCACAATGCCTTCTATTGGCAGGCGGTAGAGCAGTTCCTGGTCGAATACCCCAAGCTGCTCGCGCAGCCGCACCGCGCGGTGATCGAATACGTGACACCCGTGCTGGCACATCAACATGTCTTGGTACGCAGCCGGTACGAGCCCGGTGATCGGACCGGACAGCCGGTGCTGCGGCTATGGTTCGTGGTCGGTGGGAGTACTACCGCACTGGTTCGTATCATGCCGCTGCCCGACTGAGCTGCTCCAGCGCACCGTAGACGGACACTGTGGCCCGATGGCCGGATCCCGAAGGACCCGGCCGATCCGAGGAATAATCAGTCGCGGGCGACCCTGAGCAGATCTTCCCTAGTGGTGAACTTGACCCGCGGCCTGTCCTCAGCCTTGCCCGCCGACTTCTCCGCCTGGTCGATCGCCCGCCAGCCGACCCGATCCACCAGGTCGGCTCCGCGCTGTTCGAGCAAAGCCCTCAACGCGGCGCGGTCCCCCTGTGGCACGCCGAGCTTGCCCGCGATGAAATCGGCGACCAGTAGATCTACCGTCTCCGCAGAATCGTTCCGGTTCGTGCCGATAACGCCGCGAGGCCCGCGCTTGATCCAGCCACTGACATACACACCGGACAGCGGCCTGCCGTCCGCGCCGATCACCCGGCCGTTCTCATTGGGTACAGTGCCGCGGTTGACGTCGAATGGCAGATCGCTGACCGGCTCACCGCGATAACCGACCGAGCGCAGCACCAGCGTGGCAGCGATGCTCTCAGTACGGTCGGTCGGCCTGGCCACCGGTCGGCCGCCCATGTCGACCAGTTCGTTGTGGACCAACTCCACCGACTCGACCTGCTCGGTGCCGGTGAGCGCGGTGGGTGAGACCAGATAGCGGAATATGATCCGCTTGTTGCCCTCGGTACGACGACCGACCGCGTATTCCTTGGCGAGCGTGTACTTCAAGGTCAGTGCCGGCTCGATCTGTGGGTCGTTCAGAATCGCCTGGCTTGCCTCGTCGAGTTCCAGATCGGCCTCATCCACGATGATGTCGACACCCTCTATATGCGTCAAGGCGAGGAACTCCGGTGAAGTATAGGCCGCCTGCAGCGGGCCGCGCCTGCCGAGCACGACGACCTCACGAATTCTGCTCTGCCGCAGCGCGCTCAGCGCGTGGTCGGCGATATCGGTCTTGGCCAGTTCATCAGGGTCGACGATCAGCACGCGTGCCACGTCCAACGCTACGTTGCCGTTGCCGATGATCACAGCCCGTTCACTGGACAGATCGAAAGTCCGGTTCGCGTAGTCGGGGTGACCGTTGTACCAGGCGACGAACTCGGTGGCAGAATGACTGCCCGGCAGATCCTCGCCGGGAATATCAAGCCTACGGTCGGTCGAAGCGCCGACCGCGTAGATCACGGCGTGGTGGTGGCGCAGCAGTTCCTCGTGCGATATGCGCGTGCCCACTTCGACATTGAGGTAGAACTGCAGCTTATCCCGACGAAACGCCGACTCGAACATATTCGACACCGCCTTGGTGCCGGGGTGATCTGGGGCGACGCCCGCTCGGACCAGACCCCACGGGGTCGGCAGCCGATCGAACATCTCGACCTCGACATCAGCCCTGCGCAGAAGTTCGTCGGCCGCGTAACAGGCCGCGGGTCCGGTGCCGACGATCGCCACCCTCAAAATACCCAGTTCCTTCGGTGGACGCGCTGGAGTGATGATCGGATCGAAGTTCGACTCCAGCGGATGCCGCTGGAAGTAGGCGGCATTGATATCCCGGAATCGAGCCAGCGCGGCAGGCAAGTCGTCCTCGGCGAAGATGGCCTCGACCGGACACACATCGACGCAGGCGCCACAGTCGATACAGGTGTCGGGATCGATGTAGAGCATCTCGG
Source organism: Nocardia sp. TBRC8007 (assembly GCF_056629435.1). NCBI lineage: Bacteria > Bacillati > Actinomycetota > Actinomycetes > Mycobacteriales > Nocardiaceae > Nocardia > Nocardia sp. TBRC8007. Next base: position 53,595 of record NZ_JBWSOR010000014.1, on the reverse strand, counting down.
TCGTCGCGAACTCCGGCTGCTCCGGGGTAGGACGGATGCAGTCGACCGGGCACTCGGAAACGCAGCTGGCGTCATTGCAACAACGCTGCGTGATTACGTAGGCCATATTGTGCTGATCCTCGAAAATACGTGGGCTATGGCCAACCATGGGTGTGCGGTGGACAGTCAGGATGTCCTTCCCGTCCGCCGCAGGGGTTGCCTGCAAAGCCCGTGATGTGATGCCACCTTTAGTTTGCCTCGAGTGTGGCCGATACCTCACCTCGGAGGCCTTACGGTATCCACATGGTGCGGAACCTGATTCTCATGCGGCATGGCAAATCGTCCTATCCCGATGGTGTCGACGATCATGAACGACCACTGGCGCCGCGTGGGCACCGTGAGGCCAGGCTGGCGGGCCAGTGGCTGCACGAGACCCAGCCCTCGATCGACGCTGTGCGCTGCTCCACCGCCACACGTACCAAACAGACGCTCACCGCCACCGGAATTACCGCACCGGTTGTCTTCGAGGACGCGATCTACGAAGCCACGCCCGCGGCGCTCATCGAGTTGATTCAGCTCAGCGAAGCTAACGTGACGACATTGCTAGTGGTCGGACACGCGCCGGGGATGCCGTGGACAGCGTGGGAGCTGGCAAGCAATCGCAACTGCGCACCCGCCGTGGAACTCAGTAGAAAATTCCCGACTTCCGCACTCGCGGTACTTCGCTTCGACCGTCCCTGGACCGATGTGGGCACGGGAACCGGGGAGCTGATCCACTTCTATATCCCGCGCTGACCGCACGTGTGGTGAAACCTCCGAACAGCCACCACACCATGTCGGGCGCCGACGCGCCCGTGGGCCGCGCTCGCCACGAACCGATCGAAATGCTCGGGTAATCGGACTTGCTTGGAGCGTGCTCCAGGTGACTAGCGTCATCGGTGTTCAACGAGGCGGTCGACGTCGGCGGTCAACGAGAGGGATGGGTGCCATGAGCGAATCCGCACCACACAGCAGCCGGAGCAATTGGGAACAACCGCAGTATTCGATCGGTGAGGCGGCCGAGCGATCGGGACTGAGCCGGGACACATTGCGGTGGTACGAGCGGATCGGACTGATGGATTACATCGACCGGGACCACACCGGTAAGCGCCGGTTCAGTGTTCGTGATCTGAACTGGCTGGCGCTGATCGGCAAACTGCGCAACACCGGTATGCCGGTAGCGGACATGCTCCGCTACGCGGAGTTGGTGCGGATGGGGGAATCCACAATCCCCCAGCGACTGGAGATGTTCCGGAACACCCGCGCCGAGGTACTGGCCAAGATCGATGAACTTCGTCGAACCCTGGACGCACTGGATAACAAAATCGCCATCTATGAGGGCAAAACCCTGGCGAGCCTGCCGACCGGAGTCACCGCACACAACAGCGAAGGAAGCAAGGTATGACCAACACCCACGCACTTCCTACCACCACGCTTGGCGCCACAGGCATCGAAGTGGGAACGCAAGGGCTGGGCTGCATGGGGATGAGCGAGTTCTACGGCCCCAGCGACCTCACCGAATCGCGGGCGACGCTGGACCGAGCGCTGGAACTGGGTGTCACGCTGTTCGACACCGCCGACATGTACGGCTCCGGTCACAATGAAGAATTCCTCAGTGATTTCGTCAACGCCCACCGTGAGCGAGTGGTGATCGCCACCAAGTTCGGTATCGTCCGTAAAGCGGACGACCTATCCTACCGAGGTATCGATAACTCCCCCAGTCATATACGCCGTGCCGTGGAAGACAGCCTGCGCAGGCTCCGGATCGACACCATCGACCTGTACTACATGCACCGCAAGGACCCCGCTGTCCCGATTGAGGACACTGTCGGCGTACTGGCGGAATTGGTGCGGGAAGGCAGGATCCGCGCACTGGGCCTGTCCGAAGTGACCGGGGCCGAACTACGTGCCGCACACACGGTGCACCCGATCGCCGCACTGCAGTCGGAGTGGTCACTGTTCTCCAGGGACGTGGAGCAGACCGCGGTGCCCGCTGCCGCGGAACTGGGCGTGACATTCGTGCCCTACTCACCGCTGGGGCGCGGCTTCCTCACCGGATCGTTCAACAGTATCGCGGATACGCAGGACTTCCGTTCCTCGATGCCACGCTTCTCCGGCGTCAACGCGGCACATAACGTCGAATTGCTCGGGCCGCTACGGGCTATCGCCCGAGCACGGGGTATCACCTCGGCTCAGGTCGCGCTGGCTTGGGTGCATGCACAAGCCACCGTGCGCAATCTCGCCGTAGTCCCGATTCCCGGTACCCGCAGCCGGACCCGGCTCACTGACAATGTGGCGGCCGCGACCATGTCGCTGACCGCGAACGAACTGGCGACGCTGGAGCCGATCGCGAGCAAGGTGGCCGGAAATCGTTACGCGGACATGACTTCGACCTCGGCAGGCCGGGAATAGCAAGCGGCTCACGCGAGCAGGTCACACGCGTCGCGCCACATTCTCGCCACCACCTGACCCGCAGGCTCTTCGGTGGCTAACGCGGCGCCTTGTCCGGCCCAGTAGTTACCCCGGTCCACTCCGTCGCGAAACCCAGTGCCGCGCCGCCACTGGGTAACGAGCCGCAGCTGGTCCGGATACGGCGCCGGGCGGGGTGCTTGCGGCCGCGTCCACGCCATGAGATAAGGCGTCTTGACAGCACGTGCCGTGCGGCCGGTGTAGGCGCGGGTGGTCATCGTGGCATCAGGTGCCAAACCGTCCAGTGTGTCGGCCCATTCTTTGCCGATGTCCGTCTCCGGGCAGCGCAGCAAGGAGGTGCCCACCTGTACGGCACTGGCTCCCAGGGCCAAAGCCGCCGCCACCCCGCGACCGTCCGCGATTCCACCAGCAGCGATGATCGGCACCTGCAGGTGGTCGGCAAACCAGGGGAGCAATGCGAACAAGCCGATATCGGTGCGCTCGGTGTCTTCCTGATCGAACATGCCTCGATGGCCACCGGCTTCCGCTCCCTGCGCGACAATCGCATCGGCGCCGGCATTCTGGGCGGCGAGGGCCTCGGCGAGCGTAGTGGCGCAGGCGAACCAGGCGATCCCCAGGTCATGCATTCGGCTCACGTATTCCGCTTCGAATATGCCCATAATCGAGGAGATCACGGTGGGACGCACCGCGAGCATGGCCTCGCACTGCGCCTCGTAATCCGGTGGTGCGTCGACTGTCTCTCCTGGCGTGCCGAATCGGCTGAGGAATTCGCGTACACGCTCGATCCTGTGCTCACGCTCATCAGCATCAGCGAGCGGCGCATCCGGTATCCAGATATTCAGCTGGAATGCGCCTGCGGACGCACTACGAAACCGCTCCGCCCACTGTGCGATGCTCGATGGGCTCTCCTTGAGCACTCCGGCGGCGCCCATACCACCTGCCTCGGCCACCGCGATCGCCAGTGCGGGTGGGCTGGAGCCGGCCATCGGTGCCTGAAGGATCGGTATCCGCAGCCCGAACCGTTCACAGAACTCGAGCGCCTGACTGCGCGCCTTGGTCATGATGATCTCCCTATCTCGTGTGACTTTCCTACAGATCCGTTTCGTAACGCGGCATCAGGCGTCTTGCCCTTGGTGCCGTTGAGTTCATCCTCGAAATTGCCCGATCACCAGGAATCGAACCCGTCCGGGCCAATGGATGCCCGGCCGATCTGGTGGGTCCTCTCCCTTACTTGACTACTTGACGATGTCAGACACCAGCTTTTAGCCTGCGCAGCTGTGCAGGCTTATTCGGCAATGGATCCGCGACTACCACTGACAGCGGTTCCTGCCTACGCTCAACGTATCGAGCAGTTGGGGTTCCACGGCCTGCATATTCCCGAAACGATTCACGACTCCCTCGCGGTGGCACTGTTGGCGCTCGAGCACACTACGCGCATCACCGTTCGCACAGCGGTAACGCTTGCGTTCGTACGCAGTCCGACCTTGGTGGCCTATACCGCATGGGACTTATCGGCGCTGTCCGTAGGACGATTCGAACTCGGGCTCGGCACTCAGATAAAGCAGAACATCGAGGGCCGTTTCGGTGTGCAGTGGAGTGAGCCGCGGTCGCGCATGAAGGAGTATCTAGCAGCCCTTGACGCTTTGTTCGCTGCGTTCCGCGACGGTGGGCCCCTGCACTATAAAGGCGATCACTACCGGCTGACCCGCATGCAGCCCTACTTCAACCCCGGTCCCAGCACTACTGGAACACCACCCATATGGTTGGGCGCGGTCAACGCCGGTATGTGTGAACTGGCAGGCCAAGCGGCACACGGCGTCATCACGCATTCGACCAACGCCGACCCCGGCTACCTCCGTGATGTCGTACTCCCCGCATTGTCTCGGGGGGCAGCAAGCGTGAGTCGTCGCACCCGCCCATTGGTCCTGGCGGCGCCGGCCATCGCGATGGGGGCAAGCGACGACGATGTCCGACAGGAGCGGGAACGGCAGCGGCGTATGCTGGCGTTCTTGTATTCCACACCGTCCTATTCACCGACGCTCAGTCTGCGTGGTTGGACCGAGTTGCCGAAGCGGCTTCGCGTGATGATCCGCGCTCAGCGGTGGGCGGACCTACCTGCGCTGATCACCGATGCGATGCTCGACGAGCTGGTCGTCTGTGGACGGTACGAGCAGCTACCCGCCCTGTTGACAGCAAAGTATGGCTCAGTGGCCGATGGCGTTGTGCTACCTCCCCTACGAGAAGGACACGACGACCGACCGCTGCAGGAATGCATTGCCGCGCTGACGCGAACACCCATCGAGGACGAGTCATAACGGCATCCACGTTGCCGCAGGAAACTGAAGCTACAGCCGAGCCGATAAAAGCAAACGGCCCCCGCTCTGAACAGAGGCGGGGGCCGAATGCTGTCACACTACATGATCAGCGGTAGTCACTGAAGCCGTAGTCGTCCAGCGGAACAGCGGCGCCGGTAGGCTGACCGAAGCTGTCCGGGCTGTAGTAGGTGTCGTCGTAGGACGGCACCGCATACGCTGCGGCGCGAGCTTCTTCGGTTGGCTGCACCTGAATATTCCGGTAACGGTTGATACCGGTGCCTGCAGGGATCAGCTTGCCGATGATCACATTCTCCTTGAGGCCGATGAGCTTGTCGGAGCGGCAGTTGATCGCCGCGTCCGTCAAGACTCGGGTGGTCTCCTGGAAGGATGCCGCCGACAGCCACGAATCAGTGGCCAGCGACGCTTTGGTGATACCCATCAGCACCGGGCGACCCGACGCGGGCTCGCCACCCTCAGCGACCACCCGGCGGTTGGCTGCCTCGAACTCGGCGCGCTCGGTGAGCGAGCCGGGCAGGAACTCCGTCGAACCCGAGTCGATGATCGTCACCCGACGCAGCATCTGACGCACGATGACTTCGATGTGCTTGTCGTGGATCGACACACCCTGCGAGCGGTAGACCTCCTGGACCTCGTGGACCAGATGGACCTGGACCTGCCGGGGACCCATCACGCGAAGCACCTCGTGTGGATCCGCCGCGCCTTCCAGCAACTGCTGGCCGACCTCGACATGATCGCCGTCCGACAGCAACCGCTCGGTGCCGTCGTCGTGTTTGAACACCCGCAACCGTTGCCGCTTCGAGAGCTTGTCGTAGACAACCTCTTCGCCACCGTCGTCTGGGATGATGGTGATCTTGTAGAAGCGATCGTCGTCTTCCATCCGCACCCGGCCGGAGACCTCGGCGATGGGTGCCTTACCCTTCGGCACTCGCGCCTCGAACAGCTCCTGCACGCGCGGCAGACCGCCGGTGATGTCGTCGCCGGCGACACCGCCCTGGTGGAAGGTACGCATGGTCAGCTGGGTACCGGGCTCGCCGATGGACTGCGCGGCGACAATACCGACAGCCTCACCGATATCGACGAGCTTGCCGGTCGCCATGGAGCGGCCGTAGCAGGTAGCGCACACGCCGGTGCCGGTGGTACAGGTCAGCACAGACCGGACCTTCACCTCGGTGATGCCCGCCTCCAGCAGTGCCTCCAGGGCCGGGTCGCCGAGATCGGCACCCTTGGCCACGATGACATTGCCCTGCTCGTCGAGCGCATCGGCCGCGAGCGTGCGCGCGTAGGTCGAGGTCTCCACATGCGCGTCGCGGATGATCGAGCCGTCGAGCTGCTTCTCGGCAATCGGCACCACGATGCCGCGCTCGGTGCCACAGTCGTGTTCGCGCACGATGACGTCCTGCGAGACGTCCACCAGACGACGGGTCAGGTAACCCGAGTCCGCGGTACGCAGCGCGGTGTCGGCCAGACCCTTGCGCGCACCGTGGGTGTTGATGAAGTACTCCAGAACCGTCAAGCCCTCACGGAACGAGGACTTGATCGGGCGCGGGATGAACTCACCCTTAGGGTTGGTCACCAGACCCTTCATCCCGGCGAGAGTACGGGTCTGGGTGAAGTTACCCGTAGCGCCCGAGTCGACAATCGTGATGATCGGGTTGTCGGCCGGGTAGTGGGCGCGCAGTGCCTTACCAACCTCCTCTGTCGCCTCCTGCCAGATCTTGACCAGGGCGTTGTTGCGCTCCTGATGATCGAGCGCACCACGCTGGTACTTCTTCTCGATCTGATCCGACTGCGCCTCGTAGCGCTCCATGATCTCGGCCTTCTCCGGCGGCACCAGCACGTCGGACATCGAAACCGTGACGCCGGAACGGGTGGCCCAATAGAAGCCCGCGTCCTTGAGTTTGTCGACGGTCTGCGCGACCACGATCATCGGGTAGCGCTCGGCGAGATCGTTGATGATCGTCGCCTGACGCTTCTTCGGCATCTGCTCGTTGATGAACGCGTAGTCCGTGGGCAGCAGATCGTTGAACAGCACCCGTCCCAGCGTGGTCTCGATAGTCCACGCGTCGCCACGACGCCAGCCCTCCGGGAACAGCTCCGTCTCGATATCCTTCGGCGGGCGCTGATCGGTCAGCCGGACTTTGATCCGCGAACGCACGGTGAGCTCGCCGCGGTCCACCGCCATCTGTGCCTCAGCGGGCGAGGAGTACGCGCCCTGTTCCGGAGCATCTCCAGTCGCCGACTGGTAGGAACCCCGCGCCCCCTCTTCGAGTCGAGTCAGGTAGTACAGGCCGGTCACCATGTCCAGACGCGGCATGGCCAGCGGCCGGCCCGACGCGGGCGAGAGGATGTTGTTCGACGACAGCATCAGCACCCGTGCCTCGGCCTGCGCCTCCGCCGACAGCGGCAGGTGCACGGCCATCTGGTCGCCGTCGAAGTCGGCGTTGAACGCCTCACAGACCAGCGGGTGCAGCTGGATGGCCTTGCCTTCCACCAATTGCGGCTCGAACGCCTGGATGCCGAGACGGTGCAGGGTGGGCGCGCGGTTGAGCAGCACAGGGTGTTCGGCGATGACCTCTTCGAGGACATCCCACACCTGCGGGCGCTGCCGCTCCACCATCCGCTTGGCCGACTTGATGTTCTGCGCGTGGTTCAGGTCGACCAGACGCTTCATCACGAACGGCTTGAACAGCTCCAACGCCATCAGCTTGGGCAGTCCGCACTGGTGCAGTTTCAGCTGCGGACCTACGACGATGACCGAGCGACCGGAATAGTCGACGCGCTTACCGAGCAGGTTCTGCCGGAACCGGCCCTGCTTGCCCTTGAGCAGATCCGACAGCGACTTCAGCGGACGATTGCCCGGCCCGGTGACCGGGCGCCCGCGGCGTCCGTTGTCGAACAACGCGTCAACAGACTCCTGCAGCATCCGCTTCTCATTGTTGACGATGATCTCGGGCGCGCCGAGGTCGATCAGTCGCTTGAGCCGGTTGTTGCGGTTGATCACGCGCCGGTACAGGTCGTTCAGGTCGGAGGTGGCGAAACGGCCACCGTCGAGCTGAACCATCGGGCGCAACTCCGGCGGAATCACCGGAACGGCGTCGAGTACCATGCCCATCGGCGAGTTGCCGTTGGTCTGGAATGCCGCGACGACCTTGAGCCGCTTGAGCGCGCGTAGCTTCTTCTGCCCCTTACCGGTGCGGATGACCTCGCGCAGCGTCTCGGCCTCGGCCTCGATGTCGAAGCTCTCCATCAGCTTCTGGATCGACTCCGCGCCCATAGCGCCGGTGAAGTACTCACCGTAGCGGTCGACCAGCTCGCGGTAGAGCACCTCGTCGACGATGAGTTGCTTGGGGGCCAGCTTGGTGAAGGTGTTCCAGATCTCCTCCAACCGGTCCAGCTCGCGCTGGGCGCGGTCGCGCAGCTGACGCATCTCACGCTCGCCGCCGTCCTTGACCTTGCGGCGCACGTCGGACTTGGCGCCTTCGGCCTCCAGCTCGGCCAAGTCGGCTTCGAGCTTCTGCGCGCGGGCCTCTAGATCGGCGTCACGCTGATCGCTGACCGCCTTCTTCTCGACCTCCATCTCGGCCTCTAGCGTAGACAGCTCGTTGTGCCGCAGCTCTTCGTCGACAGCCACGATGACGTAGGCGGCGAAGTAGATGATCTTCTCCAGATCCTTCGGCGCCAGGTCGAGCAGGTATCCCAAACGCGAGGGCACGCCCTTGAAGTACCAGATGTGCGTGACCGGAGCGGCCAGCTCGATATGACCCATCCGTTCACGGCGCACCTTGGCGCGAGTCACCTCGACGCCACAGCGCTCACAGATGATGCCCTTGAAGCGGACGCGCTTGTACTTACCGCAGTAACACTCCCAGTCCCGGGTGGGACCGAAGATCTTCTCGCAGAACAAGCCGTCCTTCTCCGGCTTGAGCGTGCGGTAGTTGATGGTCTCCGGCTTCTTCACCTCACCGTAGGACCACTGGCGAATGTCTTCGGCGGTGGCGAGGCCGATCCGGAGTTCATCGAAGAAGTTGACGTCTAGCACGTAACTTCCTTTCCCCTGTGCGGGTCGAATTCGAGCAAAAGTTCACTAGTGAGTGTCTGCCGAGGCTTTATTCGGCGGCCACCCAGGAAAAGCGCGAGGTGGCCGGCTGCCGTACTGCGGCGGCTTCCGGCCTTCCCGCCTAGTTCGCCAGATCGTCGACGGTGGCCGCTTCGTTCCTCGACAGGTTGATGCCCAGGTTGGCCGCCGCGCGCTCCAGGTCTTCGTCGTCGCCGTCCCGCATCTCGATCGCGGCGCCATCGGAAGACAGCACCTCGACGTTGAGGCACAGCGACTGGAGTTCCTTGAGCAAGACCTTGAACGACTCCGGAATGCCCGGCTCCGGGATGTTCTCGCCCTTGACGATCGCTTCGTAGACCTTCACCCGACCGACCACGTCGTCGGACTTGATGGTCAGCAGTTCCTGCAGCGTGTACGCCGCACCATAGGCTTGCATGGCCCAGCACTCCATCTCCCCGAAGCGCTGACCACCGAACTGCGCCTTACCACCGAGCGGCTGCTGGGTAATCATGGAGTACGGACCGGTCGACCGCGCGTGGATCTTGTCGTCGACCAAGTGGTGCAGCTTCAGAATGTACATGTAGCCGACCGCGACGGGGTACGGGAACGGCTCACCTGAGCGTCCGTCGAACAGCGTGGCCTTGCCGTCGTCGTTGACCATGCGCTCGTCGTCGCGGTTGGGCAGTGTCGAACCGAGCAGGCCGGTCAGCTCCTCCTCGCGCGCACCGTCGAAAACCGGCGTGGCGATGTTGGAGTCGGCCGGAGCCCCGAGCATCACCTCCGGCAGCGCCTGCGCCCACTTCGGACGGGTACCGTCGGCGGCCACGTCGACCTGCCAGCCCGCCTTGCCGATCCAGCCGAGGTGGGTCTCCAGGATCTGACCGATATTCATACGACGCGGCACGCCGTGGGTGTTCAGGATGATGTCGATCGGGGTACCGTCCGGGAGGAACGGCATGTCCTCGGTGGGCAGGATCTTGCCGATGACACCCTTGTTGCCGTGTCGGCCTGCGAGCTTGTCGCCATCCTGGATCTTGCGCTTCTGCGCCACGTACACGCGGACCAGCTCATTGACGCCGGGGGGAAGATCGTCGTCGTCGTCACGGGAGAACACTCGGATGCCGATGACCTTGCCGGACTCACCATGCGGCACCTTCAGCGAGGTATCGCGTACCTCGCGCGCCTTCTCGCCGAAGATCGCGCGCAGCAGCCGCTCCTCCGGAGTCAGCTCGGTCTCGCCCTTCGGGGTAACCTTACCGACCAGGATGTCGCCGTCGCGGACCTCGGCGCCGATCCGTACAATGCCACGCTCGTCCAGATCGGCGAGTACCTCGTCGGAGACGTTCGGAATGTCTCGGGTGATCTCCTCGGCGCCCAGCTTCGTGTCGCGGGCATCGATCTCGTGCTCTTCGATATGGATCGAGGTGAGCACGTCCTCCTCCACGAGGCGCTGCGACAGAATGATGGCGTCCTCGTAATTGTGACCTTCCCACGGCATGATCGCCACGAGCAGGTTCTTACCGAGGGCCATCTCGCCGTTCTCGGTGCACGGGCCATCGGCCAGGACCTGCCCCTGCTCCACCCGCTGCCCCTCGTCCACAATCGGACGCTGGTTCGAACAAGTGCCCTGGTTCGAGCGGTTGAACTTGCGCATCCGATAGCTCTTGCGCGTTCCGTCGTCGGCCATCACGGTGACGTAGTCGGCGGAAACCTCCTCGACCACACCGGCCTTCTCGTTCACCACGACATCGCCCGCGTCCACGGCCGCGCGTAGCTCCATACCGGTACCTACGACCGGCGCCTCGGAGCGGATCAGCGGAACGGCCTGGCGCTGCATGTTCGCACCCATCAGGGCGCGGTTGGCGTCGTCGTGCTCCAGGAACGGGATCATGGCGGTCGCGACCGAAACCATCTGGCGCGGAGAGACGTCCATGAAGTCGACCTCGGTGGCCGCGACCAGCTCGTTCTCCTCGTTGCCTCGGCGGCACAACACCCGCTCTTCGAGGAAGCGGCCGTCCGCGCCGATCGGCGAGTTCGCCTGAGCGCGTACGTGGCGGTCTTCTTCGTCCGCAGTCAGGTAGACCACCTCGTCGGTGACCTGACCGCCGACGACTTTCCGATACGGCGTCTCGATGAACCCGAACGGATTGACTCGCGCGTACACCGACAGCGAACCGATCAGGCCGATGTTCGGGCCTTCCGGAGTCTCGATCGGACACATGCGACCGTAATGCGACGGGTGCACGTCGCGGACTTCCAGGCCGGCCCGCTCACGAGAAAGTCCACCAGGGCCGAGTGCCGAGAGGCGGCGCTTGTGGGTCAGGCCCGACAGTGGGTTGTTCTGGTCCATGAACTGCGACAGCTGGGACGTTCCGAAGAACTCCTTGATCGCGGCGACGACTGGACGGATGTTGATCAGGGTCTGCGGCGTGATCGCCTCGACGTCCTGGGTGGTCATCCGCTCACGGACCACGCGCTCCATTCGGGACAGGCCGACCCGGATCTGGTTCTGGATCAGCTCACCGACGGTACGCAGGCGACGGTTGCCGAAGTGATCGATGTCGTCCACTTCCACCGGAACCTCGACACCGCCGGGAGCGGTCATGGTCTTGTCGCCCGCATGCAGACGGACCAGGTACTCGATGGTGTTGACGATGTCTTCCTTCGTCAACACTGAGCCGGTGATCTGCTCGCCCGCGCGGATGCCGAGCTTCTTGTTGATCTTGTACCGGCCCACGCGCGCCAAATCGTAGCGCTTCTCCTTGAAGAACAGGTTCTCCAACAGGGTCTGCGCCGACTCCTTGGTCGGCGGCTCACCCGGGCGCAGCTTACGGTAGATGTCCAGTAGCGCCTCGTCCTGACCCGCGGTGTTGTCCTTCTCCAGGGTCGACATCATGATCTCGGAGAAGCCGAAGCGCTCGACGATCTCCTCAGTAGTCCATCCCAGCGCCTTCAGCAGCACGGTGACCGGCTGACGGCGCTTGCGATCGATACGCACACCGACGGTGTCGCGCTTGTCCACATCGAATTCCAGCCACGCCCCTCGGCTCGGGATGACGCGCACGCTGTGCAGGTCCTTCTCCGTGGCCTTGTCGACGGTGTGATCGAAGTAGACACCCGGCGAACGCACCAGCTGCGAGACGACCACACGCTCGGTGCCATTGATGATGAACGTGCCCTTGTCGGTCATCATCGGGAAGTCACCCATGAAGACCGTCTGGCTCTTGATCTCACCAGTGTTGTTATTGATGAATTCCGCGGTGACGAACAGCGGCGCCGCGTAGGTCATGTCCTTGTCTTTGCACTCGTCTATCGAGGCCTTGACCTCTTCGAAGCGCGGACCGGAGAAGGACAGAGACATCGAGCCGGAGAAATCCTCGATCGGGGAGAGTTCCTCCAGTACCTCTTCGAGGCCACCGACTAGGCCGACGTCGCCGCGATCGGCGGCACGCGCGCGCCATTCCGGCGAACCGACCAACCAGGCGAAAGATTCCGTTTGTAGATCGAGAAGTCCGGGCACCTCCAAGGGCTCACGGATCTTTGCGAAAGACACCCGCAACGGGGCTCCGGGGATTCCGGCAACTGCCTTGGTCTGGGTGGAGACTGCCAAGATGCGTCCTTCCAGCACCTCACGCGCGTCGCGTGGTGGTCCGCGACCGTCGCTCTGTCTGCTACGAATTCCGCTGGTCACAACCCGAACGAAACTCGAACAGGCACCACTGAAAGTAACACCGAAAAGGTGAACTTACATGTGCACATCGAGGTATGGACAGGAGGCAGCCAGCGCAACGTCCAAAACTACACCCATATCCATGGGGGTGTCAAAGTACCATCCATGCACTCGCCCACATGGCTGGCGCACCGGGCCTGATTCGCTGGCTGCGTTCCGAGCCGCGGTGCGCTGAAGCCGCTGTGACAGCTGCCGCTGTTGTGAATAGCGTGACGGGTCGGGCGAAACTCGTCAAGTGGCAGACCTCGGCCGAGATATCGACGAGATCTCCTGGCGCGCTGCGTTATCCCTGCCGACATGCCGGATATCACTGATCGAGGATGTCGCTGGCCAGCCAGCGACCGTCCACTTTCCGCATGTGCAGGACAACAGGGCCTGCGACGCTCTGCTGAGCCACGCCGTTCCTGGTGGCGCTCACCGTCAAGTTGACGAGCAATTCCGCTCGATCGTCCGTGAGCAATGTGACAGCAATGGGATCAGCCTTGGCATCGGCGCTGGTCTGGGTCTGCTTGTACGACTCGATGGTGGTGCCGGAGTATCTGTCCAGTTCAGCGAGCATCTTTCCGGTCAAAACCTGCTTCGCGGTGTCCTGGTAGCCATCGATGTGCTTCATGTCGAAGCTATAGATAGTCTGCAATGCGTGGTCAGCGGCCGCTCGCACCTCCTGGGTGGCCTCGCTGTCCACGTACGCTCGATTCGACTCATCCACCCCTGGTCGTTGTTCGGCGAGCCACGCGAAGGCTCCTAGCAACATGGCGGCGATCAACAATCCCGTGATGAGGCTCCAGCGCGGTTTCCCAGTTTTGTGGCGCCGTGGGCGGCCTTTCTTGCGTGGCAAGAGTTTGCGCTTCAGCGGCAATCCGACCACCTGTTCGGCGCGAGTGACCTCAGTTGCCGCAGCGGACTGGGGAACGCCTTTCCGGCGCGGTACGCGACCCGATGCGAGGCGCTTGGTACGCGGCGATACGGGCCGCGCCGATTGTCCGGCGACAGGGCGGCGCTTAGCGGTGACTCGGTTGACCGGTCGACGCGACGTCATATATGCCCTCCTACGACCCCGGTTTCGGCACGGCAGGTATCTGGTCCACTGTCACGGCAGCCGGTTGCCGATCGGGTGCGCTGTTCAGCGGCACCGGTGGACTGAGCGAGAAGATCTGCTCGGCCTTCCAGACCTCGCCGTCCTTAGTCATGTCGACGGCCCAAGTGTGGCGATATTCGGCAGGCGGTTCGCCCCCGCCTGTCTCGGTCACCCGGAGCACGACCAGCGCAGACGCTTCGCCTTGCTCACTGTCGAGCGAGGTGAGCGCGGCGCCGAGCACCTTCGAGGTCATCTCGACTCCGCTCTGCTCGGCCAGTTTCTCGATCTGCTCCTTGTTCTCGATGGCCGAGTCCCGCAAGGCGCCGGTCATCGAGGACCTGGCCAGTGCGAGCGAACCGGGCACGTCATCGAGATTCATCGAGGTCATGTTCAACGCCGCTTGACGGGCGCCGTCCAGCGCGACGTCGCGAGTATCGCCGCGCGTGCCGTCGGTGAGCACGGCATGCACCCAGCCCGTGCCGAACCACACGGCAGCGACCAGCGCGACAATCAGCAATGAGGCCGAGCCGACGAGCGCTGCCCAGCCGAGCGTCGACGCCGACGCCGCGTCCGACGCTTCTTCCGATACCGCTGTATCGGACTGAGGCACCATATCGGACCGATCGGACAAATCCGGACTCACAATGGCGCCTCGCCGTCGATCGGCTGCGCCGCGCCCCAGAGTTTCGTACCCACCACTGCCTCGTTCACTGCCTCGTTCCAGTCGTTCACGCGAGACACCTTAACCCCATTTCTGCTGGTCACCGCTTAGGCGTGACCCCAAGCAAGGTTGATAACTGCACAGCGACCGGAGTCAGATTCAGCCTGTCCGGATCGGTCTTGGGATTGGAGTCCCAGGGCTGCACGATGGCCGGATCGGCAAATTCGGCGCGTGCGCCACCCCGGACAGCTGTCGGATTGCCGAATGGCACCAGACATTTGGCGTCCTTGTTGAACGGGAACTCGTCGCGCGTGTCGTCGAAATCCGGATTCTGGGCCTTCATCTGTTCAAGGATCCGCTGTGTGCCTTCGTAGCCCACGGTGCAGGCCGGCGGATTGTTGGTCTCCAGCACCAGACCGAAGTGAGTGGTTCCGTCACCCGGCGCGGTGGAAGACCCGCCGACCGATAACTGCGGAAGCAATTGCAACAGCGGTTTCAGCGCATAGAATTTCGGAGAGATAGCCTGCAGCACCAGCCGTAGGTTGGTCAGATCCTCGGTGAGCGTGCCGCCGCTCTGCTGGAGCAATGCGCCGATCTGCCCGCCCGCGTCGGTTCCTGTGCCGATCAGCCTGCGTATGTCGGGATCGCTGGAGCGCAGTTGAGCGGTGATCTTGTCGAGGCCGTCGCTGAACTCCCTGATAGCGGTGGACTGTTCGGCCTGAGTACCGAGTGCGATCCTGCCGTCCCGAATGAGCTGGACGGTCTGCGGCAGCGTCTCATAGAAAGTTTCAGTGAATTTGTTCAGTGAGTCGATCAGCACCTGCAGATCGTCACCTTTGCCATCGAAGGCCTTTCCGAGTTCGCGAACCGTGGTGTTGAGCGCGGTCAGATCCACCGAACTGGCAAATCCGTCCACGCTGGCCAGCAACTCATCGACCGGCACAGGCAGGTCCGCCGAGGCGATCACTGAGTTGTCGCGCAGATACGGACCCGTATCCGTATCGGGCTGTAGATCGACGTATTGCTCACCGATCGCGGATCTGTCGGCCACTACAGCTTTCGCTGAGGCCGGGATCTTCGGCGAACTCGAATCGATCCGGAGGTTCATCAGCACGCCATCGTCGGTGAGCTCCAGCTCGCCGACGCGACCGACCGGAACACCGCGATAGGTCACCTCGGCACCTTTGTAGATACCACCGGTCTGCGCCGCCCGCAGCTTCACCGTGTACTCACCGAACCCGAACATATGGTCGAGGCGGATGTACTTGGCACCGACGAACACGACGCCGATCACCGCGATCACTACGAACGCAATCAGCTGCCACCTGATCAGACGTGTCACCGCGGAGCACCCCCTATGCCGAATCGATCGATGATCTCCCCGGCCAGACCGGGCAGCGCTGGGACAGGCGGCTGTGCCAAAAGCGGTGGCAACGGCAGAATCGATACCGTCGGCCAGCCCGGCCGCGGGCCATTTCCGTTGTAGTACGGGTTGGTCGGATTCACCGGGACCGGCGGACCGACCGGCGGGATGTATACCGGATCCGGTTTGCCCACACCGAGATTGCTGAGCGTGACGCCGATCTGCTGGTCCAATGACAACCAGGTGTTCAGCTGTCCGCCGAAGGTGCTCGCCAACGATGAGTCGGGGAACGGATAGGTTGGTATCAGTGGGAAAGCGGTCACCAAGTCCGGTGCCG
Source organism: Nocardia sp. TBRC8007 (assembly GCF_056629435.1). Taxonomy (NCBI): domain Bacteria; kingdom Bacillati; phylum Actinomycetota; class Actinomycetes; order Mycobacteriales; family Nocardiaceae; genus Nocardia; species Nocardia sp. TBRC8007. Next base: position 37,585 of record NZ_JBWSOR010000014.1, on the reverse strand, counting down.
CGCGACCGAGTTCCTGCAGAGTCGGTCGCAATGAGGTGAGGTCGCGTATCAGGTCTTCCTTCGAAGTGTTCAATATGTCGAAGCCGACCTGGCCGAGCCGGTCCAGCTGAGCGAGCAGGGCGACCAGCTGCGGACGCTGCTCTACGAGGATCTTTACGCCCTCTGGCAGTTGCTCGATAATCTTGCCGATCTGACCGGTCTGCCTGCTGAGTCTGGTGCTGAGTACATCGAGCCCGTCGAGCGCCCGCGTGATGTCGTCCACTTGCTGGTCGAGACCATCGATCAGCGTGCTCGCCTGCTCGATCAGCGAGCGCACCCGGTCCTCGCGGCCACCGAGAGCCTTGTTCAGTTCGGTGATGATCGGCTTCAGCTGTGCGATACCGCCACCGTTGAGCAGCAGCGACAGCGCGCCGAGCACCTGTTCGACCTCGGTCGCGTGTCTGGTGCGCCCGATCGGGATCACCGAACCGTCACCGAGCCGCTGCGGATCCGGATCGACAGGGGGACGGGAGAGCTCGATGAACTTCTCGCCGAGCAGATTCGTCTGCTTGACCTCGGCGTGCGCGTTCGCGGGCAGATCCACCGACGAGTTCACCAAGGTGCGTACCATGGCAGTCCATCGGTCGGGACCAGTGGTGATCTCCTCGACCCGGCCTACCGGCACTCCCTCGAACTTGACCGCCGACTGCGGCACCAGGTCGAGCACATCGTCGAACTGGATGTCGATGTGCATCGGGTGCTCGCCGACATCGGCGCCGCCGGGCAGCGGCAAGCTGTAGATGCCGTCAGCGGCGCACGAAGCGACCAGGGCCGCGGACAGGCCGAGCGCCAGTGTGGCAGCGAACCCACTTGCTGCAGAACGGATTCTGGCGGTCACCGGTCCCCTCCCTGCGATGGTGGAAGCCGATCGGACGGTGTGCCGGGCACGGTGCCCGGCACCGGATCGCGCTGTTCGTTCTCACCGCTGAGAATGCCGAACGGCAGGATCAGCGTCGGAGTCTTCACCCCGGCGGTGATCTGGTCGCTGATCTCCTTGCAGTGGTCGATAATCGGCCGCAGCTGCCTGCCTAGTGCCTCGAACTCAGGGTCGCCTGGCATCAGCTTGGACAGATCGAGCAGCTTGCACACCACTCCGAATGGATCCTGCAGTTCGGGGAAGTTGGGGCGCATGTCGAGGGTTCCCGCTTCGGCATTGTGCACATTGACCAGGTTGCTCAGCGCCACCGGCAGCACCTCCAACAGGGCGGCCAGGTCATTACGCTGATCGGCCAGCGTCCTGGTGAGTTCGGTAAGCCCTTCCGCATTGCTCGCTACCAGATCCCGGTTCTCACCGATGAACCGTGCGAGGTCGCCTAGCGCAACCGACAACACATTCAGCGCTACACCGAGATCCTCTCGTTCCTCGGCTAGAAACATCGACAGGTCGGCCAGTTGGGTGTTGAACTGCCGCACCTGCTGGTCATTCTGCGCCAGCATGGTGATGAAGGCTTGCAAGTTCTTGATTGTGTCGAAGATGTCCCCACGCGATTCCGACAGATAACGCACCGCTCTGGACAGCTGGGTGATGCTGTTGGCCAGCGCTTCGCCATTGCCCGCCAGGTTCGCCGCGCCGACGCGCACCAATTCGTTCACCGCGCCGTCGGCGTTGGCTCCCTTGGGCCCCAGCGCATCCGATAGCTCGGTAATGCTCTTGTACAATTGGTCGATCTCGACAGGGGTGGCCGTGCGCTCCCGTGGGATCGTCGCGTTGCGCGGCATTTTCGGACCACCGGTATAGACCGGCGTCAGTTGGATATATCGGTCCGACACGACGGAAGGCGTGATCTGCACAGCCCGCGCGCCTGCGGGCACATCGAATCCACGGTCTACGCTCATGACGATCTCAACTTGACCGCCCTGCGGTTCCACCGAATCGACCGAACCGACCGGGACCCCGAGAATGCGCACGTCGGAGCCTTCGTAGATACCCACAGAACGATCGAAGTAGGCGGTGATCTTGGTGGTGTCCAGTCGATGGAACAGCCACCACAACACCCCGGCCACCAACACGGCGAGAACGACGACCAACGCGATGCCCACCTCGAGGCGCCGTCTGGAATTACGTGGCGCACCCACCGGCTCACCATCCCGTCTGTCCGCCACGTCAGTTACCTCCCAGGGTGCGGATCGGCGGACGGTAGCCAGGGATCTCGGGCAATCCTGGCGGAATCACATTGACGATCACCGCGTCGAACCAACGACCAGTACCGAGCACGTTGGCATAGAGACCGTAGAACGGCGCCGCGAGTTCCAATACCTTGGAAATGTTCTGCTGGTTAGCGTTGAGCAGATCGATCGCGGCGCGCAGGTTCGTCAACGCGGGCCCTATCTGCTGCTCGTTGTCACGTACCAGCGCACTCAGCTCGACCGACACCGTCTTCGCGCCGGACAACAGCTGCTTGATGGACTGCTGTCTGATGTTCAGTTCGACGAATAGTTGACCGCCCGAGGCGAACAGCCGCTCGAACTCGGTATTGCGGTCGGCGAGGATCTGAGTAGTCTGCCTGGTCGCGGCGAACAGCTTCTTCAGCTCTTGGTCGCGCTTGGCCAGCGTCTCCGACAACCGGGCGACACCGTCGATCGAACCGCGGATCTCCGGCGGCGTCGTCGCGAATGCCTCCGAGAGCACCCGCATACTGGTGGCCAACTGCTCGGTGTCGGTCTGGTCGATCGTGCGCGCCGCGTCGGTGAACGCGTCCACCACATCGTATGGCGACACTGTGCGCGACAACGGAATCCGCTTCTGCGGGTCGGCGGTCTCCGAGCCCCTAGGGTCCAGCTCTAGATACTTCTGCCCGAGCACAGTCTTGATCTGAATGGACGCGGTGGTCTCGTTGCCGATCCACGCGTCTTTGGTGCGGAAGTCCACGACGACACGGTCACTGTCGAGCCAGACATCGGACACCGAACCGACCTTGACACCTGCGATCCTGACCTCGTTCCCCTTCCGGAGACCAGCAGCCTCGGAGAACTCGGCGGTGTATTTGGTGCCCGCGCCGATGATGGGCAGCCGGTCGAGGAAGAACACCGACACTGTCACCAGAAGCGCCATGGCTAGACCAAGCATGCCCATGAACGCGGGGCTGCGCCCGCCGAACAGGATGCGATCGTCCATCAGCGAGCCTTTCCATAACAGCGCGGCGCCGCGTTGGTGTACAGCGGCTGGTTGATCGTCGGCAGCCCGGCGGGCAAGTTGAGCTGCGGCGCATCGACCGCACCCGGCCCTACGACGATATCGATGCCACACAGATAGAACTGGAACCACGAGCCGTAGCTACCGACCCGACCGAGCTTCTCCATCTTGATCGGCAAGTTGTACAGCGCTTCGTTCACCTCGTCGTGGCGGTCGTCGAGGGTCCCGGTGAGCTGACTCAAACCGGCGATCGACCCTTGCAGCGTCGGGCGGACGGGCACGAGCAGATCAGAGGTCGCTGAAGTCAGATCCGCCAACGAGGTCACCGAGCGACCGATCGTTTCACGGTCCGCGGCGAGACCGCTGATCAATGCCTCGGCATTCACGATCAACTGGTCGAACTGGTCGTCGCGCTCGTTGACGGTGTCCAGCACTGCGGTCAGGTTGCGGGTCAGCTCGCCGATCACGGCGTCCTTGTCCGCGATCTTGTTGGTCAGATCTGCCGTAGTCGCGACAAGATCGTGAATGGTGCCCTGTTCGCCCTGAAAGACCTGGATGATCTCGAAGGAGAGTTTGTTCACATCCTCTGCGGTCAGGGTGCGGAACAGCGGGCGGAAGCCGTCGAACAACGTGGTGAGGTTCAGCGCGGGCCTGGTGCGCTCCAATGGGATGGTGCTGCCCTCACGCAGCTTCCGACCCTGTTCTCCGGTCCCCTGCTCCAGTGCGATGTAGCGCTGACCGACCAAGTTGCGGTACCTGATTGTGGCGGTAACCGAGGCGGGCAGCCAGTCCCGGTCGGTGAGATCGAACGTCACCTCGGCCAGCCGCTTGTCCACGATCGAGACATCGGTGACCTTGCCGACCCGCACGCCGGCGATGCGCACCTCGTCACCAGAGTTGAGCGAGGTCACGTCGGTGAACCTGGCCTTGAATTCCGGGCCGGCGCCACTGTAATTGGCAATGGACAAAGCGAGCACGACGGTAACGAACACAGTCACCACAATGAAGATGATCAGCTTGCTCAGCGACCCCCCCAGGCCACGCGAGCGCTGCGTCATCGCACGCTCACCTCACTTCCGCGGAACGCGGGCGCACCAGCCGAGGTCACCCAGCTCGGCACCTGATCCGGCGCCATACCGGTGGCCACGCCGTAGATCGCGGCGAGCGACTGCCGCTCCATCGGCGACCCAGCTGTTGTCGGTGTATTGCTCGCCGGGTAAACCGCGTATTGCGGCGGCTGGAGCTTGCCTGCCTCCTGATCACCGGGGTTACGGCTGGGCACTGCGTAGGAGCCATCATTGTTCGGGCCTGCGAGGTACTGACCGGGATCGATACCCAACGGCATTTCGGGGATGCACCACGGTCCCCTCGTGTCCAGCCAACGCGGTTCGTCTTGATTGGGTAGGTACCTGCCGCGAGTGTTGACCAGCTCAATAGTCACTCGCGAGCCGGGCCGGTCGGTTCCCGCGCCCAATATCTTGTCGATGCGCGGCTTCAACTTGGCGAAGTTCGCCAGTGTGCAGGCGTAGTTCGGTGAGTAGTAGGCCAGATCTTCCAGCGCGGGCCGGGAATCGGCAGCCAGGTCGATGATGTTGTCGCGATTGGCGATCAAGAAGTTCGCGGTTCTCCACGAGGTCGGCGTCAGCGTCGCGTAGAGCACATCGATGTCGGTACGTCGCTGCACGATCGTGGCATTGGTCGTGCGCAGGTTGTCCAGTGCCTGGATCAGCTGCGGAGCCGCATCGGAATATGTGGCGGCTAGCTGGGCGAAGCTACGCAGGTCCGCCCGCAGATCCGGAAGCACGCCATTGAGCCCACGGAAGATCTCGTCCAGCTTGTCCAGGCTCTCGCCCAGTGCGGCACCCCGCCCATCCAGCGCCTGGGCCAAAGCGCCCAAGGTAGCAGCGAGATCCTGCGGCGGAATATTCTGTAGCAAAGGCAACAAGTCGTCGAACAGCTTGCTCAGCTCGATGGAGTTTCCACTGGCATCCTGGTACAGCTTCACGCCATCGGTCAGGTGCTGAGAGCTGGGAACTTCCGGGATCAACAGGTCTACGTAGCGCTCGCCGAACAACGTCTTGGGTAGCAGCCGCGCGGTCGCGTTGACCGGAATCCGGCTCGCTTTGCTCGGATCAATGGACAAGGCCAACGTCACCTCGCCCCCCTCGGAACGGCTGGAACGCACCTCGCCGACGGTGACGCCACGCACCTTCACATCCGCGTTGCGGGTCAACGCGTTGCCGACACTGTCGGTCACCAAGTCGACGTGCACGGTCCGCACGAACTGCTTGTTGTAAATCGCGATCGTCGTCCACAGAAACAGCGCGACCACGGCGAAGAAGGCGATACCGAGCACCCGAACGCGCAGTTTCCGCATCGAGCGCCAAGTCTGCGTCCCGTAGCTCATCCGGCCACCCGCACCGTAGTCGTGGTGCCCCAGATCGCGAGGCTCAGGAAGAAGTCGATTACATTCACCAGTACGATCGCGGCGCGGACCGCCCGGCCCACCGCAACGCCGACACCCGCAGGGCCGCCAGTGGCATGGAAACCGTAGTAACAGTGCACCATGATGATCACTAGCGCGAAGATCAGCACTTTGAGGAAGGAATAGAGCACGTCCTCCGGTGGTAGGAAAAGGCTGAAGTAGTGGTCATAAGAGCCACTGGACTGCCCGTTGAACCAAATGCTGATCATCCGCGACGCCAGGAAAGTACCGAGCAGGCCGACAATGTACAGCGGAATCACTGCGAGGAACCCGGCGACCACACGACTTGTAACCAGGAACGGTATACCTGGCACCGCCATCACTTCCAGCGCGTCGATCTCCTCGGAGATCCGCATAGCACCCAGCTGTGCGGTGAAACCGCAGCCGACTGTCGCCGAGAGCGCCAGTGCGGCAACTAGCGGCGCGATCTCGCGAGTATTGATGTAGGCAGTGAGAAAACCGGTGAGCACCGAGCTACCGAGTGCGTCGAGAGCCTTGAAGCCCTGCAAGCCGACGACAACACCGATCGATCCGGACATGAACACAATGACACCGATGGTGCCGCCGATCACCGCAAGTGCGCCGCTGCCGAAGGTAACCTCCGCGAGCAGCCGCATGACCTCCTTGCGGTAATGCACGATGGTACGTGGGATCCACGCGATAGCCCGCGAGTAGAACGACATCTGCTCGCCCGCGCGATCGATGACATTCAGCGGACCACGAACAACTTCACCCACCCGGCGCATAGTCCTGGCGACCGGAGGTCGATAGGTCGTGGCCATCGATCAGGAACCCTTGGCCGGGACAATCTGTAGGTACACCAGGGTCAAAATGAGATTTACGAAGAACAGCACCAAGAATGTGATAACCACGGACTGATTCACTGCGTCACCGACTCCTTTCGGCCCCCCCTTGGGATGCAGCCCCTTGTACGCGGCGACGACGCCGGCGATCAGGCCGAAAACTACTGCCTTGATCTCACCGATCCATAGATCAGGCAGTTGCGCGAGGGCGGAGAACGACGCCAGGTAGGCGCCAGGAGTGCCCCCTTGTAACAGCACGTTGAAGAAGTACCCACCCGCGATGCCGATCACCGAGACCAGTCCGTTGAGCAGCAATGCCACCAGCATCATGCCGAGTACCCGTGGCACCACCAGCTTCCGCACAGGGTCGATGCCGAGTACCTCCAGCGCGTCGATCTCCTCTCGGATAGTGCGCGAGCCGAGATCCGCGGCCACCGCGGACCCGGCCGCCCCCGCGATGATCAGCGCTGTGACGACAGGCGCTGCCTGCTGGACCGTTGCCAGCACGCTGGTAGCACCAGTGAATGCCTCGGCGCCCAGCTGTTTGATGAGCGAGCCGGTCTGCAATGCCACGACCGCGCCGAACGGAATCGCGACCAAAGCACTGGGAAGGATCGAGACGCTAGCGATGAACCATGACTGTTCGATGAACTCCCGCCACTCGAAGGGTCGGCGGAATGTCTTGCGCACGACGTCGATCATCAGCGCGAAGATACTGCCGACCTGGGCAAACCCCGAACTCAGAGGGGTTCGCCAGCGCGTCAGGGTGGAGTCCACCATTGCCGGTGTTACCCGCTGGTCGGGTTATGGCGTGCGGTTGTCTCATACGAGGTACCCGGGTAACTCGCCAGGTCACCACTGTTGTACGAGATCACCTGAGTGTCGTCGTTCTCCGCGAGTGATTCGCGAATCGCGTCCTGGGCGGCGCTCGGTAGCGTGTGCATGATCTCGCGGACACGCTCCTTACGCCGCAGCACGGCCTGCCGCACCGGCATGCCCGGGGTCGCTCGCATCTGCGGGATGATCCCCTCGACCTCCTCGGCACCGCCATGGTGATGTCCGGCGTCCACGAGCGCCTGCTCGCGCGCCATCTGCGCCTCGTCCTTCTCCTCGGACATGCCGATCGGGCCGATCATACGGCCGTTGAGAAATTGTTTGACTACCGGCTCGTCCGAGGTAAGCAGCACCTCACGTGGACCGAACATGACCAATTGCCTGCGGAAGAGCATGCCGATGTTGTCCGGCACGGTACGGGCCAGGTTGATGTTGTGCGTGACAATCAGGATCGTGGCGTCGATTTGCGCGTTGATATCGATCAGCAACTGACTCAGATACGAGGTGCGCACCGGGTCCAGACCCGAGTCCGGCTCGTCGACCAGGATGATCTGCGGATCGAGTACCAGAGCACGGGCCAGCCCGGCACGCTTGCGCATACCGCCGGAGATCTCACCGGGCAGCTTGTTCTCGGCCCCGAGCAGACCGGTCAGCTCCAGCTTCTCCATCACGATCTTCTTGATCTCGGATTCGCTTTTCTTGGTGTGCTCGCGCAGCGGGAAGGCCACATTGTCGAACAAGTTCATCGAGCCGAACAGCGCGCCGTCCTGAAATAACACTCCGAACAGCTTGCGAATCTCATAGAGCTGCTTATTGGAACACGTGGTGATATCAGTGCCATCGATGTAGATCGAGCCGCGTTCCGGCCGCAACAAACCGATCAGCGACTTCAAGAACACCGATTTACCGGTACCCGACGGGCCCAGTAACGCACTGACCTCACCCGACGGCAATGTCAGAGATACGTCCTGCCAGATTCGCTGCGGACCGAAGGACTTGGTTACACTTTCGGTCCTGACCTCGACGCCCACGACGACCTCCACAATTCTCAGCGATCCGCCCACCCTGCGCCCCGCGCGCTCGACCATCGCGGTGCATCACGTCATAGTGGGCCCGGTCACTGTAACCCATGAGAGAGGCCGGGCACACCCTAACCTGACTGAAGAGTAACCCGCAAAATCATAGTTATTCATCGCAGTGATCATGTTGTTGGAAAAGCCGAACGGATGGCCCCAAAAAAGAGGGCCACCCGTTCGGTACGTTTTCGACCTGGAATTACTTGACCGAAACCTTGGCGCCGGCCTCTTCCAGCTTCGCTTTGGCGGCCTCGGCGGCATCCTTGGCGACCTTCTCCAGGATCGGCTTCGGGGCACCCTCGACCAAGTCCTTGGCTTCCTTCAGGCCCAGACCGGAAACGATCTCACGGACCACCTTGATGACCTGGATCTTCTTGTCGCCCGCACCCTCGAGGATGACGTCGAACTCGTCCTGCTCTTCGACGGCCTCAGCCGGGGCGGCAGCAGCGCCTACAGCGGCGACTGCAACCGGAGCAGCCGCGGTGACCTCGAACTTTTCCTCGAACTTCTTCACGAAGTCCGACAGCTCGAGCAGGGTCATGTTGCCGAAGGTCTCGAGCAGTTCATCAACGTTGGCCATTGTTGTTTTCCTTTCGGTAGTTGATGTCTATGAGGGCAAGCTACGGACGAGTCACCCATACTGGTATTACTCGGCGGAAGCTCCGCCTTCTTCGGTCTGCTTCTTCTCCTGCAACGCGGCGGCCAAGCGAGCCACCTGCGAGGCAGGAGCATTGAACAGGCCGGCGGCCTTGGTGAGGTTGCCCTTCAGCGCACCGGCCAGCTTGGCCAGCAGAACCTCGCGAGTTTCCAGGTCGGCGATCCGCTCGACCTCGGCCACGGACAGTGCGGCACCGTCCATGTAGCCACCCTTGATGACAAGCGCCTTGTTTTCTTTGGCGAAGGTCTTCAGGGTCTTGGCCGCGTTGACCGGCTCACCGGAAATGAAGGTGATCGCGGTCGGTCCGACGAACAGATCGTCGAGGCCTTCCACGCCCGCCTCGGCGGCAGCCCGCTTGACCAAGGTGTTCTTGGCGACGGAGTACGTGGCGTCGACGCCGAGCGCGCGCCGCAATTCGGTGAGCTTACCGACCGACAGGCCACGGTATTCCGTAACGACAGTGGCCGTCGAACTCCTGAACTGCTCCGCGATCTCCGCGACCGCGGTGACCTTCTCTGGGTTCGCCATACTTCGCCTCCTCTCTGAGGGTCGGTTCGTATACACGAACTACCGATCAGGGGCCGGCGACAAAACGAACGCCCCGAACGCAGAGCGTTCCGGGGCGTAACAGAAAACCGGTCCGGAGCATATCCGGATCAATTCCCAGCCTCGGCTCTCCCTGCGTGGGCCGCCGGCAATGTCGCCGGACCTTCGACCGAACCCATACGGGAACGGCGACCAACGGTCTTCGGTAGAACGGATTGGGTAGCGATCGAACTTTGTCGATAACTGACTGCCAATGTACCTGGCCGGACTCCTCTCTGGCAAAACGGGTACCAGCCAAAACAAGTCCCAGCGCTTTCTCTGGCGCGGCGATGTCGCAACCGAATTGTTACGATACGTGACTTATTTCACACGTTAGCAGCGCTCAGCAGACTGCGCCGAATAATACAAGACGGCGGCGGGAGCGCGAAAAGCGTTCCCGCCGCCGCAATAGGCTCAGCTACTGCCTATGCATCCTCGTCCAAAAGGTTGCGGGTGCGGTTCGGATCCACCGGGATGCCCGGTCCGGTGTTCGTCGAAACCGTCACCTTCTTGACATAGCGTCCCTTGGCGGTGGACGGCTTGATGCGCAGGATTTCCTCCAGCGCAGCACCGTAGTTCTCCACCAGCTTGCTGTCGTCGAAAGACGCCTTCCCGATAACAAAATGCAGGTTAGCCTGCTTGTCGACCCGGAAATTGATCTTGCCGCCCTTGATGTCGTTGACGGCCTTGGTCACGTCGGTGGTGACTGTACCTGTCTTAGGGTTCGGCATCAGACCGCGCGGGCCAAGGACGCGCGCGATACGACCGACCTTGGCCATCTGGTCCGGGGTGGCGATCGCTGCGTCGAAATCCAGCCAGCCGCCCTGGATCTGCTCGATCAGGTCCTCGGCGCCAACCGCGTCAGCGCCGGCAGCCTCGGCCTCGGCCGCCTTCTCACCTGCGGCGAATACGATGACACGGGCAGTCTTACCAGTACCGTGCGGCAGGTTGACCGTGCCCCGAACCATCTGATCGGCTTTGCGGGGGTCCACGCCGAGACGCACGGCGACCTCGACGGTCGCATCGGTCTTGGTAGTGGCGGTCTCCTTCGCCAAGCGCGCGGCGGCCAGCGGAGAGTAGAGCTTACTGCGATCGACCTTCGCAGCCTCGGCGAGGTACGCCTTGCTTCGTTTTGCCATGTTTCTCTGTCCTTAGTCCAGTCGGCGGCGCTTCCAGGTCCTTCGTTTCACGAAGGGCACCCATCGCTCGCGCCGGGGTATTCGTGGTTCAGATGTGGTTCTCGGGCCTGGCCGACCCTCCCACCGATTTTCTGCTCAGCTCGCTCACGAGCCTGGTCGCTCAGCCTTCGACGGTGATGCCCATCGAACGCGCAGTACCCGCGATGATCTTGGTAGCTTGCTCGATATCGTTGGCGTTCAGATCTTCCTGCTTGGTCTGGGCGATCTCACGCACCTGATCCATAGTCACCTTGGCGACCTTGTTCCGGTGTGGCTCCGCCGAACCCTTCTGCACACCCGCAGCCTTGAGTAGCAGCTTGGCCGCTGGTGGCGTCTTCAGCTTGAAGTCGAAGGACCGATCCTCGTACACCGAGATCTCGACCGGGATGACGTTGCCACGCTGCGACTCGGTCGCGGCGTTGTACGCCTTGCAGAACTCCATGATGTTGACGCCGTGCTGACCGAGCGCTGGACCCACCGGAGGAGCCGGATTCGCCTGGCCGGCCTGGATCTGGAGCTTGATGATCCCGGCGAGCTTCTTCTTCTTGGGGGGCATCTTTCTTTCCTAAGTGTTTGTTGTCCTTGCTCTTTGCAAGTCAGTGTTTGTTGTCCTTGCTCTTTGCAAGTCGCAGCGAACCAACCCGCGGTGCGGGCCGATTCGTTCCGTCGGTGACTGAACCAGGATCGACGGAACCTAGATCTTTGCCACCTGGGTGAACGCCAGCTCGACCGGGGTCTCACGACCGAAGATCGACACGAGTACCTTGAGCTTCTGCTGCTCGGCGTTCACCTCGGAGATACTGGCGGGCAGCGTGGCAAAGGGACCGTCCATCACAGTCACCGACTCGCCGACCTCGAAGTCGACCTCGATGACCGGTTTCGGCGCGACCTCTCCGCTGGTGTCCTCAGCGGGCGGCGCCGTGGCGGCCGGAGCGGGCTTCTTCTTCTGTTCCGTGGCCGGGACGAGGAACTTCACCACATCGTTGATGGACAGTGGTGACGGGCGCGAGGTGGCGCCGACGAACCCGGTGACGCCAGGAGTGTTGCGTACCGCGCCCCACGACTCGTCGTTGAGTTCCATCCGGACCAGGATGTAACCAGGGAGCACCTTGCGGTTGACATTCTTCCGCTGCCCGTTTTTGATCTCGGTGACTTCCTCCGTGGGTACTTCGACCTGGAAGATGTACTCCTCCAGACCCAGGTTCTGCACTCGGGTCTCCAGATTGGTCTTCACCTTGTTCTCATAACCCGCGTAGGAGTGGATCACATACCACTCGCCGGGAGAGCGTCGCAGCGCCGCTTTCATCTCGGCTACAGGATCAGCTGGGGCGGCGTCGATAGGAGCGGCTGAAGCGGACTCAGCGGGCGCCGATTCCGCGGCCGCTGAGTCCACCGACTCGTCGGCCGCGGGCTCCTCGACGGTATCGGCAGGCCCTGCCACCGCGTCTTCGACCGGGAACTCGTTGTGTGTGTCGTTCTCCGGGGTGCTCACTGGGGCACTCGCTTCCTGTGTCGTCACGTACATCCTCTGCGCGCCGAGGCGAGCACGGCGCAGTTGCCTCCACCCGCTTCTACCCCGGGATCAGCTACCGGCGTCAGCGTTGTTCAGCTAGCCGAACAGCCAGCTGACACCCTTGATGAACGCCAGATCCAACCCACTGATGAACGCGACCATGAAGACCACGAACACCAGAACAACGCTCGTATAGGTGACCATCTGCTTCCGATTGGGCCAGATCACCTTGCGGAGTTCCGCGATGACCTCACGCAGGAACTTGATCAAACGCTTGAACGGATTGCCCGGCCTCTTGCGTGCGGCCCGATCGGCTGTCTTGGCCGCCTTCTGCGATGGCCGGTCGAGTGTTGCGATCGCACCAGTGTCGGCCTGCGGAGAAGACGCGGCGCGAGCCCGCCGGACAGATCGTTTACCACTCGGCCGAATCGCTGCGGCAGTGCCATCGTCTTCGTCGGCCGCACGCGCACTGCGGCGAGTGTCCCGCTCGTCGCTCACGTCGATCCTCTCTCGTCGCTGGCATCCAGGGCAGGGGCGACAGGACTTGAACCTGCAACCTGCGGTTTTGGAGACCGCTGCTCTGCCAATTGAGCTACGCCCCTTCGGTCGGATGGTATCGGCTGTCCGACCACTGTTCGATATTCGGTTATACCCGGTGTCACATAACACGCGCGCTACTCCGGCAGTTGCCGGCCCCGTTGGCGATCCGTTCGAACCGCGTGGAACCAGCCCTACAGAGCAGCGCGCAGCGGCTGGCGACCCCAGGGGTCCGAGTGTACGTTACTGCGGACGCTATTCGCCAATCCGGAGCGCTCGACCTGGTCAGGCCAGTTGCACTGTCGCGGTCGCGCGGCCGAAGATCTTTCTCCCGGCCGACTTCGCTACGATCGCGACGACCGCGGTCTTGCTCTCCGGATCGACCGACTTCACCTTACCCGTGTACTGGACCTCGGCGGCCTCATCAGTGCCCACATATACGGGACTGGTGAATCGGACGTTGTATTCCTTGACCGCACCGGGATCGCCGAGCCATGAGGTAACGAAGCCGCCACCCAGACCCATGGTGAGCATGCCGTGCGCGACGACATCATCCAGACCGACAAGCTTCACGACTTCGTCGCTCCAGTGGATCGGGTTCGCGTCACCGGAGACACCCGCATAGTTCACCAGATCACCACGAGTGAGCCGGACGGTGCGCGGAGGAAGCTCGTCGCCGACCTGGACATCGGCGAAAGCGATAACGTGCTCGGCGCGCATCTGCTTCCCATTCGTAACGGGGTCGATCCGCACGGGCGCTCGGCTCATGGACACCGACGTGTCGCCCGAGTGGTCTTCCGGCACGCCCTCACCGATGCCGTGCATCAACACGTTACTGACAGCGGCAGTGAGATTCGGGTCGATATCGCCGCCACTGCGGCCGACGAGCGTGGTGTAGGTGGTGAGCACCGGTTCATCGTTCTGCGCGGTGACAATGTTCTTGGTCACGATGATGTCGCCACCGAATGCCTGCCGGAACGAGTGCAGGTAGACATCACAGACGAGCCGGTCGCCGACCTGGATCGGACGGTGGAACTCGAGAATCTGGTCGGTCTGCATGATCTGGCTGAGGTCGTAGCCGGTGACGACCCGCTCGAATAGTCTGCGCTGCGCCAGAATCCCGACCAGGGAAATAAAGGTGGTCGGCGCGAGCAGATTGTCGTAGCCGTACTCTTGCGCCGCACTCTCGTCCCAATGCACTGGATGGTAGTCCTGCACGGCACGTGCGTATTCCCGCACCTTCTCGCGACCGACCTCGTAGTAGTCGTCGACACGGTAGTGGTGACCGACCATAGCCGCGGCGTTGGCCGCGGGGTCGAACTCCGCACCCGCGTGGACTGTTTCGTCTGTACCGGTGTTGATTGTCACGGGAGGACTGTACCTATCTGACCCCGTCGCCTGGGGTCCGCGGAACTTTTTACCACCACACCCACACCGTGAAATGCGTCAGGGCCGGACTTCGTCCGGCCCTCGCAGTACCACGGCCCGAGATATCCGGGATATGCCCCGGGTGCTACACCACGCAGCAGTGCGTAGCGGAACTAGCGGGATTCGCGGTGCGCCCGATGCGTGCCACAATTCGGGCAGAACTTCTTCAGTTCGAGCCGATCCGGATCGTTGCGCCGGTTCTTCTTGGTGATGTAGTTGCGATGCTTGCACTGCTCGCAGGCCAAGGTGATCTTTGGCCGGACATCGGTGGACTTCGCGGCCACGATATGCCTTCTTTCCGGTACCTGATGGGCTTGATCGGTTGTGGTAGCGATGGCCGGACTTGAACCGGCGACACAACGATTATGAGTCGTTTGCTCTACCGACTGAGCTACACCGCCACGGCGTCGCATTGCCATGGTGCCGAGCCCAACCCGCGGCTACGGGAGCGATGCCGAGTCGGTCACCACCGGCAATCCGGCGAGCCCCCTAACGGAATCGAACCGTTGACCTTTTCCTTACCATGGAAACGCTCTGCCGACTGAGCTAAGGGGGCATGACTACTTTCGCGCCGAGTCCGAACGCTCAGTTTCGGCGCGGTGAAGTCTTGAACGAGATTACACACTCACCAGTCTTACCACCAAACCGGCTGCTCACATACTTTTTTGCTGTGTTGCGACCACGCGGAAACTCGTTTGCCCCCCGCGCGGGAGCACCCGCTCGCCTGCGGGGCGGATCGGTCCCGACAGGGCGGTCAACCACCGAGGCGATCGACCACTGAGTGGGAGGTCCAGGGCAGCCTTCGGCGTAGTGAGACATAGGGAAGTGCCCGGACCAGGAGCACGAAGCGAGCAACGTACGAAGTGAGCCTTGCGCACAGGGTACGTGCGCAAGGCTCGGTCAGTGAACGGCGGTGGCAGGTGTAGGATTCGAACCTACGTAGGCTTTCACCGACAGATTTACAGTCTGCTCCCATTGGCCGCTCGGGCAACCTGCCGTTCGCGCATTGTCTCTGCGCGCTGAGCAGAATACATCGAACCCACACCCCTAATGCAAACCGGCTGGCTATCGGCTATGCGACACGACTACTCTCAGGTCTTCCGGGTAGAACTGGCGATAGCCGGGGACATCCGGTTCAGCTGATCACCGATCATCAGAACAGGAGCGCAGTGTGGCTGATTCGTCTTTCGACGTCGTGAGCAAGGTCGACCGACAGGAGGTCGACAATGCCCTGCACCAGGCGGAGAAGGAACTCAACACCCGCTACGATTTCCGAGGTACCGGCGCATCCATCGAATGGTCCGGCGAGGAGAAAATCGTGCTCACCGCCGAAGCTGAGGAGCGAGCGAAAGCCGCACTGGAGGTGTTCAAGGAGAAGCTGATTCGCCGCGATATCTCGTTGAAGGCGTTCGACGCAGGCGAGCCGGTATCTTCCGGCAAGGTGTACAAGATCACAGGATCACTGGTGCAGGGCATCGACTCCGAGCGCGCGAAAAAGATCTCCAAGAAGATCCGTGACGAGGGCCCCAAAGGCGTGAAAGCGCAGATCCAGGGGGATGAGCTACGAGTGAGCAGTAAGAAACGCGACGATCTCCAAGCAGTCATCGCCTTGTTGAAGGGCGAGGACTTCGGTATCGCACTGCAGTTCGTCAACTACCGCTGATGTCGAGCCGAATCACTGGAGTGAGCCGCGTTCAGCAGGCCGCAGCCTCTCGATATCAGCAGATCAATACCAGTGCGGACCACCCGACATCTGCTCCAGGCGGGTGATGCGTTCAGCCATGGGCGGGTGCGTGGAGAACCAGCGCGCAGCCCGCTCGCCCACCCGAAACGGGTTGGCGATCATCAGGTGCGACTGCGCCGCGAGTTGGGGCTCCGGCGGAAGCGGAGCAGCCTGAACGCCTCGCTCCAATTTACGCAAGGCGGAGGCCAAGGCCAGCGGATCACCGGTGAGTTCGGCACCGGACTGATCGGCCTGGAATTCGCGCGAGCGGGAAACAGCCAGTTTGATCAGAGTCGCGGCAATCGGGCCGAGTAGTGATACCAGTAGCACCCCAAGGATGTTCGGGCCCTCGCCGTTGCGATTGCCGCCGAACATGGAGGCGAAGAAAGCGAGGTTGGCCAGGCCGGAGATGACTGCGGCAAGCGCGCCCGCGACCGAAGAGATGAGGATGTCGCGGTTGTAGACATGGGAGAGCTCGTGCCCTAACACCGCGCGCAGTTCTCGCTCATCCAGAATCTGCAGAATACCGCTGGTGCAGCAGACCGCGGCATGCCGAGGATCGCGTCCGGTGGCGAACGCGTTGGGTGCGTTCGTCGGACTGATGTACAACCGGGGCATCGGCTGGCGAGCAATGGTGGCCAACTCGCGCACAATTCGGTACATGCCGGGCGCCTCCAGCTCGCTGACCGGTTGCGCGCGCATTGCTTTCAACGCGATCTTGTCGCTGTTGAAGTACGCGTACGCGTTCGTCCCCACTGCGAGCAGGATCGCGACGACCAAGATCGTCGGACTACGGAACATCGCCCCCGCGAACACGATCAAGGCCGAAAGTCCCACCATCAGTCCGAAGGTTTTCATTCCATTCGC
The DNA here is from genome assembly GCF_056629435.1 of Nocardia sp. TBRC8007. Taxonomy (NCBI): domain Bacteria; kingdom Bacillati; phylum Actinomycetota; class Actinomycetes; order Mycobacteriales; family Nocardiaceae; genus Nocardia; species Nocardia sp. TBRC8007. The sequence goes on along the minus strand of NZ_JBWSOR010000014.1, from coordinate 20,726 downwards.
GTACCCGTGCATCTGCGCATCTCCACCTCTCCGAGCCTTCAGGCCGTACTGGCTGGATGGCACGAAGTCGCATTCAGGTCCTGCGTCGAAAGCCGCTTTCTGGTTGTACCCGGCGAATTACCCATGTACTCAGGGAGTCAGCTGTCATCTCTGGCCCGGCTCGGTGCCACCGCGTCGTCGATCGCCTTACACAATGTCAACGATGAATGCCCGATCAAGGTTCCGGGCCGACCGGAAAGTTCGCTGAGGTGTACCGTGTCCGACGCTCACACCGACCATAGAAATCGTAGGTCACCGAATCGTAGGTCACCATGGACATGCCGCCCACCCGGCCGATAGCTCAACCTACGCGTTCGACGGTGTAGCGGACCAGCCGAGCGAGCGCGTCGTTGGCCGGAACCTGCGGCAGGGCGGACAGCTCGGCATGAGCGAGGTCGGCATAGGCCTGCAGCTCCTTCTTGGCCAGCACCATGCCGCGAGAACCGGCTAGCAACCCGAGCGCCTCCTCGACCTCGTCGTCGGTCTCCAACGGGCGGGCGAGCAGCGTGCGCAGACGGTCGCCTTCTGTGCCCGCTTCGCGCAACGCATACAACACCGGCAAGGTATGCACGCCTTCCTTCAGATCGGTACCGGGGGTCTTGCCGGACTGCTCGGCGACCGAGGAGATGTCGATGATGTCATCGGAGATCTGGAAGACCGTCCCGACCGCATCGCCGAGCTGGGCCAATCGCTCGACATGCTCGGGTTCGACACCAGAGAAGGTGCCGCCGAACCGCCCTGCGGCAGCGATGAGCGAACCTGTCTTCTCCCACACCACGCGCAAGTAGTGCTCGACTGGGTCCTGGGACTCGTGAGCACCGATGGTCTCGCGCATCTGCCCGGTGACGAGTTCGGCGAAAGTCTCGGCGATGATACGCACCGCGTCGGGGCCGAGAGTAGAAGTGAGCCGGGATGCGTGTGCGAACAGATAATCCCCCGCGAGGATCGCGACATTGTTACCCCACCGAGAATTCACACTCGGAGCGCCGCGGCGTATCGAGGCATCGTCCATCACGTCGTCGTGATACAACGTGGCCAAATGCACCAGTTCGACCACGGTACCCGCGGTAATCAGGGCAGGATCGCTCGGTCTAGGGCCGAGCTGCCCAGTGAGGATGGTGAATAGCGGACGGAATCGCTTACCACCCGCCTCGACCAGATGCAGCACTGTCTCCTGGAAGAATTCCGCACCGCCGGACAACTCGTCGACCAAGAGCTGCTCGACCTTGTTCAGGCCGGTGCGCACCGTCGCAGCGAGTTCGAGGTCACCGAGATCGATGCCCGCGACCACGGTAGGCTCCTCACACTCACCTCCGCCGTCCGTATCGGGCGCCGCGTCCGTAGCTCGCTCGCCGTGCTCGTTCATGGCTGATCTACTCATCTCTTCTCCCAGCGATGCGTCCGATCCCACGGTAAAGAATCTAGCGCGCCTCCAGCCGAAGGCTCATCGCACCATCGTTCTGGGACGAACCGGCTACTGCCACTACGACCATCGGTGACCGCAGACGATCCGGAACCGACCACCGTCGACAGGAGCGTGACGCCCCTGCCAGTATTGAACGCATGGGTGCACCAGAAACGACTCCCGCGGGCGACGAGCACGTATTGCCCCGCCGAACCGAGGTTCTGGTCGTCGGTGCGGGCCCCGCGGGTTCAGCGGCCGCCACCTGGGCAGCGCGCGCAGGCCGAGATGTGCTGCTCATCGACGCCGCAATGTTTCCACGAGATAAGACCTGCGGTGACGGCTTAACCCCGCGCGCCACCGCAGAACTGGAGCGACTCGGCCTCGGCGAGTGGGTGCGCGAACACTTGGTCAATCGCGGCCTCCGGGCGACCGGCTTCGGGCATGAGGTCCTGCTGAGCTGGCCTAACGGTTCCTTCCCCAGCTACGGAAGTGCTATTCCACGGACCGAACTCGATGACAAGCTGCGCGAGACCGCAGTGAAGTCCGGCACGCGCATGGTGGACGAAACACGCGTGGTGGATATAACACTCGAAGGTGATCGAGTGATTGGTGTCACAGTACACACGACTGCGGGCATGCGAACAATCACCTGCCGGACTCTGGTGGTCGCCGATGGGGTGCGCTCGCCGGTCGGGCGCTTGCTCGGCCGCGCTTGGCACCGACAGTACGCCTATGGCACGGCAGCACGGGCCTACATCAGATCCGGCCGAAGCGATGATCAGTGGATGACCTCACACCTGGAGTTACGCGATGCCTCCGGCAAGCTGATTCCCGGCTACGGCTGGGTGTTCCCGCTGGGCAACGGCGAAGTGAACATCGGTGTCGGATCTTTGGCTACGCAACAACGGCCCTCGCGCATCGCACTCAAACCACTGCTGGCGCACTACACCACATTACGCAGAGAAGAATGGCAATTCGAGGGTTCACCACGGGCAGTGGCCTCGGCGCTACTGCCCATGGGCGGTGCGGTTTCCAACATCGCTGGACGTAACTGGGTATTGATCGGCGATGCCGCGGGCTGTGTGAACCCGCTCAACGGCGAAGGCATCGATTACGGCTTGGAGGGCGGGCGCATCCTGGCCGATCTGCTGGATGAACCCGACCTGACCACAATCTGGCCCCAGGTGTTGCGGGCGCGCTATGGGCGCACATTCTCGGTCGCACGCCGGATCGCGGGCCTGGCGACTCATCCCCGCGTGGTTCCACTCGGCGGGCCTACGATGCTGCGCTCGAAATACTTGGGGCGCACGGCCGTTCGTGTGATGGGCAATCTCGTCACCGACGAGGATGTGGACGTGACCGCGCGAGCCTGGCGGGTCGCGGGCTTGGCCTCTCTGCGCTTCGACGAGCGGGAGCCGTTCACCTAAAGATCGCCGTGGCACTCGCCGAGCGACTGCGCGCGATCGGTCGAGGCGCGATCGGTCGAGGTCCGTTGCCCCGGTACGCAGCAGGGCAACGGACCTCCCCGGATGCATCAGCCGGTCGGCTCGGTGGTCAGCCACTCCTCGACGAATTTCTGCTCACCGTTGAGCACCCGGTGATGTAACTGTTCGGCAAGCCGCTCGATGGCGCCACCGACCATGGGCACCTTCACTTCCACGACGCCTACCACCTCGATCTCGGAACCTTCCGCAGCGGAACGCATTTCGTAGGTTCCGGACATGTCGCTGTTGATGCCGCCAGTGGTAGCGTCGAATGTGCCCTTGGCGACCTCACCCACGAGCGGCTGCCAGTTGTCGGTACGGGAAAAAGTGAGCTCACCCTTCAGCACTTTCCGCACCAAAGCGGGAACTTTGTCGGCGGCGGGCTTTTCGGTCATGTGGATACGAATGGTGCCCGCGCCTGCGGGCTGCGATACCTCTAGTGTCGCCGTCTCGGCACCAGCGAGCCGGGCCAGCCAGACATCCTCGGTGGTGAGTGCCCGGTGAAGATCTTCGACCGGGACAGCGTATGGCACGGTGAAGCTGAATTTTCGGGACATGGCCGCTACCGTAGTCGAATCGGTGGGTAACCTGTGGCAGTGTCGAAAACCAGCCAGTCCACCAGGCGCTCGTCGTGCCTACGGCGGGCTGAGCTCGGAGTACTGATCACCGCGATAGTGATCAGCGTGCTCGTCGGGCTGCTCGTGCTGGCCGCGTGGCGCGATGACTACCTGATCAGCACCGACAAAGGCAGCACCACGGCCGAGGTGCTTTCGGCAGGTCGGCTGCGCTCGGCGGTCATGTACGTCACACCGGACGGCGAGACACACAATCCGAAGGTCGGCGTGTTGTATCCGACCAACCTCACCGCGGGTGAGCGCATCCGCGTGGAATATCGCCGCAGTGATCCCGACCTCGTACGGGTCGCGGGTCGCGATGTGCGGGTCGCGATATTACCCGCGCTGTCGGTTCTTGTGGTGGTCTGGGTGTCCGCGTTGTCCATGCTCTGGTTGCTCACCCGCGTGGACAGGCGCTATCCACAACTACTTGGTTGAGTACCCGACAAGGCATACCTGGCAGAACATGTCCGACGAGACCGGCCTATGGAGTGCGGCACGATAGGTTGGTCGGAACTTTCCGCGCTCTTCACTTCAGTGTGGCGGCGTGGCGCGATATACCGGTCAGACTGGCAAGGTGCGAATAGCGATCATCGGGGATTCAGTTGCCACGTACGGCATACGGACGCGACCGATACGTCCTCCGGTCACGCTTCGCCCGGCACGGACTGCGCGTTAGGGTTTTGAGGTGACGAAGACGCAATCGAACCGAGCCTCGTTGGACAAGAATCCGCGCGAGGTCGCGTCGATGTTCGACAATGTCGCCCGACGGTACGATCTGACCAATACGATGATTTCCGCGGGGCAGGATCGCTACTGGCGCTGGGCGACCCGCAAGACCCTCGCGCCACAGCCGGGCGAGCAGTTGCTCGATCTCGCCGCCGGGACCGGCGTATCCACCCTCGAACTGCAGAAATCCGGCGCTTGGTGTCTGGCTGCCGACTTCTCGATGGGTATGCTAGCCGCAGGACAGTCCCGCACTGTGCCGATGGTGGCGGCCGACGCTATGGCGCTGCCGTTCGCCGATGACTCCTTCGATGCAGTGACCATCTCGTTCGGGCTGCGTAATGTATCCGATACCGACCTCGCGCTGCGCGAGATGCTCCGGGTCACCAAGCCCGGCGGCAGGCTGGTGGTGTGTGAGTTCTCCACGCCTGTTATCCCGATCTTCCGCACGGTGTACCTGGAGTACTTGACAAAGGCGCTGCCTGTGGTGGCCCGAATAGCGAGCAGCAATCCCAAGGCATATGTCTACCTGGCGGAATCCATCAGGGATTGGCCGGATCAACGCGAACTCGCGCTGCGGATCGCGGCCAACGGATGGTCGACAGTGCGGTGGCGTAACCTCACCGGTGGCGTAGTCGCCCTACACCGGGCATACAAACTCGGCTGAGCTGAGGCCCGCATACCTCACAGCTGCGTATGCACGCGGTGAGGAGGAATGTCACCTGCCGATAACGCGAGGTAAATCCCACGCAATCGGCGGTAAGCATCATCGAAGACATGTCTGACGCAGTGACCGGCCGCGGCGACAGCACTGTCAAAACGGCGTGCTCGTACTGTGGTGTCGGTTGCGGGATCACGGTACAGACCACCACCAACACCGCGGGTGAACCAGTAATCGCCACGGTCAGCGGTGACAGACTGCACCCGGCGAACGCGGGGCGGCTGTGCACCAAAGGCGCGACACACGCGGAGCTGATGGGTACCTCCGGTCGGATGGAGACCGCATACCGACGTTCGGCACGCGGGCAAGTTCCGGTGCCGTTTCCTGTCGACCAAGCCGTGCACGAAGCGGCGACCCAGTTACGGGCGATCCTGGACGAACACGGCCCGGACGCGATCGCGATGTATGTTTCGGGGCAGATGTCACTGGAGGCGCAATATCTCGCGACCAAACTCGCCAAGGGCTATCTACGCACCGTGCACCTAGAGGCGAATTCGCGGCTGTGCATGGCCAGCGCGGGAACCGGGTACAAACAGTCACTCGGGGCGGATGGACCGCCTGGCTCCTACGACGACTTCGAGCAGGCCGACCTGTTCTTCGTGATCGGCGCGAACATGGCCGACTGCCACCCGATCTTGTTCTTGCGCATGGCCGACCGGCTCAAAGCCGGTGCGAAGCTCATCGTGGTGGACCCGCGCCGCACCGAAACCGCGGCACGTGCCGACCTGTTCCTGCAGATCGCCCCAGGCACAGATATCGCGTTGCTCAATGGGCTGCTGCACCTGCTGGTCGATAACGGCGACATCGATACGGAGTTCATCGCCGAACACACCGAAGGCTGGGACCGCATGCCGGAATTCCTGGCCGACTATCCGCCGCGACGAGTGGCTGAGATCACTGGGCTCACCGAGGCCGATATCCGTACCGCCGCTCGATGGATCGGCGCCGCGGGCGAGTGGATGTCGTTATGGACGATGGGCCTCAACCAGTCCACGCACGGCACATGGAATACCAACGCCCTGTGCAACCTGCATTTGGCCACCGGCGCCATCTGCCGTCCCGGAAGTGGGCCGTTCTCGCTCACCGGTCAGCCGAACGCTATGGGTGGGCGGGAGATGGGCTATATGGGTTCCGGCCTGCCCGGCCAGCGCAGCTTGCTCAGCGCCGAAGATCGCGCGTTCGTGGAGACCGAATGGGACCTGACGCCAGGAACCCTTCGTACCGAAGCTGGACCTGGCACGGTGGAGATGTTCCGCGGGCTGGCCGAGGGCAGGGTCAAAGCGGTATGGATTATCTGCACTAACCCCGTTGCCACCGTGTCCAACCGGAAGACCGTGATCGCGGGCTTGGAGGCGGCGGAACTGGTGATCGCGCAGGACGCGTACACCGAAACCGCGACCAACGCCTACGCCGACCTGCTGCTGCCCGCCACGCTGTGGGCGGAGACCGATGCGGTGATGGTGAATTCCGAACGCACTCTCACCCTCCTGCGACAGTCGGTCCCGCCCATCGGCGAGGCCCGACCGGACTGGCGGCTGATCGCCGACATCGCCACCGCGATGGGGTTTCCCGGTTTCGACTTCGTCTCCAGCGCCGAGGTCTTCGAGGAGATCAAACAGTTCGCCAATCCCGCGACCGGCTATGACTTACGCGGCGTGAGCTATCAGGCGCTGCGCGACGGGCCGATGCAGTGGCCATGCGCGCAGCCCGAACGCAAGCGTAATCCGATCCGATACCGCAATGACGGGATCAGTCAGACGCTATTCCTCGATGCCAACGGTCGACAACCTCGGCTCGCCTTCGCCACGCCGAGCCGCCGCGCGGTGTTCTGGCCGCGACCACACTTGATGCCGCAGGAGATGCCGGACCACGACTACCCCTTCCTGCTCAACACCGGTCGCCTACAGCACCAGTGGCACACGATGACCAAGACCGGGAAAATCGGCAAGTTGACCAAACTGAACGGCACGCCATTCGTCGAAGTGCACCCGACCGATGCCGAGCGTCTCGGCGTGACTGAAGGCGACCAGCTCGAAATCGCCTCACGCCGTGGCCGGGCCGTGCTGCCTGTGCGGGTCAGCGACCGGGTTCGTCAAGGCGATTGCTTCGTGCCATTCCATTGGAACGACGAACAGGGCGAATACCTGACCATCAACGCTGTAACCAACGATGCGGTCGATCCGGCCGCCCTGCAACCAGAATTCAAGGCGTGCGCGGTAGCGCTGCGCCGGGTCGCCGCGATACCACAACCTGAGGCTCCCGCCGCGCCGCCCGCAACCCATCCGCTGGCAACTGTGCTCGGCCTCGACAGCGGCACCACACCAACACTCAGCGCAACCGAGCAGATCTACCTGAGCGGCTACCTGGCCGCGCTGCACGCGCTTCCGGTGACCGGACAGCCGGTGCTCCCGGAATCAGCGCCGATGTCCACACACAGCAGGCTATGGGTCGACGGGCTGCTGGCCGGCATGTACTCACGTGATACGACATCTACCGCCGCCGTGACAAGCGTGAGCGACACCTCCCGTACGATCACCGTGCTGTGGGCTTCGCAGACCGGCACCGCGGAAGCACTCGCCCGCACTGTCGCCGTAAGCCTCACCGAGAAAGGTTTCGCGCCGCAGCTGCTGGAACTGGATTCCTGCGACCTCGGTGCGATCAATGGCGATGTCCTGGTTGTCAGCAGCACTTTCGGTGACGGGGGACCACCGGACAACGGCGCCGATTTCTGGGAACGGCTGGCCGAGAGCATGATACGACTGACCAGTGTGCGGTATGCGGTATTCGCACTCGGCGACTCCTCCTACGATGATTTCTGCGGCTATGGCCGCGCACTCGATCAGAAGCTCGCCGACCTGGGTGCGCAGCGGATGCTCCCCCGTGTCGACAGCGAACCCGACTACGAGGACACGGCACGACGCTGGCTGGATGATGTATGCGCCACATTCGGTGCCGATTCACCTGAGTCATCCAAAGTGTCCGACTCTCCCACCGGTCTTCCGACACCCGGTGAGCAAGACTCGGTGCGCGGCACCATCCACGGCGATACGGTAACCACGGTGGTAGTGCCGAGCACCGCTCCCGCACTCGACCGCACCCGCAGCGCACTCGCGCCGTTCACTCGCGCCGCACCGCTGCGTGCCCCACTGATCCGCAATGAATTGCTCTCAGTGTGCGATTCACAGAAAGAGGTACGCAGGTTCGGGTTCGACCTGCGCGGTCTCGCAGTCGGCTACGAGGTAGGCGATTCACTCGGCGTCTGGCCAGTGAACTGCACTTCGCTCGTTACCGAATGGCTGGCCGTTACCGGTCTGAACGGGCGCTGCCTCGTCGATGTCGATGACGGTGAGTTGCCGCTGGCCGAGGCGCTGCGCAGACACTATGACATCACCAAAATCGGCCAGAACCTGCTCGGGTTCCTCGCCGAACGCAATCCGAGCGGCAAACTCGCCAAACTTTTGCGCAGAGACAACCGCAACGAGCTGGCCAACTATCTGTGGGACCGACAGGCAGTCGATGTACTGCGTGATTTTCCGGTGCGAGCAGATCTGGTGGAGTGGCTGGGCATACTGCACAAACTGCGGCCACGTCAGTATTCGATCTCATCGAGCCCGCTGGTCAGCCCAGACGAGGTGGAATTGACGGTCGGCATCGTGCGCTACGGCAACCCAGCGGCCACCGGCGCGGCGACCCGACGCGGCGGGGTGTGCTCGACCTTCCTTGCCGATCGAGTGAACGCTGGGTACACCGAGACAGCGGTTCCGATATTTTTACAACGAGCGCCGCACTTCCGTCCGCCTGCCGACCCATCGACACCGATGATCATGGTGGGACCTGGTACAGGCATCGCACCGTTCCGCGGGTTCCTCCAAGAGCGCAGAGCCCTTGGCTGCACCGGACGCAACTGGCTGTTCTTCGGCGATCAGCACGCGGCACAGCACTTCTACTATCGCGCCGAGCTGGAGAATATGTTCCGCTCCGGCTTTTTGACCCGGCTCGACCTGGCCTTCTCCCGCGACCAGCGCGAACGGGTCTACGTGCAGCACCGTATGATCGAACACGGCGCGGAGTTATGGTCGTGGCTGTGCGAAGGGGCGCATTTCTATGTCTGCGGCGACGCAGATCGCATGGCCAAAGACGTCGACGACGCCCTGCTACGAATCGCCCGAATCCACGGCAAACTCGACGAGCACGGCGCGCTGGCGTTCAAAAAGCAGTTGATCGCCGAAAAACGTTATGTCCGTGACGTCTACTGAACGACGTCTACTGAACGACGTCTACTGAACGATGTCTATTGACCGTGGACAGGTACACAGCGTCGCCGAGCCGGACGAACTCGGTCTCTGATCTCCGGCATCCGCTCCCGGTCAATGCTGGATCTCAGCTTGTATTGACGCGTGCAGTTCCCGCAGGCTCGACCGTTCGGTAGCGACTTCGAGCACCCTTATGCCGTGCGCGTGCGCGGTCAGCTCGACAGCCAGCTGATGCGGATCGACCTGTCGGTGCGGGATACGGTACGCGGCACACAACGCGGCCAGATCCATGCCGTGTGGGGTGCCGAAGATTCGCTCGAATACACCCGCGTACTGCGGATCGCCTTGCTCGAGCAGCTCGAAGATGCCGCCGCCGTCATCGTTGGCGACCACGATGGTCAGATCGTCCGGCCTCGGCTCGCCGGATCCGATGAGCAGACCCGATGCGTCGTGTAGGAACGTGAGATCACCGATCAGGGCGATCGTACGACCTTCATGGCGCAATGCGGCACCGACCGCCGTGGAAACCGTGCCGTCGATACCAGCGACGCCGCGATTCGACAATACCGTGACCCCTGGTCGAGGATGTGCGACCAACGCGGCATCCCGCACAGGATTCGAGGCGCCGAGTAGTAGCTGGTCCCCGTCGCGCAGCGCGTCCATCACCACTGCGGCGACATGCAGTCCGGTCGGCTTCGGGTGCCGTCCGAGCTCGGCACGCACCATCTGGTGGGCTTTCGTGTTCAGTTCCCCACAGCGCCGCAGCCACCTGGCGCTCGGTGCACCAGTGGTAACCGCCCTGGTACCTGTACCGACTACATTGCCGGACACATCCGGCCAGCGCGGACCAGTGGTAAGCGCGTACACGCGGACGGATGGGTCTGCGAGCACCTTCGATACCTGACGATGCAGGGTGGGACGGCCGGTGATAATCGCTTGCCGAGGTCGTAGCAACGGCAGGGCAAGCGGATGCAGAGCAGGGCCGTGCATAGGCGCGGTGGGCTCGGCAACGGTCGGCAGCGCCGCCAGTTCCGGCCGCAATCCGGCGCCGTGTCCAGAGATCGCTATGGTGTCGGGCGAAAGGTCGAGATCGAGTGGCACATCCAGCGTCGCGTACTGGGCCTCGGTCCATGCACGCTCACCGGCACGGCCCGCTGGAGCCGATTCGGCCGGCAGCAGATCGGGGACGAGCGGCTCACGCAGCGGGACGTCGAAGTGCACCGGGCCGGCGTTCCCAGAACGGGTGCCCCGAGCCGCGGCTAACACTCGGCAAACTGCCGAGCGCCACTGGCTGTTCTGCCGTCCGTAGGGTGGATTAACGGCGTCGCCTGCCTCTTCCTCCGCGAGACCGAGCGAGATGGTGACCCGGACCTGACTGCCGAACAAGCCGAACTGTTCGATGGTCTGGTTGGCGCCAGAGCCCAACAGCTCGTAGGGCCGATTCGCGCTGAGTACCACCAGTGGGATCCTGGCGTAGTTGGCTTCCAACACGGCTGGCCCTAGATTGGCTACCGCGGTCCCCGAGGTCATGACCACCGGAACCGGACACCGGCTGGCGATCGCCAGCCCGACAGCCAGGAAACCTGCCGTCCTTTCATCGATCCGCATATGCAGCCGCAACCGTCCGGCCGCATCGGCGGCCTGAAGGGCGAAGGCCAGCGGAGCATTCCGGGAGCCGGGACAGAGAACGACATCCCGCACCCCTCCGCGCGCGAGCTCGTCGACGACGACCTGCGCCTGTGCTGTAGACGGGTTCACAACTTCAGCCTGACAGACCGTATTGCTGCCGTCGCAGTCGGGAGGTGTTTTGTTTCGCCATGTGGTTGCGACGGCTCGCGTATTCGCGTCAGCTTCAGCTATGCGGGTGACGCCTCGCCTGACCGAGACCAACCCGGTCAGGCGATTGCGGTCGCTGGACGCGACCGCCCTGGTCACGCAGGCAGCGCCCCGCTGGACCAGGAATGTCGATACATCCGAAGCGACCCGTGTGAATCAGTTGGCGTGCTTCTCGATCAAGCTACCGACCCGCGGCAGTGCTTCGACAACGTTCTTCTTCGCCGAGGAACGCATGGAGGAATAGACCTTCTTCAAGGCGGGCCGAGTAGAGGCCTCGGCCCGCGTGTCGGTGACGGCGAGCAATGCCTCGGAGACCTCATCGGACTTGGCGACGAGCAGATCCGCGAAGGTGCCAGACCCCGACGCGGTATATTCCTGCCAGAACGGCTCCAACTGGGCAAGGAGCTTGGGCGCCAAAGACTCCAGCGCATCGGGCACAATGGACGGGCCGATCTTCTTGACTGCCGCGTAGCCACCCTTCACAGCCAGGCCGGACGCACCGCCCTTGTCCGAGACCTCGGCATCGAGAACCTCGACGGCATCGGCAAGGAATGCCGGACGCTTAGCGTCGGTGAGCAGGGATTCAGGCAGTGCTGCAACCACTTTCAGGTTCCTCCGAATAGATATAGATAAACGAGCGAGGGCAACTATACGCACCCGCGCCAGCGTTCGTCCGGCTATGGCTGCCAAGACAACAGCTGTATCATCAATCCTTCGCAGTCGGCGAGCAAATCGCCCTGCTCATCGAGTAGTTCAGCCACGACAAAAGTTTTACGTCCCTCGGTCCGGTCGACCCGCCCGCGAACCGTCAGCGATGCTTCCACTGGGGTGATCTTGCGATAGTTCACATGCAGATACGCGGTGCGGCTGATCGGTCGCCCGACATAGTGCACGATCATGCCGAAAAGGTCGTCGAACAGCAGCGGGAGCACGCCACCGTGCACAGCCCCGTTCCCACCGAGATGGAAACGACGGAACATACCGGTCATCTCGATGCCATCCGGTCCAGCCTTGACCACCTGCCAAGGCGGCAACAACAAACTCCCCCGTCCAGGCAATTCGACCGCCCGGCCCGCGGGACCCTGCAATTCCGGCGCACGGTAGGGCTCGAGCAGGTCGATCAGCTCGTCAGCTTTGGCCAGCGCCGCCCCGAAGACGTCATCCGGCGCATCCGCGGACACCGCAAGATCCTGCAACGTCCGCATCGCCGCTACGTACGCGCCGAAGTTCTGACCGACTCGCGCACGGGTGACCTTGGGAAATCCGCCGTGTTCCTCGTACCGGGAGGCATTCACCGCACTCCGGTCGATAACAGGTTTCACTCGTTCGCTCATGCTTGCACGGTAACGTGTATTTTTACACCGTCAAGCCAAAGTTGGGTCACGCCGCGTGGCCAGCGCGCTCATCGATACCGTGGTCCCGGCGCGGCGGCGAGTGATAATCACAGGCGTGACGTTCAATCCGACGCTGTGGCACCCCGTTCCTGGGTTCGAGAACCTGACCGACATCACCTACCACCGGCACATCGAGCAGGGCACTGTGCGAGTCGCATTCGACCGGCCGGAAGTGCGCAACGCATTCCGGCCGCATACAGTCGACGAACTCTACCGAGTCCTCGACCATGCCAGGATGACCCCGAATGTGGGCGCGGTATTGCTCACCGGCAACGGCCCCAGCCCCAAGGACGGCGGCTGGGCCTTCTGCTCCGGCGGCGACCAACGCATCCGAGGACGCAGTGGATACCAATACGCCAGCGGCGACACCGCGGACACGGTCGATCGAGCTCGAGCGGGCCGACTACACATCCTCGAGGTACAACGATTGATCCGCTTCATGCCCAAAGTAGTGATCGCACTGGTAAACGGCTGGGCCGCGGGTGGTGGGCACAGCCTGCACGTAGTCTGCGATCTCACTCTGGCCAGCCGTGAATACGCTCGCTTCAAGCAAACCGACGCCGATGTGGGCAGCTTCGACGGTGGTTACGGCAGTGCATACCTGGCCAAACTGGTCGGGCAGAAATTCGCCCGCGAGATCTTCTTCCTCGGCCGCCCCTACACCGCCGAAGAGATGCACCGGATGGGCGCGGTGAACAAGGTCGTCGACCACATCGAGCTGGAAGACGTCGCATTGGAATGGACTTCTGATATCAACGGCAAGTCCCCGCAAGCGCAACGCATGCTGAAGTACGCGTTCAATTTGCTCGACGACGGATTGGTCGGCCAGCAAATGTTCGCCGGCGAAGCGACCAGGATGGCCTACATGACCGACGAAGCCATCGAAGGCCGCGACGCGTTCCTGCAGAAACGCGCACCGGACTGGACCCCCTACCCCTGGCATTTCTGATATGGATATCCTCAGCAGCCGAATCATCTTACGCCCCAATGACTACACGGCCACCCTCGAGTTCTATCGCGACAGGCTGGGGCTGGCTATCGCGCGGGAGTACCCCGGTGGCACCGTCTTCTTCGCAGGCCAGTCACTGATCGAAGTGACGAGCTACGGCGGATCAGGTGGATCGTCCGCGTTCGAAGGGGCACTCTGGCTCCAGGTCCGCGATCTGTCCGAGACTGCCGCGGAACTATCCAGCAAGGGCATCACAATCGACCGCGCCCCCGTCGAGGAGCCATGGGGCCTACTCGAAATGTGGATACACGACCCGGACGGTGTACCGATCGTCTTCGTCCAGATCCCGCCCGAACATCCGATTCGCCGAGATTCACGCTGGTCACCGACGTAATATCGGCGCTGTTCGGCAACTCGGCGAGGCTCGTCGAGTTGCCAACACGCATGCTGGCGAGGACGATAACGCTCGGGCTGCTGCTCGACCATCTATATCCGGGTCGACCGTGCCCGTACCCTGTCCGATGAGTGAATCGCAGTACCGATGCCTGCCGTACTTGAACCCCGTTCCGTCCAGATGGCCGCTTCCCGCACGCACCACCACGGTACATCGCCCCGTTCCGCACGGCGGCGGCACGAACATGACACGATCCCTGACGTGAGGGAGCGCAGCGAGCGAGCCGTGGGCACGACATGAGAGGTCAGGCCCGAAGGCAGCAGCACAGCATAACCGCTCAGGGCCCCGCTCATGTCAAGATAGGCCCCGCTCATGTCAAGATAGGCACAGCATGAGCAAGACACTGCGTACCTTGCCGATGCCCACGGGATCCCGCGTCGGGGACGTCATGCCACACCTGCGCGAGGCCCTGGACGGGCAGGGTGCCGCATGGCTGCCGATTCCCACCAATGACCGCCGCGAGACTCGGCGTCTGCGCGACACCTTGTCGCCAGGCGAGTCGATCGACGACGAAGTCGCCTTGGTGGTAACCACGTCTGGTACCACAGGCGTGCCGAAAGGCGCCATGCTCAGTGCGACGGCCTTGCGGGCCAGCGGCACCGCGACGCATGATCGGCTCGGCGGGCCCGGCACCTGGTTGCTGGCCCTGCCCATCCATCACATCGCAGGCATCCAAGTCTTGCTACGGAGCATCCTGGCAGGCACCGAGCCCACTGTGCTCGATGTGTCCGGCGGATTCCTGCCCGAAGCACTGGCAGGCGCCATTGCCGGCATGCGCGGCGAACGCCGGTACACCTCACTGGTCCCAACCCAGTTGATCAAGGCACTCGACACCCCGGTCGCCACCGCGGCACTGGCCGAACTCGACGGTGTGCTCATCGGTGGCGCAGCGACTCCGCCCTCGGTATATGAGCGTGCACGAGCCGCGGGCATCACCGTGCTGCGCACCTACGGCATGAGCGAGACCTGCGGCGGCTGCGTATACGATGGCGTACCGCTGGACGGCACGGAGGTACGTGTCGAGAACGGCCGGGTAATTCTCGGCGGCGTGGTGATTGCCTCGGGCTACCGCAATCAGCCCGACCATCCCGCATTCGCCGAACGGGGCTGGTTCCGCACCGAAGACGCGGGCACACTCGACAATGGCATGCTGAACATCACCGGACGGCTCGACGAGGCGATTGTGACCGGTGGCCTGCTGGTGCTCCCCCAGGTAGTCGAAGCGGTGCTGAGCAACCATCCGACGATCAGCGAGGTGGTGGTGCTCGGATTGCCGGACGAACGTCTGGGGCAGCGTGTCGCTGTCGCGGTGATACCCGCCGCGGGCGCGACACCGAGCCTGGCCGAACTGCGCGAGCATGTGGTCACCGAACTGGACGCCACTGCCGCCCCTCGTGAACTGGCCGTGCTCGACGAGTTCCCGCTGCGCGGACCAGGCAAGCCGGATCGCGCCAGACTACGCGCATACCTGCTCGACAACTCGGCGCGCTGAGCCGACCGCGCCGCGGCCACCGGCTCGAAACCGCAGGCCCTGATTCAAGGTAACGGTTCTGAAAGCGCCATACGAGTGCAGCTCGAATCCACACCGCGACGCCGTATGGTTGGCATAGCCCTTGACTCGCCGCATGATCCGGATATCGACCCAACCCCGGTTCACCTGCGGTGGCCTGCTGCCCTTCCTCGAATTCCCGCACCGGAAACGCCTGCTGTCACCTCAAACAGCCGATAGTGTGAAACCTGATGGTGAACGGTGTAATCGACGCATCACCACGTGTCGTTCGATACTGAACACATTCACTTCTCCGCACTCGCGCAACCGACACGGTTCCTATGCCGCGATTCCGGATGATCGGTCGCATAAGCTGACTCCATGAGTGAGTTCGAGGTGGTTCGTTCCGCCGTCATCACGGCTGAGCCCGCACGAGTACACGCATTGATCAACAACTTCCACGAGTGGGTCAAGTGGTCGCCATGGGAGGACCGCGATCCGCAGATGCGACGCGATTATTCGGGCAAGGACTCCGGTGTCGGTGCGCGCTACTCTTGGAGCGGCAACCGCAAGACGGGGGCAGGAAATATAGAGATCATCGACAGTGCACAAGGCGAGATCGAACTGCGCCTGGAATTCCTGAAACCGGTGAAAGCCACCAACCAAGTGACCTTCGTCCTGGATCCTGTCGAAACCGGTACCGAGGTGACCTGGCGAATGACCGGACAGCGGTCCGGTCTGATGGGGTTGATCGGCAGACTCGTACCGATGGATATCTTGATCGGTCGCGACTTCGAGACCGGGCTGGCTCGGTTGCAAGAGGCAGCGACGGCCGAACCGGCCTGACTATCGCACACGCATTAAGCTGCGGATATGGCTACTGCAGCACAATGGATCGAGGGTGCGCGTCCACGCACTCTGCCGAACGCGATCGCCCCCGTGCTCGCCGGGACCGGCGCCGCCATGTCCATCGACAGTGCGGTGTGGTGGAAAGCAATTCTCGCGCTCCTGGTTTCGCTGGCGCTGGTTATCGGCGTGAACTACGCCAACGACTACTCCGACGGCATCCGCGGCACCGACGATGTCCGAGTCGGCCCGCTGCGACTGGTCGGCCAGCGATTGGCCACGCCCGCCGCAGTACGCAATGCCGCGATCGCCAGCCTCACCTCAGGAGCGATATTCGGGCTGATACTCGTCGCCACCAGTGCGTGGTGGCTACTGCTCATCGGCGCGGCCTGCCTGGCTGGAGCCTGGTATTACACCGGGGGAAGTAAACCCTACGGCTACAGCGGATTCGGCGAACTGGCAGTGTTCGTCTTCTTCGGACTGGTCGGCGTACTCGGCACCCAGTTCGTACAGGTGAACCGGATCGACTGGGTGGGCGCGCTACTCGCGGGCGCGGTGGGCGCGTTTTCCAGCGCTGTACTCGTCGCGAACAATTTGCGCGACATCCCGACCGATACCACTTCCGGAAAGTCCACTCTCGCGGTAAAACTCGGCAACTCCCGTACCCGCACGTTGCACCTCGTCCTTCTTATCGCGCCCTTTATCGTGACGCTGGTACTGTTCGTCCGCACGCCGCTGGCACTGGTGGGCTTGATCGCCATTCCGTTAGCTGTACGTGCCAACGCACCGGTACGCAGCGGCAAAGACGGGCTGGAACTGATTCCCGCGCTGCGCGATTCGGGCTTGTCTCTGTTGTTGTGGTCGGCAGTCACCTCCCTCGCGCTCGGACTCGGGTAGCCACGGTCTGCGACTAGCTTCCAGCGCACTGGAACCTAGTCGCCGTCCGGAACAAGGACGCCGAGTACCCAGTTGACGATCGAGACGATGATGCCGCCGAACACCGCTGCCCAGAAACCCTCGACACGCAGTCCATATTCAGTCAATGCCGTGATTTCCGCGGTAAGCCACAACATGAGCGCGTTGACCACGAGTAGGAAAAGGCCGAGCGTGACGATCACCAGCGGTAGTGAAAGCAGCTTGACAATTGGCTTGACCAGCGCGTTCACTGCGGTGAACACTACGGCTACAGCGAGCAGAACGACAATCTTCGCACCATTGCCCTCCTCGGGAGTGATGATATCGATCTTGTCGACCCAGACAGCGGCCAGCCAAATCGCTACCGCGTTGATGATCAACCGAATCACGAGCTGCATGGGCCTATGGTAGGCCTGCTGGGTCGACATGTGCTGCCCTACGCAGCGAGCTGCGGCAGCACATGTCCACCTGTCAGGCGCCCCAGCTTCCTGTCGCGAGAAATTTGTCCAGGACCGCAGCTGGCTCGACAAGGCTCAACCCTTGCGAAGCAACCCACTCGTCATCGAAATATGTTCCCGTGTAACGATCCCCGCCGTCGCACAACAGCGTGACCACACTGCCGCCCCGCCCCTCCGCGATCATCTCGGCAATGAGGGCGAACACACCCCACAGGTTGGTTCCGGTCGACCCGCCGACTCGTCGGCCGAGCCGCACGCTCGCATGCCTGGCAGTCGCGATGGAGGCCGCATCGGGCACTTCGAACATGCGATCCACCACCTGCCCGACGAAGGACGGCTCGACTCTAGGACGACCGATCCCCTCGATCCGCGAGGGTGTACCGGTCTGATGCGACGCATCACCGAACTCATAACCACCATAGAAGGCGGAGTTCTCCGGATCGACCACGGCCAATTTCGTCGCATGCTTGCGGTATCGAATATAACGGCCGATTGTGGCACTGGTACCGCCGGTGCCCGCGCCGACCACGATCCACTCCGGCACCGGATTGGTCTCCAATGCCATCTGCTGGAAAATCGATTCGGCGATGTTGTTGTTGCCGCGCCAGTCGGTGGCGCGCTCGGCGTGGGTGAACTGATCCATGTAGTGTCCGCCGCATTCAACCGCCAACCGCGCAGCCTCGGTGTACATATCCGGCGGGTGCCGCACGAAATGACAACGCCCACCCTGCGCCTCGATCAGTGCGATCTTCTGTGGAGACGTGCTGGCCGGCATCACTGCGATGAAGTCGAGGCCGAGCAGCTTAGCGAAGTACGCCTCGCTGATCGCGGTCGAACCAGAGGAAGCTTCCACCACCGTGGTGTCCTCGGTGATCCAGCCGTTACAGATCGCATACAGGAACAACGAGCGCGCCAGGCGGTGCTTGAGACTGCCGGTGATGTGTGTGGACTCGTCCTTGAGGTACAGCCGCACGTTCCATTCGACGGGCAGCGGGTAGCGCAGCAGATGTGTATCCGCGCTGCGCTGGGCATCCTCGTCGATCATCCGCACCGCGTTGTCTACCCATGCCCGCGGTGCGGTGCGATCACAGAATTTCACGGAGATGTCCGCCCCTCCGGTGAGCTCTGCGAGTCTTCTCCACGTAGCCGCGCCCGTAGCTGGGCCTTGTCGTGGCGGCGGCGCGCGTCGACCAAGGCGATGTCCTCGTTGACCTTGACACGCAGCCGCTTGAACAGGGTCAGCGAGAGCGGCATCGCAATGATCAGTGCGAACAGCGCCGCGACCACCAGGGGTACGTCCACCGAAACCAACTGCGCGGCCAGCACGATCACCGCGGTGAGCGCAACCACTAGTCCCAACCTCGCGACCATATACAGCACCAGATTCCGGACCAGCCGACGACCTACGCCAGCAGTTTGCCGTCCTGAGCCACTTTCTGGTGGAGTTACCTCACGCACAACCACCAGCCTATGCGAAGCTGTTGCCCACCCCGGTGTACCCCCGAAGACCGAGGGCAGGCGCACATCCGTTTTGTCTATTACCTCCGCTTTACCAACTGTAGATAGTTCGAGTACCTAGGGGTTTCAGTGCGACGATGGCGCCATCTGATGAGGGAACTGTCGAGAACGGAGAGGTTTGCTATGACTGCGATCACCGTCGGCGGCCAAGACACCCTGCTGACTCCAGGCCAGGTTGCGGCCCTGTTCCACGTCGATCCAAAAACCGTGACACGCTGGGCTCATGCCGGACGCCTCGGCTCGTTGCGCACACCAGGCGGGCACCGCCGGTTTCGTGAATCGGAAGTACTCCAACTGCTCGAGTCGCTGACTACCGAAGCGACCGCAAGCTGATCGCAGGGCACGTGGGTCCGGCATAACTCGGACCCACGCGCACCGCAGGTGAATTTCGTACCTGCGGTGCGCTGGAGCCATGTCCGCGGCTACCCTCGTATGTAGGAGGTGAGCGACGTGACGTACCTGTTGGCACTCATCGCAGTGGTGACAATCGCGGTGTTGTGCTGGAAGGCATTCAGCCCTGAGCGGACTGGACCCACTGCCCCGCAAGCACGTTCACCACAGCGCAGACGCGTTATCGGACCCGACGACGACCCGGAGTTTCTCTGGCGGCTATCCCGCCAGCATCGCGACGGCGAGCCCGGTTCCGCCGAGCGCTGACCCAGCGCTTCCGGCTGTTCGCGCGGTAGTACGCGCCGAGGGGCATACGCTGAGTCGTGTGTCCCTCGGCGCTCTGCGTATCGTGGTATCGTGCCGCGCTGATGCCTGCCCTATGGCAGTTATGGGCACACATCGGCTCCGGCCCGGCTCATTCCATCGAGACGCCACGGCAAAGCATGATCTACCAGCATGTTCAGTCGATAGGGACATTGACGGAGTTGGCTACAGTCGACGCTTCTGCGTACGCTCTGCATACCGTTGCCAAGGCTCAGAACGGAGGACTCTCGAGCGCGAGTAGCACCTCCCTACAGGCGAACAGTTTCCGCTGCTGTCGGCCTGTCATCTCTTGAAATATGCCGTCCTCCACAAAATTCTTGACGACGAGGTTCGCAGCTTGGAACGTGACGTTCGTCAGCGCAGCCATGGTCCTCACGTCGATGATTGGGCAACCGATCAAGAATTCCGCGACTTCGACGGCGGAGCCCTTCCGCTTGGACCGGACCCCGGCCACCAACTCATCACAGACACCGAGCAGGTTGCAGATCTGGTGTAGGCCTTGTCGAGCTTCGGTCTCGACACCAGCGGCGAGCTGATCACCGGGAGGACATGGCACGAACCGCGCCTCCTCGATCGGACAATACCGAGCACCGATGGTGACTTGATGCGGGCGAATATCCCAGCATCTGGAGTGTCGCCACTGATAACGCGGACGATGTTTCGCTGCAATTTGCCGAGAAAAGTCCGGGTTATCCGACGTTCTGTTGTGTCTCGAATGAGGCATACGTGCCCTCGAGGGCAGAAGTACTACGGGCTTCGCGACGGATGATCGGCCGGACGATGATCTCCGGTAGGGGCAGCTGAGCCACAGCCTCATCGAAGCAACCGATGGCCATACCAGCTTTGGAACTGGCGTTTACGGCAGCGCTTGACATGATCAGCTGTTGTGGAAGGTCGTCAGGTAAGTACGC
>NZ_JBWSOR010000013.1:0-106607 GCF_056629435.1 Nocardia sp. TBRC8007 | reverse complement strand
GCCGATCGCCTCGCGCGACGCCTCAGCGGCCCGACCATCCCAGGCCGCGGTGCTGGAGCGGCGAATACGGGCGGCGAAATCCTCCACACCTTGACGCCACTTCTGCGCGATCTGCCCGTACTGGTTGGCCGCTTCCAAGGCATTGTCGATGGGCCGCAACGGGTTGAAGGCGGCATTGATCTGCGTATGCCGGAAGCCGTGCGGAGATTCCGGCTGTGCGATCTGCGGGTTCTCGAAGTCCATGATTCACCTGCTGTGACTCGTATCCGGTGCGGATCGCTATACCAGCTCTTGCGGGATGCTCGGTCCGCCGGGGGCGCCAGTCCCAGGTGGCCGAGACATGAGTTCGCCGTAGCGAGCGGCGAACTCGGCATCGGTGGCCTGGTATCGCCGCGCGATCAGGCGATGCAACTGCTGCAGGTCGTCGACAACCTGATAATGCTGCTCGAGCACCGCGTGCACACTGTTTTCCGAACCCTGGGCCTTCTCCCGGAGTCGACGCACCAACGTCTGCGCCGAGGTCAGCTCCACGGTGTTCTCCCCCAAGCCCCACACCTCACGGTCGGCAATATCCGTGGCTATCCGCTGAAGTTGTCGGATCAGGTTCTTGAACGATTCGCAGTCACGTTCGATAGCGGCGAACTCCTCGGCGTCCACCCGCACCGCCCCCGGCCCGGTCCCCCGAAACGCACCGACAACCGCCCCTCCTGAGCCTCGGTGAGCAGATCCCGCAATGGCTTCTCGCCACTCATGCCGTACCCCTTCCAGTCTGAACGAAGCCCTGCGTGGCCACGCCGCGCCACCGTCTCCGAGCCTGACTATGCATGTCGTACCCCCCCTCGTCCGAGTGCGAATGGTTCTCGCGCCGATCAGACGCCATGCGGAATCAACGGGACCACCTTCTCCGCCAGCCCACGCGCCAGCACACACGTATCCAGATGCCCGGTCTCCCGATTCGAATCGGGATTGTCCAGAGAGAACTCCAGACTCCCGCCACGCATCTCCACATTCAGCCTGCACACCGAACGGGGATTGCTACGACCGGCGACATTGGTGGCGATCGCCGCCCGCCCATCAATGACATACTCATCCCGGATAGTCAGCTTGGGATTCGCCCGCACCCGCTCAACCGTGAGATTGGTCGTCGTGATCCCGACCGCGTAACTGTTCGGCGCGGACCAACCACAACCTCGCCACTCGATCCCACCACTGCCGTTGTAATCAGCGTTGTCAGGCGGACCAGTCACCCACAACCGTTCAGAAGCCAGCACCGACTTCGGGATATCCGTGCACGGATCGAACCCAGAGGGCGCCTGCTCCGCGAGCGCGGTCCCACTCGCCGTAGCATCCACCGACCCAGCCTCTCCCTCACCCGAGGTCCCGCATCCGGCTACCAGCACCAGCGCACTCAACACCGGCATCAGCACTCGATTGCCCCGCATCGCACCCCTCCTCGACGCGCGCCGCACGACCACCGGGACAGCGCCGAGCCCCGCCCCTTCGAACCACCACCATAACGATTCGAACTGAACCGGACAATCGAGTCACCCTGCGCCCAGGCAGATCGACAAGCCTGACCAAGGTTCGCGGATTTCCCGCTCTTACGCGACTACCTGCTACGACAATCCGTGCTCGCCGCGGCGCACGCATCAGCGAAGACGTCGGCGAGACACCGGAGCTCCCGAGTAGTCGGCGAGGATTTGCCAGCTTTGTGATAAGGCATTCCTACCTACTGGATACGGCTAGCCGAATTCCCTCCTGCGGATCACCAAAATTATTGTGCGCATTGCGATTTCAATTATGAAAGGTTGGCAGCGACGGTTCGTTGGAGTAAAGTTGCCAGCAGCGAAGGGGAGTAGCCCCCAATCGCGTGGTCGACATACTGACCCACGGCGTCATCCGCCACGGGTCCGGCTGCGCGAACCGGCATTCGGCCGGTGGGCGAGACCTTCGGCCTGAACAGCTATTTCGTTGTCGGCCGGAGGCTACCCGTAACTCCGGTCGGCAGGCCGGAGACCCGGGAGCAGTCACATATGATCGCCACCATAGCGCTGAGTATCGGTATCGTCTTCCTCGCTGAGCTGGGCGACAAATCCCAGCTCATGGCATTGACATTCGCACTGCGTTACCGCTGGTGGGTGGTACTGGGTGGGATCGCGACCGCCACGGCCGCCGTGCACATCATCTCGGTTGCCGTCGGACATTTCCTCGGCTCGGCACTGCCAACCCGTGCGATCACGGTGCTCGCCGCGATCACCTTTCTCGCCGTCGGCCTGTGGACCTTGCGCGAGCATTTCGGTCCCAGAGACGACGAACCACGACCGAAAACACCGAAAACCACGAGTGCGCCCTTCTTCGTAGTACTGTCCGCATTTCTGCTCGCCGAACTGGGCGATCGAACCATGTTCGCGACCGCCGCACTAGCCACCGACTACAACTGGGCCTGCGTATGGCTCGGCTCGACCATCGGTATGGTCGCCGCCGACGCACTCGCTCTCGCGGCAGGCATCCTGATCGGCAAGCACCTACCCGAACGCGCTATCGGCATCGGTTCAGGGCTGATCTTTCTCCACTTGGGCGCGGCAACCCTGCTCAGTGCCCTCGCACCCGCGCTGACCGGGCCGATGGTCGCGTTAGCGGCCGTCGCCGCGCCGATGACGGCCCTCGGCGTACTACTGCTGCGCCGGACTGCCGAACTCGAACAGCCCATTCCCGACGAAAGGCAGACCCTTACGGAACCTGTTTCGGCCGTAGTCGGTCGGATGCCCGAGCGACTCGATGGTTGATCTCTGCGACAAAGCATGTCGACAACTCGATCGGCGCACACCCGGCTCCTTCCGAACAAGCCCACTCGTCGAGCACCGGTTAGGGTGCCATTGACGAAAAGCCGATCGGCTGTCACCAACGAGAGGACCACCGTGGAGATTTCGGGTTCCGCCGCCATAGTTACCGGAGCGGCATCGGGCCTAGGCGCCGCCACCGCCAAACGTTTCGCCGAGGCGGGCGCCACCGTCTTCGGACTCGATGTACCGCAGTCTATCGAGCGGGCAGGCGACAATGTCCCCGCGGGCGTCACCCTCGTTCCGGCCGACGTCACCAATGGCGACGAGGTCAGCGCGGCCATCGCACAAGTTACCGAGTCCGGCGCACCGCTGCGGATAGCGGTCAATTGCGCCGGCGTCGGCTGGGCGGGCCGCATTCTGTCCAAGAACGGCCCGCACGACCTGGAACTGTTCCGTACCGTCATCACGGTGAACCTGCTCGGTACCTTCAACGTCATGCGGCTGGCCGCCGACGCTATGGCCAAGACCGAAGCCGTGGACGAGTATGGCCAGCGCGGCGTCATCATCAACACTGCGTCGGTTGCCGCATTCGAAGGCCAGATCGGCCAGATCGCCTACTCGGCTTCCAAAGGCGGCGTGCACGGCATGACCATTCCGGCTGCCCGTGACCTGGCACAGTTCGGCATCCGGGTGAATACGATCGCCCCCGGCATCATAGATACCCCGATGCTCGCCGGCGTCACCGAGGAGTACCGCAAGGGACTAGAGGCTGGGGTGCCCTTCCCGTCTCGCTTGGGCCGCCCGGACGAATACGCGCAACTATCGCAGTACATCGTCGAGCACGACTACCTCAATGGCGAGACCATCCGGATGGACGGCGCGCTGCGCATGGCCCCTCGGTAGTCGCGGGCCCAGAAGTTGCGGGCCCAGAAGTTGCTGCCGCGCGTGCTCCTTCTCAGGAAGGAGTACGCGCGGCAGGCACTCAACCCAACGGCTTGTGTCCGATGCCGAGATACGCGGTGGTGGACAGTGGAGAATTCGGCCGGTACTTCTCGGTGAGGAACTCCCGCATCAGTGTGGCGCGTTCGGCCCATACCTCCGGACCAACACTCTGCCGCATGAGTTCCAGCGGCGCGCTGCTGCGCACCATGGCCTCCCATAGCTCCTCCGGACCCACGAAGCTGAGCGCGATCGAATGCCGCTGAATCGAAATGGCTTCGAAGCCCGCGCCTCGCATCTCGGATTCGAAAAGTTCCGGATTCTCCAGACTCAGAAAGTTGGGCTGCGGCTCCGGAATACTCGGATCGGCAGCGACCAAGGCATCGAACATCATCCGCATCAGCGGCGAGTCCGCGACCGGGGCCCAGCTCGACACCACCGCTGTACCACCCGGCCGCAACACCCGGAACAACTCCGCGAACCCTTTGGACCGCTCTGGGAAGAACATCAGTCCGAACATCGAGAACCCGGCGTCGAACCGATCCGATTCGAATGGCAAGTTCTGTCCATCTCCCAGCTGCGCCTGGATATTGGTCAGCCCGGCCGCGACGGAGTCCTTCTTCAGTCGCGTGATCATCGACTCGGAGAAATCGATGGCTTCGACCAGCGCGACCTGCTTGGCGGCCAGCAGGCTGAGTGTGCCGGGCCCTGCGGCGACATCCACGATCTGTGAAGTGGGCGTCAATGAGACGAACTCGAGCGCGCGGGCCGCGAACGGTTGCATGATAATAGCCGCGAACTCGGCATAACCGTCGGCGACGAGATCCCATGGCTCAGCGACGGCAAGCGGATTTCTGGACATGTTCTGGAGATCCTTTCCGGCATCCATCCAACCGCGCCACACCGGGACAAGTTCCCAGCCTCGCGAATAGGCCACACCTAGCAGCCACTGTAACGGCAGAATGGCCGAAACCAGGTCTAGGACCACCCACCGGCGACCGGAGGACGTCCACCAAGAGTCCTCCGGTCGCGACAACTCACAATGTGCGGGTGAGCCGATCGGTGAGGATATGTGCGAAATGCGCTGGATCCTTCAGCTCGCTGCCCTCGGCGAGCACTGCGGTGCCGTAGAGCAGTTCAGCGGTTTCCGACAGCTCGGTCGCGGTACCCGCGTCGGCCTCCTGCTTCTTGTCCGCGTACGCATCGCGCAGGCCGGTGACCAGCGGGTGGGTCGGATTGAGTTCCAGAATCCGCTTACTCTCCGGCAACACCTGGCCCGAGGCCCGGTACATCCGCTCCAGCGTCGGCGTGAAGTCGAAGGTGTCACCGACCAGACAGGCCGGGGAAGTGGTGAGCCGGTTGGTCAGGCGCACCTCCTTGACGCTGCTTTCCAGCATCTTGCCCAACCAGGCCAGCACATCGGCGAAGTCTTTGCTCTGCTGCTCGCGCAGCTCCTCGGAGGCTTTCTTCTCCTCTTCGGTCTCCAGATCGACCTCGCCCTTGGCGATGGACTGGAACGGCTTGCCTTCGAATTCGGGCACAGACCCGACCCACATTTCGTCGACCGGGTCGGTCAGGATCAGCACCTCGCGTCCCTTGGCCTTGAACGCCTCCAGATGCGGGGAGCTCTCGATCTGCTGCCGGGACTCGCCGGTCATGTAGTAGATCTTGTCCTGCTCCTCCGGCATGCGCTCCAGGTACTGGGCGAGCGTAGTCAGTTCGCTCTCGGAATTCGTCGAGACGAACGAGCAGACCTGCAGGATGGTCTCGCGGTTGTCGAAGTCCGAGAGCAGGCCCTCCTTGAGGACACGACCGAACTCCTTCCAGAAGTTCTGGTAAGCGGTCGCACCCGCCTTCTCTTCCGACTCCGCCTTATCCGCATCCGCCAGGTCGGCGTCCTGCCTGGCTTGCATGTCCTTGACCGTGGACAGCACCTTCTTCACCAGGCGCTTGCGGATCAGCTGGATCTGCCGGTCTTGCTGCAGGATCTCCCTGGAGACATTGAGCGACAAGTCCTGCGCGTCCACCACGCCCTTGACGAAACGCAGGTATTCCGGCATCAGCTCTTCGCAGTTGTCCATGATGAACACCCGTTTGACATAGAGCTGCACACCACGCTTGTGCTCGCGGGCGAACAGATCGAACGGCGCGTGCGTGGGGATGAACAACAGCGCCTGATATTCGAACGTGCCCTCAGCCTTCAGCGGAATGATCTCCAGCGGATCGTCCCACCCGTGGCTGACATGCTTGTAGAACTCCTTGTACTCCTCGTCGGAGACCTCGCTCTTCGGGCGGGTCCACAACGCTTTCATGGAGTTGAGAGTCTCGTCCTCGAGGATCTTGGTCTCTTTCGCCTCCTCACCCTCGCCTTCGGTGACCGTCCGCTCGACCTGCATGCGGATCGGCCAAGCGATGAAGTCGGAGTACTTCTTGACGATCTCCCGCAGCTTCCATTCCAAGGTGTAGTCGAAAAGGTGATCCTCCTCATCAACCGGCTTGAGCTGGAGCGCGACCGAAGTACCCTGCGGGACCTCATCGAGTTCTTCGATCGTGTAGGTGGAGCTGCCTGCGGCCGATTCCCACCGGGTGCCGGTGGTCTCTCCCGCACGTCGGGTGGTCAGAATGACCTTGTCGGCGACCATGAAGGTCGAGTAGAAGCCGATACCGAATTGACCGATCAGCTCGGCGGTATCCACAACGCCCGCCGCGGCGCTTCTGGCCTCGTTCAGCTTATCGCGCAGCTCGGCGGTACCGGATTTGGCAAGGGTGCCGATCAAATCGACCACCTCGGCGCGCGACATACCGATGCCATTGTCCCGGATGGTCAGGACCCGGTTGTCCTTGTCGACCTCCAGCTCAATATGCAGGTCGGAGGTATCGACATGCAGATCTTTGTCCCGGAAGGACTCCAGTCGCAGTTTGTCCAGCGCGTCGGAGGAATTCGAGATCAGCTCCCGAAGGAAAGTGTCCTTGTTGGAGTAGACCGAATGAATCATCAGATCGAGCAGCTGATGCGTCTCCGCCTGGAACTCGAGTTGTTCGACATGCTCTGTCACGTCGTGATACTACGACGACAGAAATCGGCGAGACCAACAACCTCCGCATCAGCGCGGGTTGTCATCCATTCACGCAGCACTTGTGTGGCGCGAACATCGTCCTCGTTGTACTCCAACAACCGGGTACGCTGCGTCATATCGGGCGCGTTGTCGTAGCCGACCGCGCGCCGATACCAGCTCATCGATGCTTCGCCGCTCGCTTCGGGATCGCGCCAGGTGAATCCGGCGACCGGGGCGATTTTCTTCAGTCCTTTGCCGTTCGGGCAGATGAACTGATCGGAAACGGCCTGGAAGATGTCCACCCATTGCGGCCCGTCCACAAACGCGCACACCTGCTCCACGGTCGGTATACCGGGCCTGCCCGAGAACCGGCGTGCGGACTCGTACAACCATTTGTCCTCAGCGGTGCGCGAATAGCAATAGGCGGCAAACGTTTTCCCCGCTGCGGTCGCCTCGGCGCGTACAGCCATCAGCCACGTCCAGAACTCGCCGAAGGAACGTCCCTCATCCTCAGTAGGTAACGGATCCCAGGTCACAAAGGGGCGGTATACGCCGTGCAACAACGTCCCCCACAGATAGGCACCATGCTCTTGGAAACTTTCCAGATCGACATCCACCTCGACATCGGCCCGGTGCACCCGCACGTGCTCTACCCGACGCACCAGCGGCACCCCAGCGATCCACGCGCGCGCAGTGACCACAGCCTCATCGAACGGGCCGTAATGCCAGTCCTCGGGATCGGGTCCAGTCCAAGCCGCGAGCTCATCGATCGTCTCGATGCCGTGCCCGCGCAGCACCCCGGCGCGCGAGCCGGGCGCCACCAGACTGACATCGCGGTGTTCGACCAACCAGCCCTCGCAACCCTGCACTTCACTCCGACGCGCCCACCACGGACATTGCCTGCACTCTGGCACCTTGGACGGCACAGTCGGCAGCTCACCTCGCACTACGGCGATTCGATCGGCGTAGCGCTGGTCATAGTCGGACAGCAGCAGCGCCAGGTCGTACACCAGGATGCAATCGAAGTCATAACCGATCACCCCGCCGGTCAAGCTGGGACTGGCCAGGCCATGGCGCTGCAGCATTCGGTACAGGTGAGCCAGACGCTGCTGGTCACGGGGCTGCTGGCGCAGCTTGCGGCGTCGATCCGGTCGCGGATCCCAGTGGTAGGGGTCCGAAGTGGTGGGATGGAAGCTGGCGGGCTCGGGCCTGCGCGAGTCGGTCACCTTGTGATTCACCACGATAATCGGGATATAGCCGCCGCGGTCGGTGTCGCGCAGCAGAATCTCCGCACCGCCACGCCTGCCCGTGTCCGGTTCCTGTGGCAGCAGACCACCCCAGATATGCCGCGCCCCCGCCTCGCACGCGCGCATCGTCGCCTCGGCTCGCGCGGTGGCGCGAAGTTCCTGGTCGATCACCACCCAGGCATCGGGAGCGGCCGAGACCAGCGTGTCACGCACCCTGATGCGGTGCGCGGCCGCGGCATCCCTGCGCTGACGTACGCCCGCGTCCTCGAAAGTGCCCGCCAACGCGTCTGGATGCGCTGCATCCAGACGTAGGCGATGGCGGCAACCGATCAACGCCCTGGCATCGATGAAAGCAGTCGGCGCATCGACGGGCCGATCCACGGCCGCCCCGTTACGCTTACGACCATCCTGGTCACCGATGTCCGAATCCACGCTATGCAGTATGGGCCCCTACCCTGACAATTCCACCAATCGTGGACCACAAGACGGTTGCAGACAGCACTACCCGTCCCATGGCCCACAGCAACCCTATAAGGTATCGGCAAACCATGTGACATGGGCGGACGAGCCTACCTGGCATCACACTGCCACGAAACCAACCTGACGGAGGGCCTTCGATGGGGTTGTTCACGAAGCGCAAGCGGCGACCGAACCGCAGGGCCGCAGCGAAAGCCCTCAAGCACAAGGCCACGATCGAGGCCAAACTCGCCGCGAAGAACGACCGCAAAGCCCGTCGCGCCGAGACACGCACCCAGCGCAAGGTCGCCAAGGCACAGATTGCGGCGCTCCAAGCGGAAGAGAAAGCCTCGCTGAAGGTCGCGGCCAAAGCCGAACGTGATCGGTTCAGCCCGAGTCAGGTCAAGAAATATCTCGGTGTGGTCCGCGTGCTGATTCCGGTGCTGGCCCCGCTCGCCTACCGTGGCGCGACATTCCTTCGCGGCCGACTCGACACTCATCGCGCCCAGCGACTCGGTATCGGCGTCGACCAACTCGGCGACTTCACCGGGCACGGCGCCAAGCTCCAGGTCAGGATCACGAACGCGGAAGCGGCATTGGAAAAGGTAGGCACACAGGACGGCAAAGGGGAGGCCCAGAAGTTCGTCGCGGTGACCGAGGAGCGCCTCGGCAGCCTGACCGTCGCCCTTCGTACTGCCGACCAGATACCCGCCAACCGCCGTCGTGCCGTGCATACGTCGATCTCCCATGAGCTTTCCGGGATCGAGGCCGACATCCTGGCCCGGCTCGGCGTGCGCTGACAACTACCGTTCCGACCGGATAGAAGGCTTCAGCATGCACAGCTCGATTCTCCGCTCCGTCGACATGGCGGTCGCCGATCCAGGGTTGCCTCCGCACACTCACGGTAGCGCCGAGTCGACCATCCCGGAGACGGCACCGGCCGGACGCCACAGCCCGATAATCGCCGAACCGGATCACGGCCGTGCACCAGCCCCATGGGCTCGAGCTCGACAGGCCCAGCCGCTCGCACGCCCGGCTCGACGACATACCAGGTCCGCGCACCGTGCCCGGACGACACCTTCCCTGGTTCGTCGCCTGTTCACCGCCATCGCGGCGAGCCTATTTCTGCTCGGGGTCGGCATTGTCACAGCGGGAGTCGCCTCCGCGCATTCCGCCGCCGTCGGGAGTGTCCCGGAGAACAACGCGACGATCGAAACCGGTCCGGCACGGGCCAGTGTCACGTTCAACGAAGAACTGCAGCCCAATTTCCCGGCGCTCACTGTGGTCGGCCCGGACGACAGCCTGTGGTCCAAGGGGGAACCAGTTGTCGCGGGCAAGACGGTCAGCATCGCCGTCGGTGATCTGGGCCCGGTCGGTGAGTACACCATCGCGTACCGGGTGACTTCGGCCGACGGTCATCCGGTCAGCGGCAAACTACACTTCACGCTCAGTAAGCCGGGTGACGGCGTGCCCGGCCCCAAGCTGAACGCGAAGGAAAACGATAGTTCGAACAGTTCAGATGGGGTTTCACTATGGGTGTTCGTCGGTGGAGCGATCGTGCTCTTCGGCGGTGGACTCGCGTTCGCATTGTTCGGCGGCAGGAGCCGCAGTTCTAAGCGGTGAAGCCCGCGAGAATCTGTCGCCGGACCAGCACGCGACGGGCCACCGCCCGGACACCATGGTCGGCACTGCTGGCCGTGCCGACCGGACTGGTCGGTGTAGCACTCGCCTGGGTCCTGACCCTGCCCGGACCGCTGCCCACAGAGGCCGCGATCCGGGCGACAGCCGATGGTGCCGGGTCGACCGCACTCGGGCTGGCCGCGCTATCACGGGTGGCACCACGATTGCGAACGCCGTGGCGCCTGCTTGCGGCAGTCGCCGGGCTTTGGGCCATCGCCGAGTTCGGCACGCTGATCTTCGAGGCGGCCCACGTGGTCGGCGTTCCGGTATACGAACTCGGCGCGAGCGAATTCGGTACCTATCTCGTCCATGTCAGTAGTGGCCAGGTCGGAATCGCGATTCTAGCCGGAGTGGCGATAGTGGCCGGTGGGTCGGCGCTGGCCTTCCGTCGACCAGAATCCGCCTCGACCGACCTGGTACTAGTCTTCACAGCGGTCGCGCTGGCCTTGCGTCCGATCACCGGTCATATGTCCCAACAGCTGTTCGGCTCGGTGCTCGCAGCAGTGCATGCACTGGCGGCGGCAGTCTGGTTCGGGCTGCTGATCGCGCTGACCTTGGTGGTGCGGACGCGCGGCGGGTGGGCGGACGCGCTGCCGCGATATTCGACGGTCGCGTTACCTCTGGTGGCCACGGTAGCGGTGACGGGACTGCTGAATGGGCTGATCCGCCTAGGCGGGATCTCCTCGCTCACCACCACCGGCTACGGCAGAATCCTGCTCGCGAAGACCGTAGTACTGCTGGGATTGCTCGGGCTAGGCTGGTGGTGGCGGCGCACCTGGGTATTGCGGGCGGCCGACCACAGAATGAGCGCCGAAGGGTCGCTGCGCCGGGCGGTCATAGAGGTCGCGGTGATGGCAGTGGCTTTCGGGCTCGCCGCGACGCTAGCCATCACCGCGTGAAACAGAGCCGTGTTGTCCCGGTTACTGTTTCGATATGACCGAAGTGAAAATCGTCGAGGATTGTGCCGCATCCGCAGAGTCCGCGTTCCTATACGTGAACGACTATCAGAATTTGCCGCATTTCCTCCACGGCGTACAGTCCTTCACCCCGGTGTGCGAACAGACCGAAGGCGTCGGCGCTACCTTCGACGGGAACATGAAGCTGGGACCCGCCGCGCTGAAGTCACGAATCGAGGTGATCCGGTGGGAGCAGAACTACGCCATCGGGGTGAAATCGATCAAGGGTTTCGAGATCGAATCCACTTTCCTCTTCCATGCCAAAAACGAAGCACTGTGCACTATCGACGCGATCGTGGACTATCGGGTGCCGGGTGGCCTGGCTGGACGGGCTCTCGGCAGGACTATCGAGCCGTTCGTGAAGATCGCGGTGCAGCACACCACCCATAACCTGATCACCCAGATCTCCGCTTTCCATAGCACCCGGTCCTAGCGGAGATTTGTCGCACAGGCATAGCCTTGATGCATGAGAACCCCCACGATAAGGCAGCGGATCGCCTATGATCTGGGCCGCGAGCTCCCCGAGGAGCTGCACGAGTGGGTCATCCACGACCTCGTCGGGCACGGAGCCGTGGAGCGATATCTCGTTCGGTTTCTCGGACCGAGCATCCCGTTCTTCGCCCTGATGCTACTGTTCCCTGGTCCGCTACCCCTGGTGCTGCTGTTCCCCGGACCGCTGCCCCTGAAGCTCGGGTTGGTTGTGCTGATGATCGTTCCGCTGGTCATCTTCACGGTCTCGCTCAGTTATGTCTGGCGCCGCTTCCGGCTGGTCCAGCACGGCCTGAATCCAGGGTTGATCGACCACGGCAAGATCTCCGAACACGACAGAGACCTGTACGAACTGCGCTACGGACATCGATAGCGCCGATCGCGCGGCGGATCACACAATCAGGACGTGAGCCGGCGAACACACGCGGGAGAATTTCGTGGTCAGCGCGATGATGCAGTGACAATGTCGGCCAATGCCGGCGACAATGTCGGCCAATGCCGGCTCGGCTGGAGGGGGCACTGAGCCACGTGGCAGCGGGCACGGGCACAATGGCCACAGTGATCGAAGCGCAGAATACAATCGCCACCGCGGACCTGGCCGATGAGATCGGCCAGGAGATCCGCAGCTGCGACACGCAGTTCATTCAGTTCGGCCGGCGGACGGCGTTCTCCGGACGTATCGTCACCATCCGCTGCTTCCAGGACAATCTGCTGGTGAAGCAGACGCTCGGCGAACCGGGAGAAGGCAAGGTACTGGTGGTCGACGGCGGCGCGAGCGTGCACACCGCGCTGGTCGGCGACATCATCGCTGGGCGTGGTGTCGAGAACGGCTGGGCAGGTGTCATCGTCAATGGCGCGGTCCGCGACTCCGCCATTCTGCACACTCTGGACATCGGTATCAAGGCACTGGGCACCAACCCGCGCAAGAGCACGCAGACCGGCAACGGCGATCGTGATATTCCGGTCGAATTCGGCGGTGTAACCTTTGTTCCCGGCGATATGCTCTACAGCGATCCCGACGGTATCGTCGTACGCGCCGAAGACTGAACCGATTCGGCGGCACCTCACTCACTTATACCGATGTGGCCGGGTCCATTGTGTCCGGGTCCATCGCGTGTGTCCGGGTCCATCGCGGATAGTGCGCTCAGTCGGAAACCCTGGCCCTGTGACCGGCGAGAGCGACCACGTCGCCGCGATGCAACTGCCGCCCTCGGCGGAGTTCGATCTCGTCGTTCACCCGCACCAAGCCCGCGGCGATCACTGTCTTTGCTTCTGAGCCGGATTCGATCAGGTCGGCCAGCTTCAGGAACTGACCGAGCCGAATGACATCGTCATCGATCGGCACATCGACTGGTTCTGACATGAGGTAATAAATACTCCCTCCGCTGAACCCACCGAACACTGCCCTCAGATATCGGCAATCCGAGAGCAACTGAGAACCCCGCCAGTCCGCATGTTCGTTCCCGGAGCACAACGCGCCGGGGGCGGGCGCAGCGAACACGCCGCGTCGCGGCATGGCATGTTCGAGACAGCTGCATACACACTGGTTCCGTGACGTCCACGCAAGCCCAGCATCTCGATACCGAACTCTCTGCGGAGAAGCCGATTCCGCCGGTACCGCACCGGGGGCATGGGCGGCTGTCCGAAGTACCGCATATCGCGGGACTGACACTCGGTGTGTTCGCAGTGCTGTGCTTCTTGTGGAGCCTTTCACCAGGGCTACGTTTCATAACCCACGTGCCGCGCCACTACATCGATGGCTACTACTTCGACGCACCGGATACCAATCTGATGTGGGCACTGGTCGTCGGCCTGCTGGCAGGCGCGATCGCCAGCCGCAAGCGAATCGCCTGGTTGCTGCTACTCGGCTACCTCACGAGCTACACGGTGATCAACGGAGTCACCTTCGCCGGACGGGGAAATATCCACGCGTTGGTGGCCATGGTGCTCCACCTCATGGTGATCGGGGTGCTCATCTCGGCATGGCCGGAGTTCTACACCAAGGTGCGCCGCGGTGCGGGCCGGAAGGCGCTCGGCACCCTGCTCGGCGGCCTCACTTTCGGCACGCTCCTCGGCTGGGGCCTAGTGGAGCTGTTCCCCGGTAGCCTGCCACCAGGAGTGCAACGCCCCGGCTGGGCAGTTTATCGGGTGACTGCGGCGGTGCTGGCGGACAATGAGCATTTCGACGGAAAACCGCCTGCGTTCGTCGACCTTCTGCTCGGTCTGTTCGGCGCGATCGCCCTGCTGGCCGCGGTAATCATCCTGCTGCGCTCACAGCATGCGGCGAATGCGATGACCGGGACGGATGAGTCCGCGATTCGCGGACTGGTGGAACGCTCGGACATAGCGGATTCGCTCGGTTACTTCGCCACCCGCCGCGACAAAGCAGTGGTATTCGCACCGAGCGGTAAGGCCGCGGTGACCTATCGGGTCGAGCTCGGCGTCTGCCTGGCCAGTGGTGATCCGATCGGCATCCGTGAAGCCTGGCCACAGGCGATCGATGCCTGGTTGCGTCTGGCCGATCGGTTCGGCTGGGCCCCCGCAGTCATGGGCGCGAGCGAACTCGGCGCGACAGCGTATCGGCGGGCGGGACTTTCCGCGCTGCGCCTCGGTGACGAGGCGATCCTGGACACCAGGAACTTCTCTCTGGCAGGGCCGGAACGGAAGCCGGTGCGTCAGGCCGCGAATCGACTCCGCAAACTCGGCGTCGACGTCCGCATCCGGTGGCACCGTGATATCCCTGTCGAGGAGTTCTCCCGGATCGTCGCCCGCGCGGACGCCTGGCGTGACACCGAGACCGAGCGCGGATTCTCCATGGCACTGGGTAGATTGGGCGATCCGCTGGATGGCGACTGCTTGCTGGTCGAAGCAATCGACCAGCACGAGCAGGTGCTCGGCATGCTGTCGCTGGTTCCGTGGGGTCGCGTCGGTGCCTCCCTGGAGCTGATGCGGCGCGATCCGCAGGGCCCGAACGGAGTGATGGAACTGCTGATCTCCCAGCTGGCATTGCGCTCCGAGCAGTACGGCATTACCAAAGTGTCATTGAATTTCGCCGTATTCCGCTCGGTATTCGAGGAGGGTGGCCGGATCGGAGCCGGCCCCGTATTGCGGCTGTGGCGCGGTGTCCTGCTGTTCTTTTCTCGCTGGTGGCAGCTGGAGGCGCTGTACCGTTCGAACATCAAGTACCAGCCGCACTGGGTACCCCGATTCTTTCTTTTCGAAGAACGCAGGCAATTGCCGCGAGTGGCGGTCGCCAGCGCATTGGCCGAGGGGTTCCTCCCTCGGTTCGGCAAGCGATCCGCTGCAATGACACACACCGGTGTGCGCACCTCGGTGCCCGTATCCGTGGCAGGCCTGCATACCGACGGCAGCCCGCCGGATATCGTCGCGTTCGGCGACATACAACCGCATCAGCGCAGGCCTGAACAGGTGCGGGTGCGCATGAACAAGCTTGCGCGCCTGACTGCTTCTGGTACCGACGCCTACCCGATGGCCTATCCGCCGACGCACACCATCGCCGAGGCGCGACGTTCCCCATCGGGGACCACGGTACGGATCTGCGGCAGGCTATTACGTATCCGCGACTACGGCGGCGTGATCTTCGCGGTGATCCGGGACTGGACTGACGACATCCAGCTGATCATCGATCGCGACCGGATCGGCGTCCAACGCAGCGCTGAGTTCGGCGAGTTCTTCGACCTCGGCGATCTGATCGAGGTGAGCGGCCGGATCGGACACAGCAGACGTGGTGAGTTGTCCCTGCTCGCGGCGGATTGGCGGATGCTGGGCAAATGCCTGCATCCGCTGCCGGACAAATGGAAAGGGCTGTCCGATCCCGAAGCCAGAGTGCGGCAGCGCTACGTCGACATGGCGGTCACCATCGATGTCCGCGAGGTACTCGTCAAGCGCAGTGCGGTGGTGCGTTCGCTGCGGGACTCACTGAACGCCTGGGGATACCTGGAGGTGGAGACACCGATTCTGCATCAAGTACACGGTGGCGCCAACGCGACACCGTTCGCCACCCACATCAATGCCTATGACCTCGACTTGTACCTGCGTATCGCACCCGAGTTGTATCTGAAGCGATTGTGCGTCGGCGGCATGGAGAAAGTGTTCGAGATCGGGCGCGCCTTCCGCAATGAAGGGGCCGACTTCAGCCACAACCCCGAGTTCACCATCCTCGAGGCGTATGCGGCGCACAGCGACTATGAACGCATGATGCATATCTGCCGCCGGCTGATCCAGCACGCCGCGATCGCGGCTAATGGTGCGATGGTGGTATTGCGCCCCCAAGGGGACGGCACGTTCGTGGAGGTGGATATCTCCGGCGAATGGCGGGTCCAGACGGTACACGGTGCGGTATCCGAGGCGATCGGCGCCACGATCACCCCAGAGGTCACGGTCGAAGAATTGCGCGAGCTGTGTGATAAAGCCGACATGCCTTATCAGCACAACTGGGACGCCGGGCAGCTGGTGCTGGAGTTATACGAACACCTGGTCGAGTCCCGCACCACCGAACCCACGTTCTACATCGACTTCCCCACCTCGGTGTCCCCGCTGGCGAGGCAACATCGCAGTATCGCCGGGGTGGCCGAGCGCTGGGATCTGGTCGCGTGGGGTATCGAGCTCGGCACTGCCTACAGTGAACTCACCGATCCGGTCGAGCAGCGACGCAGGCTCACCGAGCAATCGCTGCTTGCGGCCAACGGCGATCCGGAAGCGATGGAACTCGACAAAGAATTCCTCCAGGCTCTCGAGCACGCGATGCCGCCCACCGGCGGGCTCGGGATAGGTGTGGATCGAGTTGTCATGATGATCACCGGGCGTGGCATTCGCGAAACGCTGCCGTTCCCACTGGTGAAACCGCACTGAATCCGGTGCGGCAGTTCAGACGAACCACAAGCGAGCTCGACACAGGATCCGAATAGCACCGGTTGCCAGAGATCGGGCAGAGTTGGGTGGGTGCAGTTGATCCTCGTTCGCCACGCTCAGCCGATCCTGGAACTGAATCCAGCCGGGCCAGCCGATCCACGACTGGCCCCTGTGGGAATAGTGCAGGCCGAACGAGTGCCCGCCGCGCTCGCACAACACCGGATTGCCCGTGTAGTGAGCAGCCCACAGCGCAGGGCGCGAGAAACGGCGGCACCGACCGCCGTACAATTGGGGCTCGATGTCGAGATCGTCGACGAACTCGCCGAATACGATCGCGACCTGCCCGCCTACATTCCTATCGAGGACGCCAAAGCAGAGTTTCGGGACATCCCAGGATTACAGGAAATTACAAAATTACGGAATATCGCAGAATTGCGAGACATCGCCGAGCGAATCAAGTCCGGTCATTTCCCCGTGCAGATCGATGAGAATGCCTTCACATACAGGGTACGCACCGCCGTGTCCGGTATCGTCGCAGCCGCCGAGCCGACCGACACTGTCATCGCGTTTGCACACGGTGGGGTGATCAACGTGCTGTTGCAGGAGATTCTCGGGCTGGAGCGACCGTTGACCTTTCCCGTCGACTACTGCTCCATCACCCGAATCCTGTTCTCCCGCAAAGGTCGCCGCACGGTCGCCACCGTAAATGAGAACGGACATGTGTGGGATCTTTTGCCGCGTAATATCGCAGCACGAACCTGACCATTCACAGTCGACTGCCAGGATGATCGCAGCCTTGTCCCAGCGACAGGAACTTGGATAGCACCAGTAAGCCTCACACATCGGTTGCTTGTGTTCCGAGAAAGGATTTCCATGTCGCTCTCCACAATGACTATGCCACTGCGGCGGCTCGCTCAGGTAGCTGCGGCGAGCGTGCTGATCGTCTTCCCGCTGACAGCTTTCGCCTCGACTGCCTCGGCCGAAACTTCTTCCGACATGACCGACTCGAATCAGGCGGTAACCACCGTCGACTTCGAGCGATCAGTCCCTGCCCCAGGAGACCACGGATACCGCCGCTGCCTCGACAGGCCCGACCGCCGCCGCTGCCTCGACAGGCCCGACGCGGCCGCATTCCGACCCGACGAAGCCCGATACCGACTCGACACCCCTGGAATGTCGCCGCTCTTGCCGCCGACCGGGTCGGGCTAGTTCAAATCTACCGTGCAAGAAAATCGAAGGCCACCTCCTGTTCGGAGGTGGCCTTCTGGATTCGGCGATGACTCAGGCCATTCCCGCGATCCAATGGTGCATCCAGGAGATAGCGGTGTAGCCACCGCCCACCGAGTAGCTGCCGTAGCGCGTGTGCGCCTGTGACATGTAGAAGTTCTCGATCTCCTTGACTCGCCGCCGGTTCGCCGAATCGGTCAGCTGGGCCTGCAGCGTAGGGATACCACCGTGAGCCATCAAGTCCCTGACAATGTTCTCCGCCTCGATCTGATAGCGCCACATATTAGACGGATTCGCGGCCGATGCCTGGGCAAGGAATCCGGCGAAGCGCGTGATGTAATCGTTACTCGCGGTCGCGCAGTACAGATCGTTGACCGCGCAAATGGTGCGCGTGCGATCACTGATCCGACCGAAGCCACCGATCCGGGGGCCGCCGGCACCCGCACCAGGCGCGATCGGGCCGACCTGGGTATCGCTGGCCGAACGACGGGGATCGGAGATCAAGCCGACACCGGCGATACGTTCGGGCGGCACGACGCCGAAACCAGTACCGATCTCGGCGGCGAGGTCTCCGGCAGCATCCGCGCCCTGGCTGTAGCCGACAAGCGCGATCTTAGTCGCACCACACCGCCGCGCCATGCTCGCGATCAGGCCGCGTGCGTTGTCAACAGCTTCTTTCTTCGATCGACCGTAGACCTCCCCCTCCCAAGGGAAGGCAGTCGCGGCATAGGTCACGTAATCAACCTTCGCGGAAGACGGTAATCCTCGAGTGACACCTGACAGCATCCCCGGCCGCGGCGTCTTGTCATGCCCGGTCTCCCAGGTGCCCGGGATCGCCACCACATACAGGCTCGGGCATCCGGGGGCCGCGTGCGCCACTCCGCTACCGAAAACCGAACCAGAGGTCGCCACACCGGACATCACTGTCGCGGCCGCACCCACAGCCGCGACGACTTTCTTCCACTGCATCCTGCCGCACCCTTATCCGTCGAACTTCCCACTGAACGCCGCGTCAATACTGGATGTACCGGATGTCGCTCCAGTACACGCCGGGTGAACGCATATCGCCCAGCCGATAAGCCGACTTCCCACCGCATCCACGATCAGCAGCACGCCGGAAATCAGGATAGGACCACAATCGACACGATGCCATAAGAACTTGCGCTATATCGGATTCCAGCAATGACTTATCCCGCAGTGATTCATCCATGCGATGGCCGAGCAGGTGCAGGAACGGTGCGGACCGAAGACGCGGTCGAGTACGCGACAGGCGCCTAAGGAACGAGTTCGTCCGTAGGCGCCCGCGCTTCCTGCTTCGGTGGGATAAGGCGAACTAGCGCTGAGCCACCATGACGGGGGTGACGGGAGCTGGGAGGGCGGTCTCTCCCTCCAGATACTGATCTACGCCTGCTGCGGCGGCACGTCCCTCGGCGATGGCCCAGACGATGAGCGATTGCCCGCGACCCATATCACCTGCGACGAAGACGCCGGGAACATTGGTTGCCCAATGCTTATCGCGCTGCACATTACCGCGCTGGTCGTAGCCGACACCGAGCTCGGTGAGCAAGCCAGGCTTCTCGGGACCGACAAAGCCCATGGCCAACAGCACGAGGTCGGCTTCGAGGGTGAAGTCGGTGCCTTCGACCTTCTCGAAACGGCCATTGACCATCGTGACCTCATGCGCCTCCAAACCGGTCACCTTGCCGTCCTTGCCGACAAAACGCTCAGTATTCACCGAGAACACCCGCTCACCCCCCTCCTCGTGGGCCGAGGAAACCCGGTACATCAGCGGATAGGTCGGCCACGGTGTCGATGCGGCCCGCTCCTGTGGTGGACGAGGCATGATTTCGAACTGGTGCACACTGGCCGCACCCTGCCGGTGCGACGTGCCGAGGCAGTCGGCGCCGGTGTCTCCGCCGCCGATGATGACCACCTTCTTATCCTTGGCATGGACGGGCGGCAAACCATCGGCGTCGGCGACATCGTCGCCGAGCTGCACCCTGTTAGCCCAGGGCAAGAACTCCATTGCCTGATGGATACCGTCCAGGTCACGACCAGGGATCGGCAGATCACGCGCCTGCGTGGCGCCACCGGCGAGCACGATCGCGTCGAATTGCTCACGCAACTGCTCGGCAGTGATATCGACGCCCACATTCACCCCAGTCTTGAAGATGGTGCCCTCGGCTTCCATCTGCGCGAGTCTGCGGTCGATGAAGCGCTTCTCCATCTTGAATTCCGGGATGCCGTAACGCAGCAGACCACCGATCCGGTCAGCCCGCTCGAACACGGTCACAGTGTGCCCGGCCCGGGTCAGCTGCTGGGCCGCTGCCAGACCGGCCGGGCCGGAGCCGACGATAGCGACCTTCTTGCCGGTGATGCGGGTCGGGTAGACCGGGGTCACCCAACCCTCGTCGAAGGCGTTTTCGATGATCTCGACCTCGACCTGCTTGATCGTGACCGGATCCTGATTGATGCCGAGCACACAGGACGCCTCACACGGTGCGGGACACAATCGCCCGGTGAACTCCGGGAAGTTGTTGGTCGCGTGCAGTCGGTCGATACTTTCCCGCCACCGGTCCTTGTAAACCAGGTCGTTCCACTCGGGAATCAGATTCCCGAGTGGACAACCGTTGTGACAGAACGGGATACCACAGTCCATGCACCGACTGGCCTGAGACCGCAGCGTCTGGTGGGAGAATTTCTCCTCGTAGACTTCTTTCCAGTCCATCAGACGCAGCGGTACCGGACGCCGCTTGGGCAGTTCCCGTGCGGTGTGCTTCAGAAAACCTTGGGGGTCAGCCACGAGCGGCCTCCATAATCGCTTCGTCTACATCCTTGCCGCTCTTCTCAGCCTCGGAGATAGCGAGCAGAACCTTCTTGTATTCGCGCGGCATGACCTTGACGAAATGGTTCACCTGCTGCGACCAATCGCTCAGAATGCGATCGGCGACAGGGGAACCCGTCTGATCACGATGCTGGTTGATGATGTCGTGCAGCCAGGTGAAATCGTCGCCGGAGAGCGGCTCCAGCGCATTCACCTGCTCAGGATTGAGCCTCGCGGCGAAGGTGCCGCTCGGGTC
The DNA here is from genome assembly GCF_056629435.1 of Nocardia sp. TBRC8007. Taxonomy (NCBI): domain Bacteria; kingdom Bacillati; phylum Actinomycetota; class Actinomycetes; order Mycobacteriales; family Nocardiaceae; genus Nocardia; species Nocardia sp. TBRC8007. The sequence goes on along the minus strand of NZ_JBWSOR010000013.1, from coordinate 85,822 downwards.
GAAGACGAACGCCATACCGCCGGACATGCCCGCGCCGAAGTTACGGCCGGTCTCCCCGAGGATGACCACACGACCACCCGTCATGTACTCGCAGCCGTGGTCACCCACACCCTCCACCACCGCAGTGGCACCAGAGTTACGTACTGCGAACCGCTCACCGACAACCCCGCTGAGGAACACCTGCCCACTGGTGGCGCCGAACAGGATCACATTGCCCGCGATGATGTTGCGTTCCGCGACGAATTCGTCGGGCGCGTTCAACGACGGACACACCACGAGACGACCACCGGAAAGGCCCTTGCCAACGTAATCATTCGCGTCACCCTGCACCCGCAGCGTGATGCCCGCAGGCACGAAAGCGCCGAAACTGTTGCCCGCCGACCCGGTGAAGGTGATGTCGATAGTGTCGTCGGGCAAGCCCGCGCCGCCGTAGAGCTTGGTTACCTCGTGACCGAGCATAGTGCCGACGGTGCGATTCACATTCGTGATCTTGGTTTCGAATTTCACCGCCTGACCCCGCTCCAGCGCATCGCGGCTCTGCGCGATCAGCTGCTGATCCAGCGCCTTGTCCAAGCCGTGGTCCTGCACCTTGGTACAGCGGCGGTCTTGATACATGAACGCCGTCTCGACGTCGTCCAGGATAGGCGACAGATCCAGCTTGCTTGCCTTCCAATGTTGTTTGGCGCGCGAGGTGTCCAGCAAGTCGACCCGGCCGATGGCCTCGTCCAACGTGCGGAAACCCAGCTGCGCCAACAATTCCCTGACCTCTTCCGCGATGTACAGGAAGAAGTTCTCGACGAATTCCGGCTTACCGGTGAAACGTTCACGCAATACCGGATTCTGCGTCGCGATACCGACCGGACAGGTGTCGAGGTGGCAGACACGCATCATGACGCAGCCCGAAACCACCAGTGGCGCGGTGGCGAAGCCGTACTCCTCGGCACCGAGCAGCGCGGCGATCATCACGTCCCGGCCGGTTTTCATCTGTCCATCGACCTGCACCACGATGCGATCGCGCAATCCGTTGAGCAACAACGTCTGCTGGGTCTCGGCCAAACCGAGCTCCCAGGGACCGCCCGCATGCTTGAGTGAGGTCAGTGGCGAAGCGCCAGTACCGCCGTCGTGACCAGAGATCAGCACGACGTCGGCGTGTGCCTTGGAAACTCCTGCCGCGACGGTGCCGACGCCCGGTTCGGCGACCAGCTTCACGTGGATTCTCGCCTGCGGGTTCGCGTTCTTCAGATCATGGATCAGCTGCGCCAGATCCTCGATCGAGTAGATGTCGTGGTGCGGCGGCGGCGAGATCAAACCGACACCAGGCGTGGAATGTCGCACTTCCGCGACCCACGGGTACACCTTGTGCGCCGGAAGTTGGCCACCCTCACCCGGCTTGGCTCCTTGGGCCATTTTGATCTGGATATCGGTGCAGTTGGTCAGGTAGTGCGCAGTCACGCCGAACCGCCCCGAAGCCACCTGTTTGATCGCGCTACGGCGCCAGTCGCCGTTCTCCTCCGGCTCGAAACGTGCCGGGGACTCGCCGCCTTCACCCGAATTCGACCGGCCACCGAGGCGGTTCATCGCGATCGCCAAGGTCTCATGTGCTTCGGCCGAGATAGAACCGTAGCTCATCGCGCCGGTCGAGAACCGTTTCACGATCTCCGTGGCAGGCTCGACCTCCTCGATCGAAATCGGGGTGCGCGCCTTGTCCTTGAACTTGAACAGACCTCGCAGCGCCGCGAGCCGTTCGGATTGGTCATCGACCAGCTTGGTGTACTCCTTGAAAATCGAGTACTGACCGGAGCGGGTAGCGTGCTGCAACTTGAAGACGGTGTCCGGATTGAACAGGTGGTACTCGCCCTCGCGCCGCCACTGGTACTCACCACCGACCTCGAGTTCACGATGCGCGCGCTCGTTGCGGTTCTCCAGGAAGGCGACGCGGTGCCGAGCGGCGACCTCGTCGGCGATCTCGTCCAAACCGATGCCGTCCAGGTGCGAGCGCAGACCGGTGAAGTACTCGTCCACCAAATCCTGCGACAGACCGATCACCTGGAAAAGGTGGGCCCCGTTATAGGAGGCCAAGGTGGAGATGCCCATCTTGGACATCACTTTCAGCACACCCTTGCCCGCGGCTTTGTTGTAGTTCGCGACCGCCTTGCGGTAGTCGGTGGCTGGATCGCCGGTACTGCCCGGTATCGCCAGAGCGCCGCGCTCGAGCATGTCCTCGATGGTCTCGAAGGCCATGTACGGGTTGATCGCGGCAGCACCGAAACCGACCAGGGTGGCCATATGATGCACCTCGCGAGCGTCACCGGCCTCCACGACAAGACCGACCATGGTACGAGTGCGTTCGCGGACCAGATGATGGTGCACCGAAGAAGTCAGCAACAACGACGGGATCGGCGCCAGTTTCTCGTTGGACTCCCGGTCGGACAGCACGATGATCCGCGCTCCGCCGTCGATGGCGGCCGACACCTGGGTGTTGATCGCCTCCAGCGCCTTGCGTAGGCCTCTTCCGCCCTTCCTCACCGAGTACAGGCCGCGCACCACCACCGAGCGCAGCTCGGGATGCGAACCGTCGTCGTTGATGTGCACGAGCTTGGCCAGCTCGTCGTTGTCCAGGATCGGCTGCTCCAGCGCGATCTGCTTACAAGACTCCGGTCCCGGATGTAACAGATCAGCCTCTGGACCGATATTACGTTTGAGGCTGGTGACCACCTCTTCCCGTATCGCATCCAGCGGCGGGTTGGTGACCTGCGCGAACAGCTGTGAGAAGTAGTCGAACAGCAGGCGCGGACGGGCGGACAACACCGCGATAGGAGTGTCGGTGCCCATCGAGCCGAGCGCTTCGCCGCCGGTCTTGGCCATCGGCGAGATCAGCAGGTTGAGTTCCTCGGTGGTGTATCCGAAGATCTGCTGACGGATCAGCACGCGATCGTGCGACATGTGCACATGCGGACGATCGGGTAAGTCGATGAGACGGGAGACGCCCTGGTCCAGCCATTGCTGGTACGGATATTCGGCAGCGAGCTGAGATTTGATCTCCTCGTCACCGACGATGCGGCCCTGGACGGTGTCGACCAGGAACATCCGACCTGGCTGCAGGCGTGTCTTCTGGACCACCGTGGATGGGTCGATGTCCAGCACACCGACCTCGGAAGCCATCACGACCAAGCCGTCGTCGGTCACCCAAATACGGCTGGGGCGCAGGCCGTTCCGGTCGAGCACGGCACCGACGACAGTGCCATCGGTGAAGCACACCGACGCAGGGCCGTCCCACGGCTCCATCAGCATCGAGTGGTATTCGTAGAAGGCCCGCCTCTGCGGGTCCATGTTCTCGTTGCGCTCCCACGCTTCAGGAATCATCATCAGCACGGCGTGCGGCAAACTGCGACCGCCGAGATGCAACAACTCGAGCACCTCGTCGAACCGAGCCGTATCGCTCGCCCCAGGGGTGCAGACGGGGAAGATCTTGTCCAGTCGGTTCTTGCCCGCGGAGTCGATGCCGAAGATATCACTGCGCAGCAGCGCCTCACGGGCGCGCATCCAGTTCTCGTTGCCGGTGACGGTGTTGATCTCACCGTTGTGCGCCACCCGGCGGAACGGGTGCGCCAGCGGCCACGAGGGGAAGGTATTGGTGGAGAACCGGGAATGCACGATGCCCAGTGCGCTCTCCATCCTGGAGTCCTGCAGGTCCAGGTAGAACGCCCGCAGCTGCGGTGTGGTGAACATGCCCTTATAGACGAAGGTCTGCCCGGACAGACTCGGAAAGTAAACCGACTCCCTGCCGACCGCACCCCTGCCCGCACCGGCCGAACCGAGCTCGTGCTCGACCCGCTTGCGCACCACGTAGGCGCGACGCTCCAGATCCATGTCCGACAACGACTCGGCGGCGTTCCTCGGCGAGGCGATGAAGATCTGCCGGAAACTCGGCATGGCATCACGCGACAACGCACCGAGCGACGACTCGTCGATCGGTACCTCGCGCCAGCCGAGGACCTCCAGGCCCTCTTCCTTGACGATCTTCTCCACGCCGTAAGCAGCGCGTGCGGCTTCCCGGCGAGCCTGCGGCAGGAAGGCGATACCGGAGGCATAGGAGCCCTCCGGTGGCAACTCGAAATCCACGATGGCGCGGAAGAAGCGGTCAGGAATCTGAATCAGGATCCCCGCACCATCTCCACTGTTGGGCTCGGCGCCCGCGGCACCGCGGTGCTCCAGATTCAACAAAGCCGTAATGGCCTTGTCGACGATGTCGCGGCTGCGGCGGCCGTGCATGTCGACGACGAATGCGACGCCGCAAGCGTCGTGCTCGTTCGCCGGGTCGTAGAGCCCGATGGGTCCAGGTGACCTGTGGCCAGGAAGTTGCGTCATGCCTCTGCCTTCAAAAAAGTCGGCCTTCGAAGAAACTGCCTTTCGAACGCCTCCGTACAAGACTGCGCCCGTACGTTCCGAAGCCAGCTGCGTTGATGGTCTTCGGCGTGCAGTCAGGTCTGCAGTTTTTCCACCCGCTTCTGTGACGTAGTGGGCGCCCTTCGGTAACGAATCACTAACACGATCCTCACCTCCGGGCAGGTGCCCGCCCGCTCCGCTGAGCACCGGCTAGGGCTGCCCGAGCGGGCGATGTCGCCGAACATTCTGTGTTCGGCGCAAGAGCAAACGATAAGTCAGGTCCAGGCCCCAACCAACTTAGGTTGCACTAATAACCATGTCTAGCTGGGCTTCTTCATGCGGTCCTCCACGTGTGCGCGCTGACTAGTGTAAAGCAGCCAGTACCTCAGGATCGATCCCTATGGCACTCGGTGCCAGCTGCCGAAACCGGCCCGAGAAGCTGGCCCGAAACCTCCACACAAAGATCAGAACCCGCTCTCACCTGCATCGAGGAGGGTTTCCCCTACTCCGAGTCCGGCAAACCAGACGATTGTGGTTAACCCGACAATAGAGCTGATGAGATTTCTACTAACGCGTCGTGACATGCCAGAGATGTGATCCGACCGTCCGGATTCTTTTCCCGTTATGACATGTGGCAAAAATTTAGCAAACAATATGGAAGTGGCACTGAACACACTCCCGCGATACCGGCCCCCTAGGCGACCCAGCTAGGCCGGGCAGAGAGCAATCGCCGCACGTACCAGCGCGACCCTATGTAGGGCATCGCCCCAGCCAGTAGCGAACATACTGAAGACACTGCGCGCCAACTGCTCCACACAATCCGGTGCGGTCAGCTCGTCCCAGCCTGCGCGAAGCTGACCGAGAATCTGGATATTCATCCTGTCGATGGTCGAACGGACGGATGCGAGATCAACAGAATCGACCGGCGCCTCGGCGCGATCGAGGCGCCACCGCAGCATCAGTCCACGCTGCACCGTCTTGTTCGCCTCGATTTGACCGAAGAAGACCTGACGCACCCAGATCTCCGGCAGATCATCGCCACTACCGAGACGCGTGACCATGTCGTAGACCTCGTCCTCACGGGCGAGGTCGGCGATGGCGGGCTCGATGCCGCGATCGCCGGTCGTCCACTTCACCGCCGCCACCGCGTCGGCAGTATCCAGACGCTCGGCCAGCAGCGAGATCAGCGAGTCCAGCGAGCCGCTAGCCGGGGCGGCGTCCGAATCAACCGACCGCATGACCAGCACTGCCAAGAGGACCGATGCCAAGGCACCGTGCAGACAAGAACATTCCGGTATCGCTCCCATCGGCATGTCTTGCGTGGAAACGAATCACCGCGCCAGTTTATGCGCTGTTCACCACGACACTCCGCACAACATAGACTCCGCACAACATAGAATGCCTTGTGAATCTGGACACATCCGGGCGCCTCTGCTCGCAGGGTCCCCCGGCCGCCTGTCACGCTGTCATAACGAAGCTGTGACAGTTCAGTCGCGCCCGCGAAAAGCACCTGGGACATAGAGGATGTGCCTTCCGATGACCGTCACCGGCTTGTTCACCTGGCTCGGCGGGGGCCGGGCCAGTGCTGTCACCAATCGTCATGAGCGTGCCGGTTACGTCCTCACCGGCGCAGCCGTGCTGCTGTTCACGACAATCTCCGGCGTGGTCGCCGCGCTCGCCATTGCCTCGGCCGGTACCTGGCCGCTCTGGGCCGCGCTGGCCACGGGGCTTGTGGTCATGGTACTGATCGGCGCGCTCGCACGCGCACTGGCTACAGCACAGCTGAGTGGAGAACTGGATCGGCTCGGACTGATCGCTCGCATCGCGGTAGCCGTGCTGACCGGTGTATTACTCGCCGAGCTCGCCGCGATCGTGCTCTTCAGTGGGTCGATTGATCGCATGCTGGACGAACAGGCGCAACGGTCGGTCGACTCGGCTCCACGCGTCGTCGCGGCGCAGAGCGAGCTGGACCGAGCGAAGAACGACCGAACCGCGCTAGAGCAGACGATCACCGAGGCACAGACTGCTAGCGACCGCGCGCTGGTGGTCGCGCGCTGCGAGTACAACCCGACACCTGAGTGCCCGCAGACGAAGATCACCGGTGTGCCCGGCCGTGGCCCAGAAGAACGGACAGCCAACGACATGCTCGATGACGCGCGCAGGCAGCTCGCCATGGCGCGAAAACGAGTAGCTGCGGCCGACCTCCAGATCATCGACGACCAGAACGCCCTCACCGCGGCGAGGACCGCCGCCTTCGACAACGCCGACCGCGGACTCGGCACGCGCTGGCAGGCGATGAACGACTACACCTCGCGCGCGGCATTGCCGCAACGTGGCCTGATAATCGTGGCCTTCGTTATGCTGGCCTTGCTGCCGCTGGCACTGCGCTGGTGGCGTGGGGAGACCTCATTCGATCGGCACAACGCAGCGCATACTGTACGCGACAGAGCCGAACGCGAAGCCGACGCAGCCATCGCGATCGAGCAGGCGCGAGTGCGCACCGAGACCGAAGCCCTGCGCTCCGAACAACAACTTACCGCCGCGCGCCTCGCCGCAGCGGCGGACACGGCTATCGACCGGGAGCGACAGCGCACCCGGATCATCGCGGCCATCGGAGGTATCGAGATCGGTATCACCGAACCGCAGCGCAGCCCCGAGCTTGCCGCCACGGCCGACGATCGAAAGGACAGCGCCATGCCGCATGAGGTAACGCCACACCTACCCACAAACGCACCCGCACCCGCGACCACACCGTCCCAGAGCGATGGTGGCCTCGAGCTGCCGCTGATCGGCGCGATACCGTTCACCGATACCGCGGCGCGCTTCATCCGACCACTGGTTCCATCGTTCGTCGCCAACGCCATCGATACCGCGACGCACCCGCTACGCACCGCACGGCAGGCATTCGAAGAAGTCGAGGAGATCACCTTCACCCTGCGGCGCACCCGCAAGGTCACTGTCGACGGACACGTGGCGCATCCGCAGCAGGCGAATGCACAGGGTGAGCATCGACTCCAGCATGGCTCTCCCGAGACCGCGCATGCCAGACACATCGCATCCACCGTTGTCGATTCGAACTATCCGACCCCACCGGCCTCGGGCTACGCCGCGATCCCGCCGACCAGCACCGCTGGCTATGCTCTGCCCCCGCAGCCCCGCAGCGACGAATTGCCGGACCTCCGGCGCCCCGAACTGCCAGAGGCCGACCGCCGTGAACTCCCACCTGGCCACTGATCGCACCCCGCCATAGCCCGCGCTAACCAAAGCTCATGTGCAGCAGCGCAACCAACGGAATCCGGCAGCACACCGTAGAAAATCTTTGCCGCCCAAGGCAATTCCAATACAGTGCTCACCCGGTCAACTGGAATCTCGGACAGGTCGAGGCCGTTACGGAAAACCGCTATGCGCATGCTCCCGAGTTCTGACCTATGTCTTCGGAACAGGCCTGTCTTCGGAACAGGCCGCCGCAGGGCACTGGAGCAGCGGTGCGGGAGTTCCTAGCAGTTGGGCGCCCAACACAGCATCACAGAGCCCAACACAGCATCACAGGACAGCTAACATTCAGCACAGTGCAGACGCCGACTCCTTGGGCAGCAGGCAGCTAAGCCGTGTCACAGATGGTTCTCCATACCCCCATTTGAGTTGCGCTGACCGCAGCGAGTCCCACTCTAGCTGCGGTCAGCGTTACCTTAGACTCTACACAATCGTTACCCATACGCAACCCTCCCCGCTGCGGTCGAGCGAACCAGGCAGCACACCAGCAACCCCCGATTGCTCCCCCTTTCAATTCCTTGCCAGCTAACATATCCAGCCAACCTGGCGCCGGATTTCCGGACGAATCACGCCCGTTCGACAACTCTTCATCGCAACCTCGAATCCGCGCCGAGAATACGATCGAGTACAGAACGCGACGATAGCCATGCGGATCGATGACACCCGTTACAACTCGCCTCAATATGCTCCTACCTGCACGCTCGTCCACAGGAGTGCACGGTTGCCGACTGTCGACCCAGGAAAAGAGACTATAAGTTTGTTTTTGACCAAATAAACATGATGGGCACACAGATCAACTGAATAAAGACGGGTCAACACCTCGCCATAATTCGATTAACCAGCCGAGGAATAGCTTCCACTCAGCCCCCTATCTCGCCTCGTTCGGCACCCAGGCCGCAATCGAGCACAGAAGTGTGATCTTCACCTCAATGAACCGATCCAGCGGCTGAAACCTCGCGGAACGGGCAGCACGGTCTCGCCGTGAGCTCTCCTGTGATGGTTCCGTGACCTAGCTCATGCGAGAGGATCGGCTTGCCCTGCGTTCAACCAACGCGCAGAATCCCGGTGACCGTACCCTGGAGGATCCGGCCGTTACGCGTAATCAACGGCACGGTCTGCAGCGGATCGTCGATGATGGTGCCTGACAATGGCACGGACGCAGTGACCGCACCGGTATCCGGGTCCAGGACAGTGAACGCGTAACCGTCGAAAGGCGTGGTGTGATCGAGCCCGACGCGAGTGATGGTGTAGAGCGCGTTATCAGCAGTGGATAAACGTGGCACAGCCGCGCTACGTACGCTGTTGTGCCACATCGGCCTGCATTCCGTACCGACCACATCTATCCGCGCCATCCCACCGGTGAACGGTGCACTCGGCGGCACCGCAGGTCCCGCGCCATCGGGTAGCGCTGGATACGGATAGCCATAGGTGCTCGCCACAAACACCGAACGGCCGATCGCGACTGGCGAATTCTCGCTACCCCCGGCACCGTCGGGGAGCACTGGTACCGCACACACCAACCGCCCGGTGCCGGAACGGAACACCAGGACCTGTACCCGCCCGTCGGCGTTATCGACAATGGTCACATAGTCGGCACTGGTCTCCGGTCCGAAATAGGTGGGTGTCGAGCCCGTGCCCCAGCTGAGCTGTCCCGGCTTACGCGCGGTCCCTCTGTCGTAGACCGCGCGCCACAAAATCTCGGGAACACCGGACGTGGCGGCACGCAGCTCATACAGCGCGTGGGTAGTCGCCACCGCGATCCGCCCGCTCGCAGCCGCAGAAATGCTGTTCGCCACCCGCTCTCCGGTCGGCAAAGTCACCACTGCGATTCGCCCGTTCGGTGCGACAAACCCTACTGTTCCCCGGCCGGTCGCGAACCAGATATTGCCCGACCAATCCGGAACGAGCCCGGTCACATTGTCCCCAGTGGGGATAATGGTGCCGAGGTCTGCGGATTCTTCGCTGATCAGCCGCCATTGTCCCGCCGAGTCACGTACGTGCCGCACCCGGAGCAAGTGGTTGTTCCCATCCACGACCACCAGCCGATCGTCGGCATCGAGGTAGGCATACACCCCACCGAGCAAACTGCCCTTGGCCAACGGCAATACGGCCGATGAGGTCAGCAATGGTCCCGGAACCGCAGGGTCGAGTAGATGCACTGTCGGCGTCCGGCCTACGATCGCGGTACACAGCGCGACCACGAGGCCGTCCGATCCTTCCAGCAACGTCGGGCATGCGGAGGCCAGCGGGTAGGCGCCTAGCGCCATGGCGCGCGTGCCTGGTCCAGCGAGCGGGGTGACGTCCGAAGAACCCGCGTCACCGTGCATGGTCGCGGTGCCTTCGGGCCCAAGAAAAGGATTGGGCGGCGCGAGCGGCCCCCATTGTCCTGTTGCCGAGGCGGGCACTCCCGGCAGCAGCGCCAGCACTCCGACCGCGAGGATCATCAATGGTCGGTACACTGCGGTCGTCTTTCATTCTTTCCGGTCGCGACACCAAGCCGACTACATCAGCGTGCCGCCGTCGACCCGGATCTCGGTGCCGGTCATATAACGTCCTTCGTCCGAGGCCACCATGGCGACCACCCCGGCGATATCCTCCGGAGTGCCCAGCGCCCCGTGATTCAGCCACCCGGTCATCCGAGAGAACAGCTGTGGATCGAACCCTTCGGGCTGATCCAGAATGGACTTCGTCGTAATGCCGCTAGTGATGCCCGCAGGAACAATATTCACCGCGCGCAACCCCTGTTTGGCGTACTCCAGCGCTATGGCGTGGGTAAAGGCGTTCACGCCGCCCTTGGACGCCGCGTAGGACGCGAGGTAGGGCGCCGCGCTGACGGCCGCGGTCGAAGAGATATTGACCACCACCCCACGTCCGGTGTCCAGCAGTGCGGGCAATGCGGCCTGGGTCATCAAGAAGGTGCCGGTAAGATTCACCGCGATCACCTGATTCCACACCTCTAGCGGCATCTCATGAGTCCGCGCAGGCCGCAGAATGCCCGCCGCGTTCACCAGCACGTCCAAGCCGCCGAGAAACTCGAGCGCCTGTTCGGTCAGCGCGCGCACCGATTCCAGGGCGGCGATATCGACCTCGATCGTTCGCAATCGTTCGGCTTCCTCGCCCGCTTTCTCCGAGGTAACCGTCAATCCGGCAACATCGATATCGGCCGCGACCAGCTGCGCCCCCTCATCGAGTAGTCGCAAGGCGATGCCCTGACCGATGCCGGAACCCGCTCCCGTCACCATCACACGGCGACCGTCAAATCTGCGCATGCCGAGAATTAGAACACGTTCCCGTTATCTGTCAAGGCACTTTGCCTACTCGCTGCCGAAACGGCCAACCCTAACATCACTCTTACGGCTGAGCACTTGCGTACCGCATTTTCTCGGCGAACGATTGATCGTGCGGCAGCACGATCGCGGTCCATTTCGTGCCATGCCGTTGGTGAACCGTGACGCGTCGGCCTCTGCGAACTTTGCGGAGTATCGCCCGACATGAGGAGGGTTCGATGTTCATCCAAGTTATTCAAGGCAAGGTCACCGCTCCCGCTCGGCTCCGTCAGCGCATGATCCAATGGAACCAGAAGCTGCAACACGGGGCTTTCGGTTACCTGGGAACGACAAGCGGGATGTGCGACGACGGGACGATCATCTCGCTGACCCGATTCGAATCCGAAGCTTCGGAACGCCTCAACAGCAAGCGCCCAGAACAAGCCGCCTGGTGGGCAGCGACCGAAAAATGCTTCGAAGGCCCGCTCACGATCATGGACTGCACCGCGGTGACGGAGTGGATGCATGGCGACTGGCACAAAGCCGGATTCGTCCAGATTATGGAGGGCCACACCCCCGATGTGGACCGGATGCGTGAATTGCTGATACAAACGGGCGATCGCCTCCAGGAGCTACGCCCCGAGATCCTGAGCGGCACCTTGGCGACCCAGGGCGACGGATTCGTGGAGGCGGTGTACTTCACCTCCGAAGCCGAAGCACGTGCACACGAGAAGGTCGAGGTACCCGACGATCTGAGACCACTACTCGAGGAGGAGAGCAGGCTCATGGGCGAGATCACTTACTTCGACTTGCACAAACCGACACTGCTGTCGCCAGGACGGAAGTAGACATCGATACAAGTCGATGATTCGCCACGACCAGAACTATCGGCCTTGCGATGGTCCATTGATATCTTGCGAGCCTGATACCTTGCGAGCCTGATACCTCGAGAGCCGAGGCCCGCGGCAACCACGATCGGATGGTTGTCGCGGCTCGATCTTGTCTGGATCACGACTCGGCAGGTCGCGGCATCGACTGGGTAGCCGTATTCGACATACTTGGATTCCGCCGGTCACAGCGATATAGTTGTCGAAGGTAACTAGTTGTCATACACAAATAATTGCCTCTAAAAACAATTTTCCGGGCAAGAGATGAAGGACCTATGGACAGCGACGCGGTGATCGACCTGATCGCCCAGCAATTGGTCCGGCTGAACCGCATTCGCGAGCGCACCAACGCGCAGATCGCCGCCATATCCCATAACGAGATCGAGGTTGCCGCGTACGGGATTCTCTTCCGGCTGCTCTGCGACGGGCCGATGCGATCGGGAGAACTGGCCGAGGCACTGTACTCGGATGCTTCCACGATCAGCCGCCAAGTAGCGAGCCTGGTGAAACGGGGCTTGGTCGAACGGCAGGCAGATCCAGACGACGGCAGAGCCAGTGTCTTGGTCGTCACCGACGCGGGACAGGGATTGACCGATCAACTGCGCCGCCGCCGAAACGAAATGCTCGAGCGTGTTCTTGTCGAATGGGACACCATAGACCGCGAGAGGTTCGCCGCTCAGCTACGACGATTCGCCGACGACTATGAGGCGGCCCGGCCCGGCATTCTCACCGCGTTCACATCGAAACCGGACAGCCCTTCAACGGAGAAGCATCCGTGACGGCCGCAACTTCCGCCGAGGCTGGATCGGACTCTGGCTTTACCCACCGCCAGATCCTGGTGATCATGAGCGGCCTGATGCTGGGCATGCTGCTGGCCGCACTGGACCAGACCATCGTTTCGACCGCGATCCGCACCATCGCCGACGATCTGCACGGCTATTCGATGCAAGCCTGGGTGACTACCGCCTACCTGACCACCTCGACGCTGAGCACGCCGCTGTACGGCAAACTTTCCGACATGTACGGCCGCAGGCCGTTCTACCTGGCCGCTATCTCGATCTTCGTAGTCGGCTCGCTGTTGTGTTCGTTCGCCGGGTCGATGTATCAGCTGGCAGGCTTCCGGGCGCTGCAGGGCCTCGGTGCAGGAGGTCTGCTGTCGCTGGCGCTGGCTATCATGGGCGATATAGTCAGCCCACGAGAAAGGGCGCGCTATCAGGGCTACTTCCTGGCAGTGTTCGGGACTTCCAGCGTGATCGGCCCGGTGTTGGGCGGCCTGTTCGCCGGTCAGCCGTCACTGCTCGGTGTCACTGGCTGGCGCTGGGTGTTCCTGGTCAATGTGCCACTCGGCATGATCGCGCTGGTCGTGGTGACCCGGGTATTGCGGCTGCCGAAGCAGTCCGCACCGGGCGTGCGTATCGACTGGTTGGGGGTGTTGGCGCTGGCGATCGGCCTGGTGCCACTGCTTGTGGTTGCCGAACAAGGCCGAGGATGGGGCTGGGGCAGTGCCTACTCGGTGCTCTGCTACGCGATCGGCGTGGTAGGCGTGCTGGCCTTCATCGTGATCGAGGCCAAGCTGGGCGACACCGCGCTTATCCCGCCGCGGATGTTCCGAAATACCACTTTCGCCCTAGGAGTGCTGATCTCCTTCGTGGTCGGAGCGGCTATGTTCGGTGGTATCAGCCTGCTGCCGCAGTACCTGCAAGTGGTGCGTGGGTCCAGCCCGACCATCGCGGGTCTACAGATGCTGCCCATGGTGCTCGGTATGATGACCGCCTCTGTGATCGCGGGCCAGACCATATCGCGTACTGGACGCTACCGAATTTTCCCGCTGCTGGGCGCCGTCCTGCTGACGACAGGACTGTTCCTACTGCACTACATCGATGCCGACAGCCGACTGTGGCTGGTCATGATTTTCATGGTGGTGCTCGGCCTTGGCTTGGGCAACCTCTTACAGCCGCTGACCCTGGCGATACAGAACGCGATGCCACCGAAAGACATGGGTGTGTCGACCGCGGCCGCTGCTTTCTTCCGACAGATCGGCGGCACACTGGGTGTGGCGGTGTTCCTATCCATCCTGTTCGCCCAGCTGACTCCGAATATCAGCACCGAATTGCACACTGCGGCGACCCGACCGGACTATCAGCAGGCAGTCCTGGAGAGCCTGAACTCATCCAACCCAGCCGATGCGGCACTGGCGAAGGGCTTGATCGCGCACGACACTTCGGCGGCAGCCGGTGTGCTCAACGACAGCTCAGTGATCCAGCGGCTGGACCCCGTCTTAGCACAGCCGTTCAAGACCGGCTTCGCGGAATCGCTGTCGACGGTATTCCTGTCGGCGGCTGGCATGACGATACTGGCGCTGATATTGGTGTTGTTCTGGAAAGAGGTGCCATTACGCAGCACCGGTGGCATCGAGGCACACTCCGCGACCCGACGGGAACACTCAGAACAGCCAGCGGAACAACCCCGCACCTGACCCAGCGGTCACGAGCGAAGCACGAGAGTGTCGATACTCGAGACAGTGTCGACACTCGAGACCATGGCACTCGCAAGCTGTTTCGGGCAGAGGCGTGTGTGGCCTTTGCCGATCGAGTGCCGAAGCTCCCGTGGATGCTGCGTATCACACTGCACATTACAGACGTAGGCCCGGCAAGATCGAATATTTTGCCGGGCCTACGTCGTGGTGGGCGAAGGGGGACTTGAACCCCCACGTCCCGAAGGACACTGGCACCTGAAGCCAGCGCGTCTGCCATTCCGCCACTCGCCCGAGCGACTCGGAGACAGTATCACGCTCTTGCGACGAATATGAAATCACCATTTCAAAGCCCTGACCGGGGGTGGATGACCTGGGAACTCTGGACCACCACCAAGAGTTACAGGCGTGGGCGATCGTGGATATCATGCAATGAACGTGGTCGATAAACGACACGCCATACGCGCGCGTCGTTGTTACGAATCAGGTAAAGAAACGCTCACCGAAGGAGGCCGAGATGGGCATCGTTTCACGGTTCGAGCGTCGCCTACAGGGCGCCATCGGTGACGTGTTCGCCAGAGTGTTCGGCGGCAATGTCGTGCCCCAAGAAGTAGAAGCCGCGTTACAACGCGAGGCCGCTGATCAAGTCCAGGATCTCGGCGGAGGCCGCATGCTGGCACCTAACAGTTATGTGGTCACGATCAACTCATCGGATCGCAGGCAGCTAGACGCCGACCACGACCTCACCACCCGCGCATTCGCCAAACATCTACAGGACTACATCCGAGAGCAAGGCTGGCAGACCTACGGCGAAGTGCACGTAACGTTCGAAGCATCACCTACGCTGCACACCGGGCAATTCAGGGCGAGCGGCCGCGTCGATCCCGACGTCGACCATGGAGCCGACTCGGCTCGTGGCCCCGAATCGCCGTCACAACGACCCGCAAACCCGCAACCAGGAGCTGGCCCCATGACGCAGAACTCAGGCTACGATCCGAGCCGTGAGCCCGCGGAGTCCGATCCACGCAACCGCGGGTACGCTCCACCGCCCGCTGGTCGTGGCGGTCCGCAAAACGGCGCGTACCGAGACGATTACGGCCATGATGCATACGGTGCGGACTACCAGGCCCCGGATGCACAGCAAGGTTACGGTGACTATCAGAATGGCTATGACTACTCGCAGAGCGGCCATGGGTACGGCCAGCCCGGCGAGTACAGCGATCGAGGGTATGGCCAGCCCGGCTACAGCGACCGAGGGTATGGCCAGCCCGGCTACAGCGACCGAGGATACGGCCAACCCGGCTACAGCGACCGAGGATACGGCGACCGAGGGTACAGTCAGCCCGGCTACGGCGATCCCGGCTACGGTAGGCAGGAGTACGGTCAGCCTGGTTACAACGATCCGGCCTATAGCGACCAGGGCTACAGCGATCCTGGCTATGGTGAGCAGAACTACTCCGACCAGAACAGCTACGGCCAAGATGATCAGGGCGGCTATGGCCAGGCCTACTCACAGCAACCTAGTTACGGCACCCCGCAGGGCTACGGTGGCCAAGGCTACGGCGCCGCACCGCAAACCGGTTCCGGTTACTCTGCGACCCTCCAGCTGGACGACGGCAGCGGGCGGACCTATCAACTGCGAGAAGGCAGCAACATCATCGGCCGCGGTCAAGACGCGCACTTCCGCCTGCCCGACACCGGCGTCTCACGCAGGCACATCGAGGTGCGCTGGGATGGCCAGACCGCGATGTTGTCCGATCTCGGCTCCACCAACGGCACCCTCGTCAATGGCTCCCCGGTACAGGATTGGCAGCTGGCCGACGGCGATGTCATCCGAGCTGGGCACTCCGAGATCCTGATCCGTATCGTCTGATCCCGTAAGCTCGCGGTGCAGGTCACCATGGCTTTCGAAGGATTTGTTCGGTCGTACTGCGATCGAAGCCGGCCGACGGCCCTATTATGCTGCCAACACACGCGCGGTGCCGGGGCCGGCGAGGCCAGCGGACTGGTGGAGCGGTCGAACCGCACCCATGGCAGCGACATACACGGTTGAACAGGAGGTGGAGTGCCGTGCAGGGACTTATCCTGCAGCTGACCCGTACAGGGTTCCTCCTGCTGTTGTGGCTGTTCGTGTGGGCTGTGCTGCGCACCCTGCGCAGCGACATCTACGCGGCATCCGGCATACGGATTCAGCCCAGGGCCGCACGCGGGTCCGCGGTGTTGTCGTCCTTCAGCCGGGGCCAGAAGGGCGCCAGATTTCTTGTGGTGACTCAAGGTTCACTCGCAGGTACCCGCATCCCCCTCGGTACCCAACCGGTGCTGATCGGGCGTGCGGACGATTCCACGCTGGTCCTCGCCGACGATTACGCCTCGACCAGACACGCACGACTGTCCCCACGAGGTGACGATTGGTACGTGGAAGACCTCGGCTCGACGAACGGTACCTACCTCGATCGCGCGAAGGTGACCACCGCCGTCCGAGTTCCGCTCGGCACCCCTGTCCGCATCGGTAAAACAGTGATCGAGCTGCGATCGTGACACTTGTTCTCCGCTACGCAGCGCGCAGCGACCGTGGTCTCGTCCGGGACAACAACGAAGACTCCGTGTACGCGGGCGCGCGATTGCTCGCACTCGCCGACGGCATGGGCGGACATGCCGCCGGTGAAGTCGCTTCCCAGTTGATGATCGCCGCGCTGGCCCATCTCGACGACGACGAACCGGGCGACGATCTGCTCGGCAAGCTCGACGCGGCCACCCGAGAGGGCAATGCCGCCATCGCCGATCAGGTCGAGGAAGAGCCCCAGCTCGATGGCATGGGTACCACACTCACCGCAATCCTGTTCGCCGGCAAAAAACTCGGCCTCGTGCACATCGGCGACTCCCGCGCCTACCTGCTGCGTGGCGGCGAACTGGCCCAGATCACCAGGGACGACACCTTCGTCCAGTCCTTGGTCGACGAGGGCAGGATCACCCCAGAGCAGGCGCACACTCATCCACAACGTTCACTGATCATGCGCGCACTCACCGGCAATGAGATCGAGCCGACGTTGATCATGCGTGAGGCACGCGCCACTGACCGCTACCTACTGTGCTCCGACGGTCTCTCGGACGTAGTCAGTGACGAGACCATCGCCAATACGATGCGCGAAGGCAGCACCGACGAATGCGCCGATCGGCTCATCGAACTCGCGCTGCGCAGTGGTGGCCCCGACAACGTGACCGTTGTCGTGGCCGACGTCATCGATCTGGACTACGGCCAGAGCCATCCGATCGTGGCCGGTGCGGCATCCGGCGTCGACGAGGACACGCCGCCACCGAATACGGCGGCGGGCCGGGCATCCGCGCTTCGTCCACCATCCACCACGCCGCGCCGCGTCGCCATGGCCCCCGAGCCGCCGGCCAAGAAATCACATCGGTTACGGTGGATCGCGCTCCTGGTGGCACTGATCATCGCGGTTGGCATCGGACTGTTTGTCGGATACAAGATGATTCGCAGTAATTATTACGTCGGAGCCGACAATGGCTCAGTGGTAATTCTGCGCGGACTGCCTGGATCGATCCTCGGCTACTCGATTCATGACGTGAACCTGGTGGGTTGCGTGACCCGCGAAGGCAAACTCACCCTGGCCGAGCCCGACGCGAAACTGCCACCTTCGTGTAAGCCGCTGGAGGTCGGCGATCTGAAACAGACCGGTCGCGAACAAGTGGCCAAAGGATTGCCGCCGAGTTCGCTGAACAAAGCCAAGGACTCGATGGCATATCTCGCCAAACAAGAGCTGCTACCACCATGCTCGGTCAAGAAATCAGTACCGCAACCCGAAGTGGTAGCACCAGTCGGCCCGACGACACCAGTCCCCACGGACGCTGCCCCTGCTCCCGTGCCGAACCAGGGGGAGGTCAATGGCTCCGAGCTCGCAGCGCCGACACCGTCAGAGCCCCCCGCACCACCGACCACTTCGCAGAATCCCCAGATCCCCGGGGAGAACTGCCGGGTGACGGACTGATGTCCGCACAGTCCCCGCCGTCGGCTGGGGCCTTTCCCAGTCCGCCGGGCGGCTTCGCTCCCGCGCCGCCACCGAGTACAAGACGAAATGTCGAACTGCTGCTGCTGGCCGCCGCAGCGGTGATCACCACCGTCGCGCTCTTTCTGGTGGAAGCCAGTCAGGAGCAGTCGATCACATGGGATATCGCCAAATACGGTCTGGCATACCTGACATTATTCGCGATCGCGCACCTGGCTGTACGGCGGTTCGCCCCATTCGCCGACCCACTGTTGCTACCGATCGTCGCGGTACTCAACGGGCTAGGGCTCGTCCTGATCCATCGGCTCGATCTGGCCGATCAAGAGGAGGCCGCCTACAATTCATGGGCGATTCCGTCCCCGGACGCTACGCAACAGATCTTGTGGACCTCGCTGGGCATGATCGGGTTCATCGCTCTGCTGATCATCCTGCACGACTACCGCACCTTGGCCCGCTACAGCTACACCCTCGGTCTGATCGGCCTTGTCGCATTGACCATTCCAGCCATCTTGCCCAACAAGTTCTCCGAGACCAACGGCGCGAAGATCTGGATCCGGCTGCCCGGGTTCAGCGTCCAACCCGGCGAATTCTCCAAGATCCTGCTGATCATCTTCTTCGCATCAGTGTTGGTCGCCAAACGCGAGCTTTTCACCACAGCTGGTCGGCGCGTGCTCGGCACAGAGCTGCCCCGCGGCCGCGATCTCGGCCCGATCCTGGCGGTCTGGGTCGTGTGTCTCGGCGTACTGGTGTTCGAGAAAGATCTAGGAACCTCACTGCTGATCTTCAGCACTGTGCTGGTGATGCTCTACATAGCCACTGAACGAGTGGGCTGGCTGATCATCGGCGGGATACTGCTCGTGGTGGGGTTCTTCATCGCCTATCAGATGTTCGGCCATGTCCGAGTCCGGGTAGAGACTTGGCTGCATCCATTCGCCGACTACTACAACACCGGCTATCAGATCGGGCAGTCGCTGTTCGGCCTGGCCACCGGTGGCCTCGCGGGAACAGGCTTGGGCAACGGCAGACCCAACCAGGTACCCTTCGCCAAAACCGACTTCATCGTCACCACGATCGGCGAGGAACTCGGGCTGATCGGGCTCACCGCGATCCTGCTTCTGTTCTTGGTATTCATCGTCCGTGGCTTGCGCACGGCACTCGCGGTACGCGACAGTTTCGGTAAGCTGCTCGCGGCCGGCCTGTCGTTCACTCTCGCGATCCAGCTGTTCGTCGTCGTCGGCGGCGTTACCAAATTGATTCCGCTCACCGGTCTGACCACACCATTCATCTCCTATGGCGGCTCCTCGTTGCTGGCCAACTACGCGTTGCTCGCGGTGCTGATCAAAATTTCCGACGCCGCCCGCGCACCCGCGCCGGTTCGGAAAAGAGAACCTGCGCCGATCGCCGAGGCGCAGACCGAGTTACTGCGCCGTGATGCGACACGACCGGAAGCGAGTTCCGCGACATGAACACTCCACTGCGCCGGGTCGCGGTCTCCGTTATGGTGATGATCCTCGCATTATTGGCGAACACCACGTATGTCCAGGTATTCAAGGCCGATGACTACCGCAACGACCCCCGGAACAATCGAGTGTTGCTGGATGAGTACTCCCGGCAGCGCGGGCAGATCTCGGCAGGCGGCACCGTACTGGCAAGCTCTGTCGCGACCGATGACCGCTACAAGTATCTGCGCACCTACCCGACCGATCCTGAGGCATACGCGCCTGTAACGGGTTTCTACTCGATACAGTACGGCAGTACCGGATTGGAGGGCGCCGAGGATGCGGTGCTCAACGGCTCGGACAGTCAGCTATTCGGAAGCCACCTCATCGATCTGATCTCCGGCCGCGATCCACGTGGCGGCAATGTGCTCACCACGCTCGACCCCATCATGCAGCAGGTCGCCTACGAACAGATGACCAGCAAGGGATATACCGGCTCAGTAGTGGCGATCGAACCCAGCACCGGCAAGATCCTCACTATGGTGTCCACACCGAGCTACGACCCGAATCTGCTGTCTGGGCACGACGGCGCACGCGTCACCCAGGCGTGGAAAACGCTGAACACGGATCCGCACCAACCGATGTTGGATCGCGCCATCTCAGCGACCTACCCACCCGGCTCCACATTCAAGGTCGTGGTCACGGCCGCCGCGCTGTCCAAAGGCATCGCCACCCCCGAAGACCAGTTCACCGCCGCACCGCATATCACCCTGCCCGGCACCACAACCACACTGGAGAACTACAACGGCACCACCTGCGGTCCTGATCCCACCGCTTCGCTCTATGACGCGTTCCGACGATCGTGTAATACCGCGTTCGCCGAACTCGGCATCAAGGTGGGCGCCGCGAATCTAAAGGACAAGGCGGCCGCATTCGGCATCGGGGAGCAACAGCACATCCCGATGGAGGCGAAGAAAAGCACCGTCGGCAAGATCCCCGATGACGCCGCCCTGGCTCAGAGCAGCATCGGGCAGCGCGACGTGGCCTTGACCCCGTTGGACAACGCGGTCATCGCGGCAACTGTCGCCAACGGCGGTGTCCGAATGAAACCGTATCTGATCGACCAGCTACAGGGCCCGGACCTGAGTGAGCTTTCCAAAACCAAGCCGGTCTCTGTCGGCCAGGCAATCAGTGCCAAGGTAGCGTCAACCCTGACCAACTTGATGATTGCATCGGAGAACAACACTGCTGGAGGCGGTCGGTCCCCCTATCAAATCGCCTCCAAGACCGGCACAGCGGAGCACGGTACCGATCCGCGCAATACGCCGCCACACGCGTGGTACATCGCGTTCGCTCCCGCGCAGAACCCGAAGATCGCCATCGCGGTGATCGTGGAGGACGGTGGCGACCGGGCGCTTGCCGCAACCGGCGGCTCGGTGGCCGCGCCAGTAGCGCGCGCGGTCTTGGACGCTGGTCTTCGAAGGGGCTGAACGATATGGATGTGCGAGTGAAGGTACGGGGATCTCGATGCTGAACAACGGTGCCACGATCGCCGACCGGTACCGGATGCAGCGATTGATCGCGACCGGCGGCATGGGACAGGTCTGGGAAGCTCTGGACACCAGGCTCGACCGCAGGGTCGCAGTCAAGGTGCTCAAGTCCGAGTTCTCCGCCGACCCGACGTTCCGGCAACGGTTCCGCACCGAGGCAAAGACCACCGCGCAGCTCAATCACCCCGGTATCGCTGGTATCTACGACTATGGCGAGACCACCGACCCACAGGGCAGCGAAACCGCCTACCTGGTTATGGAGCTGGTCCAAGGCGAACCACTGAACGCTGTGCTCAGCCGGCTCGGCAGACTGTCGGTGGCCCAGAGCCTGGACATGCTGGAACAGACCGGGCGCGCGCTCGATGTGGCACACCGTTTCGGCGTGGTGCACCGCGATGTGAAACCGGGCAATATCCTGGTCACACCAACCGGCCAAGTGAAGATCACCGACTTCGGCATCGCCAAGGCAGTAGACGCATCACCGGTGACCAAGACCGGTATGGTCATGGGTACTGCCCAGTACATCGCACCCGAGCAAGCGGTCGGCGAAGATGCCACCGCGGCCAGTGACGTCTACTCGCTCAGTGTGGTCGGATACGAGGCGCTTGCCGGACAACGGCCCTTCACCGGAGACGGTGCGATCACCGTAGCGATGAAGCATGTTCGCGAAACCCCACCTCCGATGCCATCCGATCTCCCCGGCAATGTGCGCGAACTGATCGAGATCACGATGGAGAAAGACCCAGCACGGCGCTATGCTCGTGGCGGCGAGTTCGCCGACGCGGTCGCCGCGGTGCGGGCGGGCCATCGCCCACCGCCACCGCAAAGTGCCCGATTCGCCGCACCTCCGATCGGTATGCCGCCACCGAGCCCTACCGTCGTAATACCACCCACAGCAAAAGATTTCGATGACGCTGCGGCGAATTACCAGACGCAGGTGGCCAGAACAGCGCATCATGCCGGTCCGGCAGAGACGCAGGCCACGCTGCTGAACCAGAGCACAGGTCATCAGCCCCTAGAAGACGGCGCGCGGTTCACCCCGGGGCAGAAGTGGTTGGCCGGCCTCGGTGCCGGTACCGTGTTGCTCGCTGCGGCCGCGGTCTTTCTGGTGTTCGGCGGTAGCGCCGAACCGAGTTCGACACCGTTGCCGATCTCGACGACCCAACCGACCCAGCCGACTCGGCAGTTCGCCCCACCGGTGGTCACCACAACCACCTCCGAGTTCGTACCACCACCTCCGCCAATGGTGACAACCACCACGGAACCAACCAGCACTGAGCCATCGACAACCACCACGGCGCCGACGACGCCACCGCCGACGACGGCCCCCTCGACGGTCACATCGCCAACCGCGACCCCTTCAGCGACCACCACAGCACTGAGCACGACGAACCCCACGCCGACCACCCGGTTCAGCCGACCCCACATTCCCACCATCGACATGCCGTTACCGGAGCTTCCCGGCGCCCGAGAACTCACGGTCACCGACAACGCATCCAACACTTCTTCGCAAGGACAACCATGACGACCCCGAAGAACCTCTCCTCTCGCTACGAGCTGGGCGAGATCATCGGGTTCGGTGGCATGTCCGAGGTGCACAAGGCACGCGACCTGCGGTTGAACCGGGATGTGGCCATCAAGGTGTTGCGGGCCGACTTGGCGCGTGATCCCACGTTCTACCTCCGGTTCAAACGCGAGGCGCAGAATGCCGCCGCGCTCAACCATCCGGCGATCGTCGCGGTCTACGACACCGGTGAGGCCGAGATGGACGGCGGCCCGCTGCCCTACATCGTGATGGAATACGTGGACGGTGACACGCTGCGCGATATCGTGCGCGGCAAGGGCCCGCTGCCGCCACGGCGTGCGGTGGAGATCATCGCCGACGTCTGCGCCGCGCTGGACTTCAGCCACAAAGCCGGAATCGTTCATCGCGATATGAAGCCGGCCAATATCATGATCAACCGGGTCGGCGCGGTGAAGGTCATGGACTTCGGCATCGCCCGTGCAATCGCCGACAGCTCCAATCCGATGACACAGACCGCAGCGGTGATCGGCACCGCTCAGTATCTTTCGCCGGAACAAGCCCGCGGCGAAACAGTCGACGCCCGTTCGGACGTCTACTCCGTTGGCTGCGTGCTATTCGAAATCCTCACCGGCGAGCCGCCGTTCACCGGGGATTCGCCGATCGCCGTCGCCTATCAGCATGTCCGGGAAGATCCTCGGCTTCCCTCCCAGGTGCACTCCGGAGTATCGCGCGATCTGGACTCGGTCGTGCTCAAGGCGATGAGCAAGAATCCGGCCAATCGGTACCAGAGCGCAGCTGAGATGCGCGCCGATCTGATCCGGGTGCTCGGGGGGCAGAAGCCGAGCGCCCCGATGGTGCTGACCGACGAGGATCGCACCACTATCCTGGGGTCCACTCAGCATGAGCCACACAGCTACCACACCATCGAGCGGGACGACGATACCGCTGAGCAGGATCCGGCCGAGCCCACCGAACCGCGGCGCGTCGGGTATATCGCGCTCGGCGTTGTCGCCGCGATAGCCGTGGTGGTCGCATTGTTCTGGGTATTGGTAGGACCGGGAAGCCAACCGGACCAGGTGGCTGTGCCCGACCTGGCGAACAAGTCCTCTCAGCAAGCCCAGAAAGCTCTGCAGGAGCTCGGATTCACCGTGGCGATCCAGCAACAAGCCGACAATAAGGTCGCTACAGGCAATGTGATCACCACCCGACCGCTGGGTGGTTCGCGAATCGATAAGGGCAGCACCGTCACTGTCCAGGTCTCTACCGGACCAGCCCAAGTAAAGGTGCCGAAACTCGATGGCCTGAATCAACAGGAGGCTGAGCAGAAACTCAACTCCATAGGGCTGCAGATGGATCCGAACGCAGAGCACAAACCATCCAGCACGCAGAACACCGATAAAGTGATCGGCACCGATCCCGCGGCAGGCTCCCGGGTCGACATGGGCCGAGCCATCACGGTCATTATCGGTGCGGGTCCCGAGAAAGTTCGGGTCCCGAATGTGGTCGGTCAGTCGATCGATATCGCACAACCGAATATCGAGGGAGCCAATTTCAAAGTCCAGATCCAGGAGATCGACTCGTCTAAGCCGAAGGGCCAAGTGCTCAGCACCAATCCGACAGGCGGTTCGACAGCCGACAAAGGGTCGACTGTGATTATTCAGGTCTCTGCGGGCAATCAGATCACCATGCCGGACGTCAGGGGCCTGACCCTCGCACAAGCAGTGGACAGACTGCGCGAGAATGGCTGGGTCGGCAGCACTACGCAGATCAGCCGATACACAGTGTTCGATCCAGGTAATGTCGGTCGTATCATTTCTCAGCAACCGCAGGCCGGTTCGACTCTCGACAAGAACGCCGATATTACGATCACAATCGGTACTCTCACCTGACGCTCCGGGTATCTGCGCTGCTCAGTGCCCTACCTTGGGCCTGCAGCGCGGCATCGAACGAAATTCCATGCCCCGGTTACCGGTCAGGGAACTTCGCTGGCGCGACCGGCGCACGCGACAAACTCGGCACAGCGATTCAGAACGCGGAATGCAGATGCCGACCCTCTGCCAAAAGAACGGAAATCTCTACTTCTGGTACCGATTCGATAGAAACCGAATTCGACGAACCACCATCGGGCCGATGTTTCCAGCGGGAGAATTGCCTTGTTCCCGATGAATGAGTGACAACTGGCCGATGACCAAGGAGGTAACTCATGACCATTGCCAAGGACATCATGAGGCCCGGAGCACGGTGGATCCGCAAAGATGAGACCATCACGGACGCTGCCCGCCTCATGACTGAACTCAACGTCGGATCCCTGATCGTCTCGGATGAGAACGAACGGATGTGTGGTATCGTCACCGACCGCGATATCGTCGTCAAATGCATCGCTCGAGACAAATCGCCCGCTGATACCCCAGTCAAAGAGCTGTGCGAAGCGACACCGCGATGGGTCGACGCCAATGCCGACATCGCGATCGTCCTCGACGAAATGGAAACCCATCGCATCAAGCGCGTGCCGGTGATCGAGAACAGTCAGCTGGTCGGCATGATCAGTGAAGCGGACTTGGCCAGGCACCTCGATGACAATCAGCTCGGGGAGTTCATGACCGCGGTCTACGGACGTCCTTAGGTTCGGCAACGGTGCGGCGGCGGTTCAACGATACCGCCGCTCGCATCCCGGTGCCACACGGTAGAGATCACTGCAGCGCCAGCGCGGCGACCTCAGCCTCCAGCGACTGCACCAGCCCTTCAGCTGGTTTCTGCCCACACTCCCCGAGCCAGTTCGCCAGCATGCGATGCCCCCCTTGGGTCAGCACCGATTCCGGGTGGAACTGCACACCATGGATAGGCAGCGTGCGATGCCGCATGGCCATCACGATCCCACTCTCGGTGCGGCCTATCACCTCGATCTCCTCTGGCAGGGTGTCCTCGAGCACAGTGAGGGAGTGGTATCGCGTGGCCGTGAAAGGGGCAGGCAGGCTTGCCAATACTCCGGTGCCGGTATGGAACACCTCGCTCGTCTTGCCATGCAACAACTCAGGGGCCCTGGTAACAGTGGCGCCGAATGCTTCGCCGATCGCTTGATGGCCTAGGCATACTCCGAGCAACGGAACGTCA
The DNA here is from genome assembly GCF_056629435.1 of Nocardia sp. TBRC8007. Taxonomy (NCBI): domain Bacteria; kingdom Bacillati; phylum Actinomycetota; class Actinomycetes; order Mycobacteriales; family Nocardiaceae; genus Nocardia; species Nocardia sp. TBRC8007. The sequence goes on along the minus strand of NZ_JBWSOR010000013.1, from coordinate 59,890 downwards.
CGTTCGGCACAGGCGCGCACCAGAGGGATACTGGCTCCAGCCCGATCCGGGGTGCCGGGGCCAGGACTGATCAAGATGCCATCGAAGTCGTCCACGACCCTGCCACCGGTCAGATTCGGATCGTCGTTACGCCAGACGACAGCATCGACACCTAGTTGCCCGAGATACTGCACCAGGTTGAAAACGAAGCTGTCGTAGTTGTCGACGACCAGAACACGCATGGCATCGAGACTACGTCCCCACCCGACACTACGTCGCATCTATTACCAGTTGGGATAGCCTAGAAAACACACCGGAGGGCGCCGCAGCCTTGTCCGCGGTAGCGGGTGCGCTCGGCAGACAACACGACATGAATCCACCCGCCGGTAACCGACCCGCACGCCGAATACGAGGACGTCATGCCCAAGTCGAAGGTCCGTAAGAAGACCGACTACACGATCAATCCCACCACCCGGACCCCGGTGAAAGTAAAGGCCGGGCCGTCCCCGACGTGGTACATCGTCGTCATGCTCGGATTCATGCTCGCGGGGCTACTCTGGTTGCTCGTCTACTATTTGGCGGCCGAGCAGATCAGTTGGATGAACGATCTCAACGCGTGGAACTTCCTGATCGGCTTCGGACTCATGGTAGTAGGCCTCATCATGACGATGCGTTGGCGTTGAGCTACCAGCACTGACGCCCATTACAGTTATGTCATTCATGCACACCTGTGGATGAATCTGTGGACAACTCGAAAACGATGAGGGAGTGTCTTGACTCCTAACCCTCCGGATCGCGACGCATGGACCCGCGACGAAACCGGGACGACATGGACCACCCCGATCGCCGCGCTCATCGCGGTCACTGCGGGTGGCACTGTCCTGGCTGTCGCCGCGGTCTTCACCGCTGACGCTGCCAGTCGTTTGCTCGTCGGGCTAGCTGGCATCGGCCTTCTGGCCCTTGCCGGGCTCGGCTTCCGGCAGCGACCACGGCTAGCCGTGGTGTCCGGCACCCGACCGCGCCTAGTGGTCCGCACTCTTACCGGGGCAGATGAATACACTACTGATCGAATCACCCGCATCCGGATAGTGAGCTACCGCCGCCTCGGACGCAGAGTGCCGACACTAGAGCTCGATGTCGAGCGCAATGGCGCGGAGCGGCTGCTGATCTTCGGTCGCTGGGATCTGGGCGCCGCTCCCGCAACCGTGTACCACGACGTGGTCCAGACCCTGTGCCTACCCGAGAGCAAGACTCACTGACCAGGGACCGGAATAGCTGGGCGCCCAAAGCCCGGCAGGTCACCACCGGCCGCCAATGTTTCACGTGAAGCGTTTCGTGTGAAGTGAACTGCCTTCTCAGGCAGCCAGAGTAGCCACGCTCCCCGCCATTGCCGACAGTGCCGCGATAGCTATGGCCACCACGGCGATCCATCCGGTCAACCGCGCGGCTTCTGGAGACTTCACCTGTAACCAGCCAGGCAGAAACAGGATGCCGAGCGCTGCCATCGTACCCGCAGCCAGACCACCAAGATGCCCCCAGAGCGAGATACCCGGCAGGGAGAAACTGATGAATACGTTGATACCGATGAGGATCAACATCGTATTCGGGTTCTGCCGCAACCGGATCAGAATGACCGTAATCGCGCCGAACAGCCCGTACACCGCACCGGATGCCCCCGCCGTTGGATTATTCTGCGCGAACAGCATGACTCCTGCCGCACCCCCTAGCAGCGAAACCAAGTACACCGCGAGATAGCGCAGTGGCCCGAGCACCAGTTCGGCATCCCGGCCCACGATGTATAGCGCGAACATGTTGAGCAGCAGATGGAGCGGACCGTAATGCAAGAATCCGGAACCGATTATCCGCCACCAGTCGCCATTTGCCACCGCGGGTGCATACAGGACCCAATCCAAGAACAGCGTCGAGTGCCGATTCTCCGTCACGCTGCCCGCCTGCGCGGCGGTGATCAGGTAGATCACCGTATTGATCGTGATCAGTGCGTAGGTGACGAAAGGCGTCGATGTCCGAGCCGCCGGAGCGCCAGAGACTGTCCGCACCGGCGGAATGCTTCGTCGATCCTGACGTAGACAGTCGACACAATGCTGACCGACCGCCGCGGGGCGCAGGCATTCCGCGCAGGACGGCCGCCCGCATCGGGTGCAGGCCAGGCCGGTCGGGCGATTCGGGTGGCGGACACACGTCGGAGCAGGCGGCTGAGGGTTCATAGTCTCATTCGGTCGTTCGGTTGGTGACGGCTGGCTCGAGCACCTTGCCCATCGTGCCACGACCGTAGGCGAATCGAGGATACCGGCCGACCCTGCTGCGAGCTGGGCCTACTGCACGAATCACCCGGATGTGCCAGAGTGGTCCAATGACCTCGGGGCGCCTGCGACTTTCTTCACGTAACCGGTTCCTCGCCGCGGCCACTGCCGCACTGGCAGGCGGCGTGACCTATCTGATCCGCACCCGGCGACCGCGACAGCTGGAACCAGCCGCCGCACCGCCGCGCATAGGCCATGCCCGCACTGTTACCGCGCCGACCCCCTAGCAGGAGCCGACGCGGAACATGAGCGCCGATACGAGAATCTCAGATCAGCGACTAACCGCCTTCTTGTACTGACGCAGCGCCAGCGGCACGAACACCGCCAGAATCACAGCAACCCAGATCAACGAGGTAGCTACCGGATATCGGAGTGGCCAAGCCTCCGGCGGCGGCGCCAATGGGTTGGTATTGCCGAACAGTTCCCGCGTCGCCTGAGCGAGCGCGGACACCGGATTCCACTCCGCGACCACACGCAGTACCGTGGGCAGCTTCTCGACGGGCACGAAGGTGTTGGCGATGAAGGTGAGCGGGAACATCACTATGAAGCTGGCATTGTTGAACACCTCCGGCGTCCTCACCAGCAGACCCACCACGGCCATGATCCACGATACTGCGTAGGCGAACAACAGCAGCAAGACATACGCCAGCACCACGTCCAGAAACGAACCCCGGATCCGCCAGCCGACGACCAAACCCGTCAGCGACATGACTGTCAGGCTGACCACATTGATCGCCACATCACTGATAGTGCGACCGGTCAGTACCGCCGACGACGCCATCGGCAGCGAACGGAATCGATCGATGATTCCCTTCTGCATGTCTTCGGCCAGGCCCGCCCCGGTGAAGGTCGCGCCGAACACCACGGTCTGGGCGAAGATGCCCGCGATGAGGAACTCACGATAGCCGCCAGACAATCCCGGCACATCGATAGCCGCACCGAAGACATAAGCGAACAGCAGCACGAACATGATCGGCGAGAGTGTGGAGAAGATCAGAACGTCAGGCACCCGCTTGATCTTGATAACGTTGCGTTTCGCGATGGTCAGACTGTCACCGATCATTATCGACAGTCGTTCGCCCAGCGAGGGTCGCGCCAGGACCGGGGCTGCCGCAGTCATTAAGCCACTCCTTTCACAGTTTCCAATCCCGCGTTCGTCTCGTGCTCATCGCTCTCGGCGGGCATCACCGCCTCATGCCCGGTAAGAGTGAGGAAGACGTCGTCGAGCGACGGACGTCGCAAGCCCACATCGTGAATTTGCACATCGTGCACTGCCAGCCTGCCGATCGCCTCGACCAGTGCCTGTGATCCGTCGGCAACAGGAATGGTGATCCGGCGCAATCCCGGCTCGAGATGGAGCTCGCCATCGGCCAAGCTCTTCAGCGCGACCTCGGCTATCGCCATAGTGTCCACTCGGTCGACAGTCAGTTCGATGCGGTCGCCGCCGACCATGGCCTTGAGTTCGTCAGCGGTCCCCTCGGCGATGACCTTGCCATGGTCGATGACCGCGATGGAGTCGGCGAGCCGGTCGGCCTCATCCATGTACTGCGTGGTCAGCAGCAGCGTTGTTCCGCCCGCGACCAACTCCTCGATGACATCCCAGAGATCGAGGCGAGCACGCGGATCGAGACCTGTGGTCGGCTCGTCGAGGAACAGAACAGGCGGATTCGCCACCAATGCGCCTGCCAGGTCGAGACGGCGGCGCATACCGCCGGAGTAACCTCTGACCGGTCGGTCCGCGGCGTCGGTGAGCCGGAAGCGTTCGAGCAGTTCGCGCGCGCGTTCTTTGCTCCGCTTCACACCCATATGGTATAGACGCCCTACCATTTCGAGGTTCTCGAAGCCGGTGAGATACTCGTCGACTGCGGCGTACTGCCCCGACGCACCGATGCGTGAACGCAATGCCTGAGGCGCACGCAACACATCGATTCCCCCAACTGTCGCCTGTCCGGCATCTGGCACCAGCAACGTGGTGAGCACCCGGACGGTAGTGGTCTTGCCCGCGCCATTCGGTCCGAGCAGTGCGGTAACAGTCCCCTCCGGGACCGTCAGGTCGAGTCCATCGAGGGCTACCAGCTGGCCGTATCGTTTGACCAGTCCCTCGGCGACTATTGCGTCGGGCATGATTCTCCTGTGGTTGATGTTCGACGTGCTGTTCGATGCGACGGCAAGACACCCAGTCGCGAGCCGGCGCTGGTACGGGCAACCAACGGGGTACCAGAACCCAGTATCGTCCCGGTCACCGACAAGTTCATCTGATTTTCGCCGACGAGGGCAACAGCGGGGCTCGGTGGCGACACTGCGGAACCCCATCCTGCCCGATCTCTCGAGTATATGAGCACGAACATATGTTCGTATGGGCGTACGACATATTTCGCCGACTCACAACGCACCGCAAGTGCGCGGCACGCGACACGATCGGTCTACACATACGCCGACACGCACATATCAGCATCGTCTCGACCGGCGCGACAGCAGAACACCAAGGTCCGCATGATACGGCAAGTCCGGGCCCATAGTTCGGGTGCAAGCGCTGAAAAGACTGCTCGACAAGGTATTCGACAACCAGCAGGCCATCAGACCACGACGTTCGGTCGGTCAACAGTGGTAGCTATCAGCTGTCCAACAGGTAAGAGCGACCGAAAAACTTGGAAAGTGGTCCTCGCCACGCACCCACAATCGAGGATCATCGAGTAGCATCATTCAGGTCGGCCCCTCCCCCCCGGGCCGACCTTACGCGGGCCTCGGCTAACTCCCCCCCTTCGCCGAGGCCCGCTCCTAATTTCCGGACCCGTATAGCTATTCGCCGAAAGGCTGTTCTGGCTGTTCCTCGTCCAGTCCAACGGCCCGCCATGCAGCGGTGAGCCGTTGCCCGCGCACCCGCCCCGCGATCTCGAGCAACGGCCGGTCGCGCGCCCATCGGTGCTGCGTTGCCGAATCCGCGAACCCCCACAGCGGACCCAGTTCGCCCAGCAGATCGCCGAAAAAGTCGAAAACCCCGCCGAGTGCGATATGCACCCCCGGCGAGCCAGGTACAGCAATATCCAATCCGCGGACAGCTGCCACCGCAGTCAGTAATCGCTGCCTGCTCGTCCTCGGCCAATCCGATTCTCTGGCCACGCGCATCAACCAGCCCAGCGTGGCAGCGAGTACATGGATGTCTTCGATCGTGCGAAAAGGCTTGAGATAATCCGAGTACCCGTCACCAGGCAACAGCTGAACTGGAACATCAGTGAGTAACACCGAGGCGTGCGGAACCTCGGGAGCGAACGCGGTAGCGGGATGTCCGGTCAGACGCACACCGGATGCCTGCGCGTCGACTACACCTGCGCGCAGCCGATTTCGCCCTTCGGTCGAGGTACCGACACTGGCGATCACCAAAAGCTTACGGGCGAAAGTACCCATGGTCACGAACGATTTCGTTCCGTTTACCCACCAGGTGCCTCCTCGTTCGGTAAACATGGCCCGGATCGCCGCAGGATGGCCGCCGCCCTGCTCTGTCGCACACACTGCAACCGGCTCACAGTCCAGCAAGTCGGGAATCAATGTCCGCGCCGCTTCCTGATAGCCGGAGAGAAAGGCAAAACCGAGCCGATCAGCTCCGAAACCACCCGCGATAGCGACATCGACGTTACGGTCGAATCGGTTCACGCTCACTCGATGTCGCGCCATTGCCGCGGCGACGTCATCGAGCGGCGTCGTCGCAATGGGCTCGGTCAGCAAAAAGTCGAGCAGTGCATCCACTTCATCACAGTAACCGAGCAACGAGCAGCCTGCGTAGGCCCGAACTGCGGCTTGCCGCGCCACGATAAAGTCCACCGAATTCGGCTGCCACACACGAATACGGCTCCTGATCCAGCCGCCGTATTCGCTGTCGAGATCAATGGAGAAAAACCCGAAACGTGTTTCAGTTGTTCCCAGCGTTCAGCTGGCAATCCTTCAGCTCCGTGTGGACGAATCCCGCAGAACAAGCCTGTATCGCTGCGATGCAACAACCTGTCCCGGAAGGAGCCCTTTGTGTCGGATCCGGAGGATAGTCGCAGAAAAGCACTCTTCGACGATGAAGCCAGATTGTCCTGGGTACTCGCCGCCCTCGCCGGCCTTCTCGGTGCGGCGGCGTTCATGCATACGGCAGGCTACTTCGTCACGTTCATGACCGGTAATACCGAACGAGCCGTACTCGGGTACTTCCACGATGAACCCAGAGTGGCAATGGCAGCCATCGAGTTGCTGGCGTCATTCCTTTCGGGTGTCGTGGTCGCCGCATGGTGCCGAAGACGTTATTGGTCCGGGCACCCGCACGGGCCCACTCTGCTCACTACTGTATGCCTAGCGCTGGCCTCGGCCCTCGATACTCTGCTATACCACGCGGCCTCAGAGCGGATCGCTTTCGTGCCGATCCTGTTCGTCGCATTCGGAGTCGGGGCCCTCAACACATCATTCGTCCAGAATGGGGAGGTATCGGTACCGTTGAGTTACGTTACCGGCACGCTGGTCAAACTCGGCCAGGGCATCGAACGCCATATCAGCGGCGGCGATTACGCCGATTGGCTCGGCTACTTTCTGCTCTACGCGAGTTTCGCGCTCGGTGCTTTGTTCGGCGGGCTGCTGAGCTTGCTGGTCCCGGGCTGGGCCATGCTGATCACCGCCACTGCCGTGTGCTTGATCGTCACCGGATACACTTATCTGCATTTGGACCGGCACGGCCCGCTCGTACGATGAGCGTCTTATACCGCGCAGACCTGCTCTCCTTGGTGACTGTACGCAAGGTGATGTGGAAAGAACCAGCTGAACTCCGGGTTCCTACCCGCGGACTCTCGTCAGCAGGCCCGAAATGCGCACAGGACGAGGTCAGAACCGGCAAGCACCCGCCACAGGCATGGAGGACATCGGCGATGTGGTCACGCCAGTGCCGTAGGTCATTGCGTGAATGACCTTGCCATCACCGATATACAAGGCGGAGTGACTGCCGTCATAGAACGACACCATATCGCCCGGCCGCAGGTCATCGAGTGGTACAGGGGTACCTGCCGCTAACTGGTCGTAGCTTGTGCGTGGCAGATTCACACCTGCTTGCTGGTAAGACCACTGCACAAATCCCGAGCAATCGAAGGCATCGGGACCGGTCGCACCGTAACCATAGGCAGTGCCTAATTTACTCCGCGCGGCTTCGATCGCGATCTCACCAGTGGTCTTCTCCGGCGTCACCATAGTGGGCGGGTCCGATGGCCATGGAATGATCTCAGGATTTCCCATGAATAACGGTAATTCTATTCGTGAAAGATCACCGAAGTATGGGAGCTCGATTTTCGGAAAATCTACTGGCATAGGCAGCTCGATCACCGGAATCTCCACCGGAATCGGCAGCTCGATCACTGGGATACCCATCACCATCGGAAGATCTACTACCGAAATCGAACGCGGCTTCGAGATCTCTGCGACCGGAAACTCGAGGGAAGCGGGCAACTGATTTTCGACGAGAAGTAGAGATTCCGATACTGGAAGCGTCACGTGGCTCCGGAGTAGCTCTTCGGATGGATCGGGTAGTGAAATTTCTTCAGGAGCCTCTAGTTCCTCCATTCCTGGAATGGTTACCGACTGAGCCGATGCATGTCCGGCATTCAGCAAGGACCCGCCGAACGCGGCGGCTCCCACAACAAAAGCCCATAGAACAGCATTCCGCAGAAGACAGAAATGTCGGATGTCGGTTGTTGATGCCATGATACGGTCCTCCGATGTTTATATCGACGGCCTACGATGGGCTTGCGCCACGCCGCAACTCACGACGTCCGAGCCTCACCAAGACCTCGAGTTGATTAGAAAACCATCACGGTACTTCGTCCATACCAGCGGATCCGATCCGAGAATTCACCTTTCGATATCCGGGACACAACGTAAAGTCCGACACACCGAAATCCGATAACGAAATCGTAACTTCCGAATCCATTGGGAACCCAAAGGTTCCTTGCTGCGGCTCCGCATCGCTATCCGAAAAGCCCCGCAGCAGTCCGTTCCGGAACAGGGCACGGCCGACAGTTGAACTCAGACAGTGATCTGTTTCTCAATCTGTTCCGCCATCGTCCGAAGCTTCGCTGCGAATTCCCGCGCCGCGATCGGGTCGTCACTCGATCCCTTGACGATTCGCCGGGTCAACGCGGCGAGTCGCGATTCCATCGCGGTGAAAATGTTCGAGGTCCTATCGTTGGAATCATCCAGCAACTCCCCCCGCAACCATGCCCGGAGCCGCTCCACTACTACGATCTCGTCGAAGTGGTCCGGCAGGAGCGCGACTGCTTGCCGGAGCTTGGCTGCGGTGACCTTGACATCGGCACCACCTGCGACAGTGGTGTATACAGTGACCGCTGCGTCTACCCCGTATTCAGCCGCTACCGGCAGCAATTCACGCACCTGCCCCTCATTGAGAGCAGGCGCCACCGGATGTAATCGTGCAGCGAGCGGCCATGCGCGAATGAGTTTGTGCGCGTAAGACCGCTGCATGTCCCATCGTTGTACTACGTACTCGTCGAATGTCTCGTACTTGTCGCGGTACAGCCGCCCGTCCCGCACAATCTGCAGTGCCCGCCCGGCCGCCCAGAACGCGATACGCAGGGTATCGATCGATGACTCGCACACCGTCAACTGCGCCCGTTCCCGGTCGCTGAGCAGTCCCTCCCCTGCCACCGGCACCGGCATAGTCAAGATATGTGGATCCACGGGCGGCTCCACGATTGCGGCAGAACCACCTACGGCCAACTTGCCGATACGCTGTCTGCGCCATTCCGCATTACGTAAAGGCGAAACCGGTGGCGTATGTTCAGCACTGTCGACCAGCGGATTGCTGCCACCAATCGAGTTCTTCCTACGTTGCGGAGGCATCAGGCCGGCACCTCCGCCAGTGCCCGGTAAGAACTCACCAGTTCGTCCCCCACCCGCTGATATTCCGCCAAATCTTCGAACGGATTCTCCGCACCTTCACCAACCTCACCGTCAGCGGCTTCTCTGTACCACTTCCAGGCACTTAAATAGGATTCGAATACCTCATACCCGGCACTCTCCAGATTCGCTCGCTGAGTCCGATACTCGGTAGAAACATTCGTGCCGTTCCTGACGATCACCGGAACCTTGGTCAGCAGAACTCGCACCCGCACTTCACAGCCGGCGCCAGCCACTGCTTCCTCCGCAGCCTGGAATGTACTCGGCACGCGTTTGACTTCGGACGGACTCACACTAGTCAACAACACGAGCTCGTTACTCTCAGGAATAGCAGCTTTGAATATTTCAGCCGACTCTCCTCCAGCATCCACGATAATGACATCGAAGTCGGCAGATTTGTCGGCAATGCAATCATTGACATGTCGAGACGGGAAGGCAACCAATTCGAACGGCACTTCGATTTCCCCCTTGACCAGCCGCCGATACCAGGAATATCCGGTCTGACTGAGCGGGTCGGCATCGATTACCAGCACTCGCAGTCCGTGCTCCGAAGCGAAATAGCTGGCCAAGAAGAATGCTGATGTCGTCTTGCCGACACCGCCTTTGAGGTTACCCAAAGTAACAACCAATGGTTCGGGTAAATCGAGTGACGCAACAGAGTTCGCCATGGACGGTCCTCCCAAGGTGAGGAGTGCGTTGCTATGCGGGGCCAAGTTTGGCACGCCACAGAATTTCCGCTGATCGCGACACGCTGTCTTCACTATGGCGAAGGAACAGGCTGTGTCCAATTGGACACAGCACCTCCGGTATGGACGATGTCAGGTTTCACCGCGAGGCATCGCTCCTGGCTCCGCGGTGATCAGATACCAAACACGTTGCTCTCGAATCACTTCCGATCAGATGGACCGGGCTGCACCGGGAGCTCGATAGTTACATCGTCCTTGTAGTCGCGAAGCCGTGTGGCTCGCAGAGCACGGTAGGACCGGATGAATAGCCAGGGCGCACTCGTCCAACAGGGCAGTTCGAGCCATGCGCTACTGCATCTTCTGCGTCTGGATGACTCGAACCGCACACCTGCTATCGGGTCGCACGCCCGCTGGATCGCACAGAATCAGCGGGTAGTGGCCTCATGCCACGTACCGGCGTCACCACGCTGACGCAGCTTGGAGATGCCGAAAATTACCAGAGCTACTACACCAACCGTGAATAGAATCTTCATAGCACTCACCCTACTGCTCCGAACGGGAATCGACTCAGCCACTCTCGGTTTCCGGCCTGCCACCGCAGAGCTCCATTCGTCCTTCCGCACTCCGCTGTCGCAAGGCATCAGCGCCGCCTGCGCACAAGCTACCCGCGAGCTCAGCCCACAGTACTGCGTGCGCTACTCGTAACGAATTGATGTTCCAGTTCAGCGCCCTCGATGTCGAGATCCGGGACATAACGTCCGAACCAGCTCGGGTGATACCACATACGACTCCCGACCAAGGCCATCACAGCGGGCACCATAGTGAGCCGGACGACAAAAGCATCGAGCAGTACGCCGATAGCCAGAGTAAAAGCCATAGGCTTGACAACCGGATTGTCGACCCAGCTGAAGGCCACGAAGACAGAGAACATGATCAGCGCCGCGGCACTCACTACCCGAGCGGAATGCGCTACCCCGTCTTGAACCGCCACGATCGCATCACCGGTACGGCTGTACTCCTCCTTGATCCGGGACACCACGAAGATCTGGTAGTCGCTGGAGAGTCCGAAGATGATCGCGAGGATCACGATCGGCAGAAAGCTCAATGTCTGCGACTTGACCCCCCCGAAAAAGTCCACACCCCAACCCCACTGGAAGACAGCGACCTGAGCGCCGAGCGCGGCGAAGACCGAAAGAACAAATCCGACGATCGAGGTCAGGGGCACCAGGACCGTGCGGAAGGCGACCGTCAGAAGCAGCAACGCCAAACCGATCACGGCCAGGAGGAAGACCGGTAGAGCATCGGCCAGCCGGTCGGAGGTATCGATGTTCGCCGCGGTACTTCCACCGATCAGATATGTGGCCCCGGTATTCGCTTCTATGGTTTCGCGGTCGGTGCGCAGCCGGGTGACCAGCTCCGAAGTCGGAGTTTCGTCCGGACCGGACTTCGGGATGGCCTGGATGAGCAACAAACCGTTACCGCTGCCCGCGGGCTGGATCACCGCGACGTCAGGTTCGGCTCGCAACCGATCCATCACCGTCTGCGCCGCATTAGGATCGGTTGCGTCGGACAGATCGGTCACCACCAGCAGTGGCCCGTTGAACCCAGGGCCGAATGAACTGCTGATCAAGTCATAAGCTTTGCGTGCCGTGCTCGATTCCGGTTGCGACGCCCCACTGGGCAACCCCAGATGGATCCCTGTAGCCGGTATCGCCAGCGCGACCAGCACCGCGGTTCCGAGCGCGAGCAACGGCACCCGGAATCGGGTGACGAACCGTCCCCAAAAATGTCCCACCATGCGTTCCGGTTCGTAGGCCGCGATCCGCGCCACCTCCTCCGGCCGCCCCGGATGCAATGGCGGCGAGATAAAGCGCGCGACAGTGTCGCCGGCGAATCCGAGGAGTGCGGGCAGCAGCGTCAAGGCGACCAGCATCGCTACCAACACGGCACCTGCCGCCGTCAGCCCCATGACCGTCAGGAACGGAATGCCCGCGACAGATAGGCCACACAGCGCGATGATCACAGTCACCGCAGCGAATACCACCGAACTCCCCGCTGTACCGACCGCCAATGGTATCGACTCCTCAGCAGGCAGCCCAATGACGATATTGTGCCGATGCCGGGACAGAATGAACAGCGCGTAGTCAATCCCACACGACAGACCCAGCATCAATGCCAGCGACGTCGCCGCAGCGGGCACATCGACGAAAGCGGCTACCCCGAGAAGACCGGTCAACCCGATGGCCATGCCGATCACCGCCGTGACGATGGGCAAGCCTGCCGCGACAACTGCCCCGAAAGTGATCATCAGGATGACGAAGGCCGCGATAACACCAAATATCTCCGGCATTTCGGATACATCTGGGTTGAATCCTGGATACACCGCCCCGGAGAACTCCACCGTAAGACCTGCGTCCCGCGCAGACTCGGCGATCCGGTCGACTTGTTCCAAAGTATCGTCAGTGACCTCACCAGCAGGCACCGAGAACATCACAGTCCCCAATGCGACCTGCTGGTCAGGTGAGATCGCCTTAGCCGCAAATGGGTCGACCACCATGGAAACCTGCGACAACCCCCGCAAGCCAGTCATAACCTGCTCGATGTGCGCACTCGGCTGCTGATCGGTGACCTTGGCCGGGCCGGGGGGATCGAACACAACTTGCATCTGAGCGCCGCTATACGCAGGCATTCGCTGCTTCAGCAGCGATAAGGCATCCTGCGACTCGGTATTGGGAATCGTGAAGTTGTCGGTGGTCTTGCCACCGGTCACCACGGCGAACCCGATCGAGCAGGCAAGCAGAACCAGCCACACCGCCAGCACCTGCCGGCGTCGATGCATGACCAAACGACCCAGGGCGAACAGATATCGAGACATGCGGGTCCTCTCGTCGAGCAACCGACGTCACATCAAAAAACTGGCTCACCACCGCTGTCACCACGATAGATGCCACCGCCGAGCAACACAGCCACATCGCCCGAATCCGGATCACCAACGCCTGAGCGATATCGAATCCTGGAAGATCCTCGAAATCTAGAAAGTCTCATTGCGGATGAGCTCTCGGCACGCACCAGCCACCATTCAGGTACGGCCAGAACACGTACCCGCCCATGGCAGTGCCCCCACATGGCCCCCACATGCTGCCGTTTTGACCCTGCCCGTGACCAGACGGTACCGTTTCCTCGGCTTTCCTATACGTAGCCGCGACGAGCGGCAACGGGGCCTTAGCTCAATTGGCAGAGCACTGCCTTTGCAAGGCAGGGGTTAGGGGTTCGATTCCCCTAGGCTCCACAACTAAACAAGCTGGTCAAGATAGTTTTTCACAACCTTGACCGCTTCGTGTCCACACCCCGTGTCCACACGGGGCAGCGGTCTACCGTGATCTGAGGGGATTTCGGCGCCCGACCCACCGAGGTGGTTCCGCCATGCCCACAGTCCCCCGCCCCCGCCCCCGCAAGGACGGCACGATCGGCTACCAGGTCCGCTACCGCGTCACTCGCGGCGGCCGCAGCCTCCAAACCTCCCAAGTGTTCGACGACGCCGCCGCCGCAAACCGCTGGGCGAAGCTGCTCGACCGCATCGGCGCCGAGCAGGCCGAGCAGGTGCTCACCGCTCAGCTCGAGGCCACTGTCGCGCCGACGATCACGATCAGCGAGTGGTTACGCCGGTATGCCGATCGATTGACCGGTATCGAGGAGGCCACCCGCCAGCGGTATCACCGATACATCGACCGCGACATCGACGAATTCATGGGATCACTGCCGGTCGAGGCATACACGCAAGACCTCGATGCCTCGTGGGTCGTCTACCTCGAGCACGAGGTTGGCAACGCCCCGAAAACGATCAGCAACAAACATGGGTTTGTGTCTGCGGCACTGGGGGCAGCGGCCCGGCAGCGACCGACACCACTGATCCCGTTCAATCCATGCGCCAACACTCGGCTGCCACGCATCTACGGCCGTGAATTGGATTTCTTCACCCCGGCCGAGTTCGAGTTGTTCGACGCGCTGCTCGCGCCACGGTGGCGGCCGATGTTCGAGTTCATGGTCATGTCGATGTGCCGCCCTGGTGAGGTGTTCGCACTGACTGCGGGAGACATCAACCCCGAGACCGGTGCGGTCAGCATCACGAAGGCGTACAAGTACGCCAACGGTCGGCGAAAGCTGGGCAAACCGAAATCGGCCCGCGGCGTACGCACGACACATGTACCGCTCGAGACCATCGCTCGCCTGAACCTCAACCGCTCTCGTGACGAGTTGCTGTTCGCCACTGAGAACGGCACACCACTGTCGGTCACCCACATCTACAAGAAAATGTGGATGCCTGCACTACGTCGCCTCGATGCTCTCGCCGAGCGCCGCGACGATGCGTTCGACGGTCGGACCCATTGGACAGGCGAGCAGCCCAGGCAACTGCTCGCCGCACATGGCGGCATCATCGAGGGACTGCGCGCGAAACGTATCACCCCCTACACGGCCCGGCACACCGGAATCTCGTGGCGACTGCAGGATGGCGTCCCGATCTGGATCGTGTCTCGCGACGCCGGACATGAGTCGATCGCGACCACTGACAAGCGGTACGGGCACATCGACGATCACGCCTCGCTACGTGCTGCGCAGCAGGCCGCGGGGCGACTTCCTGGACTGCGCCGTAATGCCATCGGTCTCGAGCTGGCGCGCCGCTGCCGCCTCGTGCGCGACGGGCAGCTCGGCGAAGTCGATCGCACAGGCGATAGGTACGAGGCGGTGTGGATGGATGCCACAGGCGCCGTGTATTCGCGCGTATTCGACGACTACGAGGCTGCCGTCGAGCACATCGCCCTGCACGAGGCTGGCGAAGCACGCGCCGCTGCTTGACCCACACCCGTGGGCCCGGCGGTTGATCACCGGGCCCACGGGTTCGGTCGCTTCCATTCCATTTCATTACCTGCTCGCACAGGAAACGAAATCAAAATGTCCGCTGGTACATGTCCCTTTCCGATCGGCGCGGATGCTATCTGTGGCGCCCCGGTACCTCCCCGCCCCGGGCCCGGTCGCCCCCGCACCTACTGTGCCGACCCCAAACACAATGCGGTTGCCCGGCTACGCGCCGACCGCCGCCGCGCCGCCAGCCGCGCCGCGGCGGAGCAACCGCCGGCCCCGCTCGCCGATCAGGTCTCAGCGCTCGCCGCTGCTGTCGACCGGATCGACCGGCTCAAGGCTGAGCTCGCCGCAGAGCTGGCGGACGCCGAGCAGATTGCCGCGGATATCGCCGAGGCGCGTGTCCGGCAGGCCGAGGCCGGTCGTGTCATCGCCGAGCGTGACGCGCACGCCGCCCGGCGAGAGCGTGACGCGGCGCTCGCACTGCGTGACCTCGCCCGCGAGGACGCGACCACGGCCCGCGCCGAGGCAGTCGAGGCCGTCTCGAGGATGCGCGTCGACTGCGACCAGGAGGTCGCGCGGGTCGCCGCGGTGGCCGATGCTCAGGTCGCTCGAGCACTCAGAGATCACTCGTGGCTGGATGACCCATCGCAGGCTGCTGGATAGCCTTGTAGCACACATGCTTACAGGTGGGTCGATCCTGGTGGATGGGGTAGCCTCTCGGCAAGCGCGAGGATAGGAGGGGCACGTGCGTGTCCATCACTTGGATGCCGGGGGTACCCGCCCCTTCGGGGGACGTTTGTTCGACGGTCGGCCGGGGGTGCTGCGTAGGGCTGCCGGAGCGTGTCACTGCTTGCTGATCGAGCACGATACCGGGCTGGCTCTGGTCGATACCGGGTACGGCGAGCAGGCATTGATCCGGCCGGATGTCTGGGTGGGGCAACAACTCATCCGGCAGTCGAATCCAGTTCTCGACCGCCCGATTGTCCGGCAGGTCGAGGCGCTGGGATTCTCCCGCAACGATGTCCGGGATATCGTCGTGACGCATCTCGACCTCGATCACGCGGGCGGGCTAGTCGACTTCCCGCAGGCAACTGTGCACGTCTTCGCCGACGAACTGGATGCGGCTGAGGGCGTGTACGGTCGCCGCGAGGAATTCCGTTACCGCCGAGTGCAGTTCGAGCACGGTCCGAAGTGGTCGACCTACGGCGAGTCCGACAGCCGGACGGAGGGCTGGTTCGGCTTCCAGGCGGTACGCGAATTACAGGGCTTGCCAGCAGGGATCCTGATGGTCCCACTGGTAGGGCACACCCGTGGACATGTGGGTGTCGCCGTAGATACCGGGGATGGCTGGTTGCTGCACGCTGGCGATGCCTACACCTATCACGGCCAGATGAAAAATCCGCCGTCAATGCCGCTGGGGGCGTGGGTATTCCAGCGGTATGTCGATACCCAGCGTGAGCTGCGGGTCGAGAACCAGCAGCGGCTGAGGGAGCTGGCGGCTGATCACGGCGATGAGGTGGCCGTATTCTCCTCCCACTGTGCGACAGAGTTCGAGCGTTGGCAAAATAGGTAGCAGCATTTCCGACGAAATATGAGGAACCCCAGCGCTTCTGCTGGGGTTCCTCGCGCTGTGACTATCCCTGGTCGCTGATGGCGAGAGGGCCTTCGACAGGGGTGAGGTGGTAGATCCACCAGGGCCTTGTGAGCAACTCGTTGACGTCGATCGAGACCCACATGCGGCGTTCCTCCCTCGTCTTGGGATCTCTGATGACCGAGTGCTCGTTGGCGCGGTCCGTGGTCGACAGACTCAGTGGGAGATCGGTGTTCCAAAAATAATCCCACTCGGGTATGCGGTCGCACTCAGCGATGACAGCGTCGACCTCGCTTTGCGGCACAAGACCGGGCGACATCAGCTTCAGTCCCTGGACCAGTAAGTGGGTTTCGAGGTGCCAGTCACCCATGATCCACCGGGCATCTGGATAAGTCATGTTCCACACAATGATATTTCCGCCGGGGATCAGGCCGGGGAATGCCTTGAGGTACCGGCTATTTGCTGCCCGGATTCTGAAAAGTCCGGGCTCGTAGTAGCACGCTGGTCCAGCATAGGATTCCAGAATCCGCAGGTCGCGCGGCTGGAGTGGGGTTTTCCTGCCGAGGGCTGATGGGATGAGATTGGTTCGAGTTTGGCTGAGAATTGTGCGCCCCCACCAGGTGGGTAGCCCCAGTACCTTGATAACCCTTTCGAACGATTCGACACCCAGTGATCTTTTCCCGGACTCCACCCTCCTGATCATGTCTGCACTGAGGCCGACCAGCTTTGCGAGGTCTTCGGGTCTGTCGAGACCTACTTGCAGCCGACGCGTCCGCAGCCATTGGCCGACTTCCCTTTTCGATGTTTCTGTCAACGCTTTCCGCTTCCATCCAGCTCGATGGGACAAGGTGTCCCACGGATATCATTGCGCGGCCTTGACAGATGAGGCCAGCAAACCAACACTCTGACCATGAAATTCGAATAAATTCGTATAAGCGGTATAACCACTGGTTGCGCTGGAGGTAGGCGCGACTCGCGAGTTTCGGCAGATAGCTAGCCGGCCGCTAAGGGGTGGTGAAAGAAACATTCGGCGGGTGATCCGAGGGGAGGATCGACCGCCGTCGCACGGTTTTCAGGGCGAGGTGGAATACGTGAGAATGGCAAATAGCGACGTTACAGCCAGTGTCGTGTGGTTGGATGACTTGGCCGACGTGATCGCGGACGCGAAGCACATGCTGGCCCCGCGGTTCATCCTCGAGGTTCAAGCACGAGGATACGACCCCGTACAGGTACTGAACGACCTAACTCCCGAGTTCCTGCGCCTTTTTCAGTAGTTCCCCCAGTTCGACTCCCAATGCCGCGCTGATCCGCAGCATCTGCGGCATACGCATGGACGACTTGCCGGTCTCGAGCCGGCCAATGGTCTTCTTGCTGATGCCGGTGCGCTCGGCGAGCTCGTCCTGCGTCATCGAGTCCCGTGTCGCCCGAAGCACCACGATCGCCCTGCCGAGCGCGAGATCTAACCTGCGCGCGGCCTCATCCATTTCGTCGCCCTGGACGTTGGGATCGGTGGGTGAGGTATTCATAGTGTCCATTTAAGGGCCAGATCTGGCCTTTCCACAAGTGTGGCAGTCGGGGCATTCTCACGTCCTAATGGTTGCCGAGAGGTCCCTGAGTGACCCTTGCAAGGGACATGTCTGTCTTGCGAAGGGACAAACTTGTCCCTAATGTGGTCAATATGCTCCCCATCAACACGGCGACCGCAGCGGCGGTGCGCGATGCCATCGCACAGGCCGATCGGACCGCGAAGTCCGTTGCCGAGGGCGCGAACATCGCACCGTCGACATGGCAACGCCGCATCCACGGTCGGACCGCATTCACCATGAACGAGCTGAGCCGGATCTCTGCCATCCTCGGCATCAACATCAGCGGCGTGGTCGAGGCGGTCGCGGAGAAACTGCGATGACCTCGAGTGATGAGCTGCGGCTCTACACACTGAGAGAGACCGCCGAGCGTCTGCATGTCTCCGAGGACTGGCTGTTGAAGCGCGTCCGCTCCCGGCGCCTGCCCGCCCGCAAGTCAGGTCGTGACTGGACGTTCGCCGCCGCCGACATTCGCTTCGCAATCGACGCGATGGCGGTACCGGCATCGAGCGAGATCCCCACCGGGGCAACGGAAGTTAACCAAGGTGGTGCCGGACAGTGACCGCCACCGCCAACGAGTTTGAAACGTTCGACCTCAAGCGCGTGTGCGAGCTGACCGGCGCACCCTCGCCCGACTGGTTGACCCGCCGCATCTCCTCCGGCGAACTGACCGCAGTCCTCGCGGGCCGCGTGTGGCGGATGACCCGCAGCGACATGTGCCACCTCGTCACCTACATGCGCCGTGCGGCCGAGCAGCAGATCACCGCCCGCGCCGATGCTCCCGCCGATAAGCCCATCACCTCGGACGCCGCTACTGGCCTGTCCAAACGCAGCGCCGCCCGAATGAAGCGGCGCGCTGCCGCCTGAACTCCCCCGCGGTGGCATGCGCCGAAGCCACCGCAGGGCCGCGTGACCGGCCGGAGGGACCGCCGGGCGAATCCCCTCACGCCCAGCTCTGACCGGACACGCACCACATAACGCCATCCGAAACCGATTGGAGGACCCTATGACCACTGTGCTCGCCGTGGCCGCACTGTGGTCACTCGTCGCCGCCGCAGTCCTGCCCGCTCTGGTGCTCGCGCTCTTCGGGCCCAGCGCTGACGCGGCCCGGCAGCTGCGGCGCATCACCGTGGTCTCGAGCATCCTGCTTGCCTGCATCGCCGTGACTCTCAGTGTGCGGCTGGCGCCGGGCCCGCGACCAGCCTCAGAAACCGCGACGCCCGGCACGAGATCACTCGTGTCGGGCGCCATCCAAGCCGTCACCTCAACCCAGCGCGCCGAGGTGGAGCTCGTCGCGCACGAAGCAACGAAGGAATCATAACGATGACCAGTACCCTCGCGGACGCCGTCGTGTCCGAAGTGCGCACCGCCGCAGTGACCAGGCTGCGTGAGATCTCCCGACATGCCCTCTGGCAGGGCGATACCGACATCGCGGCCGAGCTCGATCGGCTCGCCGATGATCTCGAGGCCACGCATGACCGGATCGGCGGTGCGCGATGATCCCCTGCCGATTCGCAGACGGCACGCCCGTGCACCAGGACGAGGCCGACATGATCATGCGCGCTCTCGGGTGGCAGTCCGCTCATCACGCCGAGCACGTGATCGGTGCCGGCGAGGAGCGCCGCCGACGCGCGTACATCGCGTGCCATGCCGAGGCCGCCGAGGACGGCGATGCCGCGTGACCATCGCACTCTGCAACGTCGTCGTGTATCTCGTCCTGCTCCCGGCGGTCGTGTACCTCGGCGCGTCCGTGCTCGTCCACGAGCTCGCGGCATGGCGTGCCTGCCGTCTCGGTATCGACCTCGACCCGGACCTCGGTGACGAGGACTCCGGTGACGAGCTGCTCGACGATGATCCGGGCGCCGAGTGGGATTGCGCTCGCGCCCGCTGGATCGACCGGCGGGTGGGGGTGAGTGTCGCGTGAGCGACTATCGGACTCGTTTCTATCGCCCCGATGGCCCGATGCACCTGTGGGTGACGCGGCTGATTGATGGGGACACCGAGGTGTTCTTTTGGCGTGACCCGTGCGGCGGCGCCGACACGCTGTGGATGGAGGTCTATGTCGCCGGGGAACCGGTGGCTGGTGCGGCGTTCGGCGCGGGCGCTGTCGAGCGTTTGATCAACTTCATCAGTCGGGAGATACCGCGGTGAGTGACCTGTTCGATGCCCCCGCCCCTGCGATCCCCCGTGACGGGTGGGGCCGGCCGAGGGTGATGGCGCCGGGCGGCGGCAAGCTCACCGCCTACACCCGCTGTACCACCTATGTGAGCGCGCTCGAGGACACCTACAACGTAACCCGCTGGAAGATGCGTCAGGTCGCGCTCGGCCTGGCGGATCGTCCTGATCTGCTGCTGGCGGTATCCGCGCACCGTGACAGCAAGGACGAGTTGAACCGGATCACCGGTGCGGCGATGGAGGCCGCGCGGTCCAGCGCTGCGGCAACCACCGGCACCGCGTTGCACGCGTTGACCGAACGCCGTGACCGTGGCCAGCCGGTCGGCACGCTACCGCTGTCCGCGCAGTGTGATCTCGACGCGTACACGGAAGCCACGAGCGGGCTGAAATACGTTGCCATCGAACAATTCCGCGTGCACGACGACCTCCGTATCGGTGGTACCGCCGACCGTGTCATCGACCTCGGTGACCGGTACGTGATCGGTGATGTGAAGACCGGGGGCATCGAGTTCGGGCTCGGCAAGATTTGTAT
This sequence comes from Nocardia sp. TBRC8007, assembly GCF_056629435.1. Classification (NCBI taxonomy): domain Bacteria; kingdom Bacillati; phylum Actinomycetota; class Actinomycetes; order Mycobacteriales; family Nocardiaceae; genus Nocardia; species Nocardia sp. TBRC8007. Next base: position 39,230 of record NZ_JBWSOR010000013.1, on the reverse strand, counting down.
GCAGCTGGCCGTCTACGCCCACTCGATGCCGTACGACCACCTCAGCCAGCAGCGGACCCCTGATGCGAAACCGATGGATACAGTCCGAGGGCTGATCATCCATCTGCCCGCAGGCGAGGGCGAATGCACCCTGTACTGGGTCGATATCGCTGCCGGGTGGGACGCCGTGCAGTTGGCGACCGCGGTACGCGGATGGCGTGCCCGCAGGAATCTCGCCAGCCCCGCCGACGATCTGACCGGGTACACCGACGCGCAGCGGCCACTGGTCGAACAGGTCGAGGACTTCGACGACCTGGACCGGTTGCGCGCCTGGTATGTCGTCCTCGACCGCCAAGGCTTGGCCGAGGACGCGGTACTGGCCGCGTGCAAGCGGCGCGCAGCGCAGCTACAGGAGGCTACGTCATGAGCAGGCGTGCGATCGATCCACTCGCTAAGTCGGTGACCTGCCGCCACTGCGGGCAGTCGTGTCTGGACATCCGTACGAGCGATGGACTCACCTACCGCCTCGACGGCACAGCGTTGCCGATCGACACAGATCTCCGAGCACTCCGTGAAGCGGGGCGCTTGGTATGGGTGTTCAACAGCTATTTCAGTTGTTGGACAACGAAATTCGGGTTCGAACGCGATTGGCGCGACACCCGTGCAGAACACCGTTGCATCACTGAAGAGAAAGCACACGAATCATGAGTGATCTTTTCGACGCCCCCGGCTCGGCAACCGGCCTGGACCTCAAAAGCATCGAGGGCCGCCTGCTGTTGATCTACCCCAGCAAGCAGGAGGTCGGCATCAACACCGCTCTCGGCGAGAAGGACGCCGTCCGCGCCGACGTCATCGTTCTCGACGGTCCCGGATCGCCGGAAGAGCACAAGGATGTCCTGCTGTTTCCTCGCGTTCTACAGGGGCAGGTGAAGGGCAATATCGGCACCGGTCGCCCCAACCTCGGTCGTCTCGGCAAGGGCGTAGCCAAGCCCGGTCAGCAGGCGCCGTGGAAGCTGGCCGACCCGGTCGACGCCGATAAGGACATCGCCCGCGCCTACCTCAATTCCCAGACCGGGGCGCCGTTCTAGGGCGCCGGATTGGGTCTCGACCATCAGCAATGGCGCTGGTGGTCGGGGCCGAGTTCAGCAGCCCGCGCCCGTCGACATCACCCAGGAGTGCTCGAGGTGTACATCTACTCCACATGCGTTGTGTGCCAGGAAATTCTGATGGTGACCGACGAATTCTCCCCCGCGGTGCACCCGCTCTGCGCAGACCGTTACCAGCCGCCCCACACTGAGCAGCTGCTCGAGAAGTTCCTCACCGCGGTGCTGGCAGGCCAGACGAGCGAGGCCGATCGGATCGAGGCCCTGCTCGAGCGCGCCCGCCAGGCGCCGCCACGACTGGCCGACGCCGCCCTCGTCTACGCCTCCTGGGGGTGGCCGGTGTTCCCGCTGCGCCCCGGTGACAAGGCACCGGCCACCCGCCACGGGTTCAAGGACGCCACGACCGATGTCGCGCGGATCCGCGCCTGGTGGGCAGCGATGCCCACCGCCAATATCGGACTGCCGACCGGGGGCGCGTTCGATGTGATCGACGTCGACCCGGCGGGGTGGCCGGCGTGGCGGGAAATGGTCGCCGCCGCAGCGCTCCCGCGCCTGCACGGCATGGTGGCCACCCCCCGTGGTGGCGTGCACGCCTATATCGAGCCCACTGGCGGCGGGAACCTCGCGGGCGTCAAACCGGGCGTCGACTTCCGTGGCGGCGGCGGTTATGTCGTCGCCCCACCATCGGTGAGGTCCGGTGCGGGACAGTGGAGGTGGCGGGTGAAGCCCTCACCGGCCATCGTCAAAGCCACGGTCGGTTCGGTCACCGCGTGAGTTTGCACCCATTCCAACAGCTACTCGTCGACGCCGGACTACTCGACGCATCGGCGTCACCGGCTCGACTGACCATCACGATGCCTACCGCCGCGGCGGGAGACCCAGCTGCGGCCCGGTATGCGACTGCCGCATTGCGTGACGAATGCGACCGCGTCTCGACCGCTTCCGAAGGCACTCGCAACCACACGCTCAACAATGCCGCGTTCTCTATCGGCCAACTGGTCTCCGGCGGCTACCTCGCCGAAGATACGGCCCTCGACGCGCTCACCGCCGCGGCCCGCGCCGCCGGACTCGGTGACAACGAAATCGCGCAGACCGCACCGCGGGCGCTGCGTGATGGTGGCCGGTACCCGCGCGAGGTGAAACTCGGTCCGCCCGAGGATGTGAAAGCCGCATACGTGCTCACCGAAACCACCGCCGAGCACCCTGGCGCTGACGCCTTGGACACCATCCACCGGGGACAGGCACGCATCGCGTACCGGCTCGCGCATGCCTACGCTGGGCGACTGCTGCACGTCTCCGGGCTCGGCTGGCACTCGTGGGACGGCAGCCGCTGGATCCGTGACGAGACCGGCGCAGCCACCCGAGCCGTGCTCGATGTGTTGCGCCGCGCTCTGGCCGACAGCGTCGACGACAAAGACCTGCGCACTGACGTCCGTAAATGCGAAACCGCCAGTGGCATCAACGGAGTACTGTCCATCGCCGGGGCCCTGGAGTCGATGACAGCCATCGTCTCCGACCTCGACGCCGACCCTTACCTGCTCAACGTCGCCAACGGCACCCTCGACCTGCGTACCGGTCAACTGCGTGCCCACGACCCCGCCGACCGGATCACGAAAATCTGCGCAGGCGCCTACCGGCCGCACGAACAGTCGCAGCGGTGGAGCGAGTTCCTGGCTCGCGTCCTGCCCGACGCTGAGGTGCGCGGATTCGTGCAACGCCTGGTCGGGGTCGGCCTACTCGGCCGCGTCGCCGAACATGTCCTGCCGATCTTCACAGGCACCGGAGCGAACGGGAAATCGGTGTTCTGCAAAGCCATCGGATATACGCTCGGCGATTACGCCTCGACCGCCGAACCCGATCTGTTCATGGCCCGCCCCGGCGCCCATCCCACCGGCGAAATGGACCTGCTCGGCCGCCGCTGGATCGTGGTCAGCGAATCCGACAAAGGTCGCCACCTTGCCGAAGCCACCATGAAACGGCTCACCGGTGGCGACGTCATCCGTGCCCGCCGAATGCGCCAAGACTTCGTCGAATTCGTCCCTAGCCACACCGCCGTACTGGTCACCAACCATCTTCCTGCGGTGTCCGGCGACGACAAAGCCGTATGGCGGCGGTTGCGTGTCGTGCCGTTCGATGTGGTGATCCCGCCCGAGGAACGTGACCCGAAACTCGACGAAGCGCTGCAATTGGCCGCTGACGCCATCCTCACCTGGGCTGTGCACGGCTACCGCGAATGGTCGCACCACGGGCTCGACGAACCCGCCGCGGTACGTGGTGCCACCGACCGCTACCGCGTCGACTCCGACGCGGTAGCGCGGTTCGTCGGAGAGTGCTGCATCGTCAACCCGCTCATGTACGCCACCCCTAGTGAGTTCCATACCGCATACCAGGAATGGGCGCGAGAGGACGGCGCAGATTCCTTGACGCTCAAAGCGTTCTCACAAGCAATGGCCGAACAGGGCTACAAGGTCACCAAATCCAATGGCCGCCGTCTGATCCGTGGTCTCGGCTTACTGGTGCGTGATGGGGGAGACGATGACTAGCCATCAGGGACGCATTCACCTCGACAGGGACGCATCAGGGACGCATCAGGGACGCATCTCAACGCTCCCGTTGTCAGTGTTCATCCAGGTAGAAACTGTTTTCAACCCAAACAGGGACGCAAGGGACGCATTTTCCGCCTATCACAACCGTGAACACCTACACGCGCCCGCGCATACACGCGCGCCCGCGCAAAGCGTCAATACCAACTCATGCGTCCCTTGCGTCCCTGTCGACCAAAAACAGCAGGTCAAAACACAAAAAACACAGGGACGCATCCAGGGACGCATCCGTCCCTGCCTCTTCAACACCCCCGTGGCCTGCGCTAACGCACCACCCGACAGGGACGCATCAGGGACGCATCCATCCACCACCCGCCCCTAGGACACCAATGCCCACACCGATCGTCATCACCACCACCGAACAGCTCGACACGCTCGGATTCGCCTGCGTCATCCGCGAGATCCCCAGCGATCCACTGGAGTTCTACCCACAGATCTGGGAAATGGATTACGAGATGGGTTGGGTGCGAGCCGGACACATGTTCGATCCAGCCGACTGCACACCTACACTACCGGTCCACCTCCTGTGGCACAGCGACGCATCAGCGGAGGCCGACCATGGCTGATGTCGAGATCACCGTCTACGGCCGCCCCGGCTGCCAGCAATGCCGCATGACCACTCGTCACCTCGACCAGGCGCGCGTGCCCTACACCTACCGCGATGTCGACGCCGACCAGGCTGCCCGCGATCTCGTCACCCTGCTCGGCTACTCGTCGCTGCCGGTCGTGGTGGCCGGGGATGTGCACTGGTGTGGGTTCCGGCACGCACAGCTCGACCGCCTCGCTGAGATCCACAGTGTGGCAGCAGATATCGCTGGTCTCGATACTGACGCTGAGCGGTACCTCACCGGCGACAACACCGAGTGGGTCATGGGTGAGGCGAAGTGACCGCCCAGACGACACTCGCACCGTTGTTCGTGCCCGGCGCCGCCGCCCCTCAGGGCAGCAAGCGGCACGTCGGTGGCGGGCGCATGGTCGAGTCCTCGAAATCGGTCGGCCCGTGGCGTGAACGCGTCGCGCTGGCCGTCCATACCGCAGGCTGGCCGTTGCTCGACGGTGCCGTGGTAGTGCACCTCGAGTTCGTTCTGCCCAGACCGAAATCGGCGCCGAAGACGTACACACCGCCAGCCGCCAAAAGGCCCGATATCGACAAGCTCGCCCGCGCGGTACTCGACGCGCTGACCGGCGTTGCGATCCGAGACGACTCGCAGGTGATCGACCTGCGCAGCCGGAAACGGCTCGCGGAGATCACCGAGACACCCGGCGTGTGGATCACCGTCACCAGTCCGACTGAGGAAGTGTGATCATGGGCGACACGGCGTTCATCCAGGACTACGAGCTGAAACTCTTGATCCGTTTACTGCGCGCCATCCCGAACCTTGCTACCGACCTCGGTGTCACCGTGACCAAGCAAGCTCGCATGGGCGATATCAGGCGCGGTCACCAAGCACAGAAGGCGTTCGGGCAGCCACTGCCGTACAACGTCGACGCCGCGAATATCGCCGATGAGCTGCACACCGCGCTCGTTGGATGGGTGCGACTGGTGTGTGAGCAGCGTGCGATCACCTACGCCGGACCAGCGGGCACACCGAGCCTCGCCAGATGGCTCAACCGTCACATCTACGCCTTGGCGATGACCGAAGGCGCGCATGACTGCTATCCGGAGTTGAAGGCGCTCACCGACCGAGTCGAGTGGATCGTATGTCCGCCCGCTCAGCCGATCGTCATCGACGCCGACCGAGTCACCCAAGCACGGCGGATGCTACTCAGTGCATCCGGAATAGCCACTCTCACAAAGGAGCTTGGAGAGGAATACCGGAACCTCACCCGCCGTCGTGTGTTTGTGCTCAAGGAAGCCGGAGAGATCCAGCCCGTACCGGGGCCGTGGCGTCCGGACTGGCCGGTGCTGTTTTGCGTAGGTGACGTGCTGGACGCCCACCTGCGGTTACCGATCCGAACCCGGCACACAAGAGCAAGCTGACCTGCGGCGCAACCCTTACGGACAGTCGGTTTGCTATGCTGAGCGCGTAGCGCGTGAACTGTCTGCGCATCCAATGGTGCATCACGCATCGCTCTGAAAACCCGAATCAGAGGGCTATCGGCTGCTGTGCGCTGCAATCCTTATCCCTCGAAGTTCCGCAGCCTAGAACGGCGCGGTCTGCACGGTTCTAGTCCGTTCGAGGGCAACCCATCTGATACCTGATGAATGGAGTAGTCATGCTGTCCACCATGTCCGCTGCCGTGTCCAATGTGATCGACCGGGAAGATATCGCCGCGCTGATCGTCGCCTTGATCAACGTCTTCATCTGACCCGTGCCTGCCGCGCGCTCGGGTGGTCAGCACCGCGACACGACCACCCGAGACCGGCATCGGGCCATCATCGCCCGCACCAAGCCACCATGTGGCATCTGCGGGCATGAGATCGACTACAGCGCGCCGTATCTCGACCCGGGCGAGTATGTGGTCGATCACATCGTGCCGCTCGCCCAGGGTGGCGCCGACACCCTGGATAACAAGCAGGCCGCGCACCGGCGCTGCAACGCGGTGAAGTCCGATCGGATGCCTGACGAGATGCCAGCAAACATTCGGGTATTCGTCACCGACCGCACCTGGTGAGCTGTTCGGGGGTGGGGGAGGTACCCCACCCGGCCCCGGACTTGCGGCTCTCGGCATAGGCGCTCTTCTTTACCTGGGCTTTTTCCACAGGGCTAGGAGGCTCGCTATGGCCGCTCGTACCCGTAGCAAGGCCTCAACAGGCACCGATTCGACCACCCCAGCGGCCACGCCGCGGCGCTCTAAACCTGCTGGCAGGCGGGGCAAGTCCGTGGTTACCGCCGCGTCGGCCGGCACCCGGCTCGATCTGCTGGAAGCGATGCGCGATCGGTGTGCTGAGGCCATCGACAACCCGGGCACCGCGGCGCGGGACCTGGCCGCGCTGGTGCGTCGGCTGCAAGACATCTCCCGCGAGATCGAGGACATCCGCACCGCCGCGGCCGAGGATGACATCGGTCAGGCCGCCAAGACACCCGATGAGCCCTGGGACGAGTCGGCTATCTGAGGTCGCCCGGCATGTCGTCGTCCCGGAGGGCATCGTCTCGACCGGATGGCCGGCGGTCCGCGACACCTGCGCGGGCCTGGGCCTGGGATTCGACACATGGCAGGACGGCGCCGGACGGCTGATCCTGGCCAAGCGTGCGGACGGACTGTATGCCGCGGACACTGTCGCGATTTCGATCCCGCGCCAGGTCGGCAAAACGTACCTGATCGGCGCCATCGTGTTCGCGCTGTGCGTGATCTTCCCTGGGCTGACCGTGATTTGGACGGCGCACCGGTTCAAGACCGCGCGCGAGACGTTCAACAGCATGCGGGGCTTGGCCACTCGCCGCCGGATGGCTGGGCACGTCGAGAAAGTTGTTCTCGCCGCCGGTGACGAGGCCGTCGTTTTCCGCAACGGGAGCCGGATCCTGTTCGGCGCCAGAGAACGCGGGTTCGGCCGAGGCTTCACCGAGGTCGATGTCCTGGTTCTCGACGAGGCGCAAATCCTCGGCGAGGCCGCCATGGACGACATGATCCCGGCCACCAACGCCGCCTGCAATCCGCTGATTCTCATGACCGGCACCCCGCCTAAGCCCACCGACGCGGGTGAAGTGTTCACCTCGATCCGCGAGGATGCGCTCGACGGTGACGCCGAGGACACCATCTATATCGAGCTGTCGGCCGATCGCGGCGCTGATATCCGTGACCGGGCGCAGTGGCGCAAGGCGAACCCCAGCTATCCACATCGCACGTCCGAGCGGGCGATACTGCGCATGCTGAAGAACCTGAGCGAGGACTCGTTCCGACGCGAGGGCCTGGGGATCTGGGATGAGATCTCGCGGTATCGGGCCGTGGTGAAAGCCGCTGCGTGGAAAGCACTCGCCGCAGCGGGCCCGGAGGACGGGACGCGCCCGAACGCGCTGGGTGTGGACATGTCCCACGCCGGGCAGATCTCGATCTCGGCGTGCTGGCTCACCGGCGAGTACGCCCACCTCGAGGAGGTCTGGGCGGGCATCGACGAGGATGCCGCGGTGGCGTGGCTCAACGCGCGCACCACCATACGCATCCCCATCGTTATCGACGGTAATTCGCCTGCCGCGTCGATGATTCCGGCGTTGCGCGCGCGTCGGCGCACCGTGCGACAGACCGGGCCGTTGGACATGATCAAGGCCTGCGGTCAACTGGTCGGCAAGATCCGCGGTCACCGCCTCACTCATGCCGGACAGTCCGCGGTCGATGACGCTATGGAGGGCGGACGTAAACGCCCGATCGGCACCGCCGGCGGGTGGGGTTGGGACCGTCGCGACGAAACAGTGTGCATCGCGCCGATTGTCGCGATGACTCTGGCGCTGCTGGGCGCCTCGACCACCAAACCCGCCACCGGCACCGGCCGCGGCGCACGAACATCCAGGACAGGACGGTGACCACCATGGATCGGATCGTCCTCGAGGACCTGGACGACGACGAGAACGTCACCCTGAATCGTCTCCTGGCCCAGGTAGAGCAAAAAACACACCGCAACCTGCTGCGCCAGTGCTTCTATGACGGCAAGTACGCCATCGACCGTGTCAGCGGCGTGGTTCCACCGGAGTACTACCGCCTCGGCGTGGTGCTCGGCTGGTCGGCCAAAGCGGTCGACACCCTCGCACGTCGCTGCAATCTCGACGGGTTCTTCTGGCCCGATGGGGATCTCGATGCTCTGGGCTGGCGCGAGATCTGGGACGCCAACCGACTGGATACCGAACTATCGGCCGCGGGTGTGTCGTCGCTGATTCACGCGGTCGCATTCCTGATCAACACCACCGGCGATCCAAAGACCAGCGAACCTGCCTCGCTTATTCACGCGAAAACCGCGCTAGATGCGACCGGCGAATGGAACGGGCGCGCGCGTCGGCTGGACAGCTGCCTGTCGATCACCGACCGCAACCCGGAGACTGGCGACCCGACCGGGCTGGCGCTGTATCTGCCGGGGGTCACCGTCACCGCGGTGCACGACGGGGGTGTGTGGGCTTCTGACCGGACAACGCACCCGTGGGGTATGCCAGTCGAGCCGCTGGTTTATCGGTATCGGCACGGGCGCCCGATGGGCTCCTCGCGGATCTCGCGGACTGTGATGTCGCTGCATCGCAGCGCGATTCGGACCTCGATCCGCCTCGAGGGGCATGCCGACGTGTTCAGCTTCCGCGAGCTGGTGATCCTCGGCGCGGATGGCAGCGCGTTTAAGGACGCGAGCGGCAATCCGATGGCGCCGTGGGAAGTGCGCATGGGCCGCGTAAAAGGTCTGCCCGACGACGACAACGCGGTCAATCCGCGCGCTGCACTACAGGTGATCGAGGCTGCCTCGCCTGAGCCCCATCTCGCGATGCTGCGCCAGCAGGCGCAACTGTTTTCCGGCGAGACATCCATCCCACTCACCTCGTTGGGCGTGTCGGACATGAGCAACCCGACCTCCGCTGACGCCTATGTCGCCTCGCGTGAGGACTTGATCGCCGAGGCCGAGGGCACGACCGACGATTGGACGCCCGCGATACGGCGCACCATGATCCGTGCGCTGGCCATCGCCCACGGCGAGCGCGGGATCCCCGCCGCCTGGTCGACGATCGATGCCAAGTGGCGCTCACCGGTCTATCTGTCGCGCGCCGCGCAAGCCGACGCCGGCATGAAACAGCTGACTGCGATTCCGTGGCTGGCCGAGACCGATGTCGGTTTGGAACTGGTCGGGCTGACCGAGCAGCAGATCCGCCGCGCGCGTGCCGACCGCCGGCGCGCGAGTATCGCCAACATCCTCCCGCAGCTGACCGCTGCCAAGTCGTCGACGGCGTCCACCGCGCCTGCGCAGGAGACACCGACCGAATGACCGTGTCACCGACCGAGCGGCAATACATTCTGTCGCAGATCGGGCAGCTCGCCGAGGAGCAGGTCTCGGTGTTGTGGGCGCGCGCGGCTGAGCTGTCCTCGGTGGACTTCGCCGAGTTCGTTGTGGCGGCGTTCCCGGATCTGGTGGACCCGTTCGCCGCGCTAGCGGCTGACACCGCCGCCACCTGGTATGACGACAGTCCTTCACCGACTGGGTATGTCGCTCAGCCGGGACCGTTGCCGGTCGCTGAGCAGATGGCCGCCTCGGCGACGTGGGCGTTGGGCGCCGATGGCCTCGACGGTTTGGCGCGGCTGAAGGGCACCACTCAGCGCGTGGTATTCGACAGCGCTCGCAGCACGGTTCTGCACAACGTCGACCAGGAGCCCGGATCGCGCTGGGCTCGACATGCCAGCGCGAGCGCGTGTGCGTTCTGCGCGCTCATGGCCTCACGCGGTGCGGTCTACACCTCGAAAGCCGCCGCCGAGAAGGTGGTTGGTCGCGGTAAAGAGATGTCGCTTATGGACCGACGCATCCGTGCTGCTGGGGGAACCCGACGTGCCAGCGGGGCAATTGCTGCGGGTGGCGCCAAAACACGCGGTAGCCGCGGGTTGGGCGGGAAATACCACGACCACTGTCACTGCATCGCCGTCGAGGTCCGCCCCGGGCAGACATACACCCCGCCCGAGTATGTCCAGGCGTGGGACGAGGCCTATATCCGCGCAACCCGTGAGACGCCTCGTGTCGGCAGATACGGCGCGATCGACACGAAAGCCGTGCTCGCGCACATGCGCGCGGGCATGAAACAACAGCGCGCCGACAGCAAGGTTGATGGACCCGACAGCAGTCCCGCCGCACCCGCACCGACCGCGCACCCACAGACGCATGCACCGACACCGGCCGAGCCCGCGCCCGCGGCCGAGGCGCCGGCGAAGAAGCCGCGGAAGGCCTCGCCGTATGCCGGTCAAACAACCGATGACCTGCTCGACAGGTTCGCAGCCAAGGCTGAGCGCGGCGAAATCGACGACGAGTTCGACGTGCTCGAGGCCGAGATCCAGCGCCGCGAGACCCGCGCGCGAGCTGCCCGCGAGAAGCGCGCCGCTGCCCGCGATGCGAAACAACAGGCCCAGAGCGATGAATACGACCGGTTGATCGACGAGGGAATCGACCACGAGACCGCAGTCGCGAAGGCCTACAGGGTGCCGATCCCCGAGCAGCGGCGCATCAATGCGCGGTCATGGCTGGCCGGCCTCGGCTACACCGGCAAGGGCCTGGACGACCAGATCCGTGCATGGCATAAGGATGAGGTCTACCGGGCGTGGCTCGCCGCCGAAGACGCCACCAACGGATATGCGCTCAGCAAGGCCGGCCAGCGCGCAGGCGTGGATCCGCGGGCGCTGTGGAGTATGCCCGAGGACCGGGCCCGTAAATACGCATCCGAGGAACTGCGCGGATGGTGGGATGAGAACGGCCGCGTGACGAAGGCCGAACTGAAGGCCCAGCTACTCGACCCGGTCGAACTGGCCCGGATCCAATCGCGCAGAAGGGATTACCTCCAGTGAGCAGCGAGGAATACCGTGCCGCGCATGCTGCGGGCCGCGCCGCATTCGACGCCGGAGAGCCACCCACCGCGAACCCGTACACCGCAGCGACCCGCGAAGGCCTGTCGTACCGGGACATCGTCGCCGACCGCCTCGACCCAGTCGAAGCCAATCCGCGTGCTGTCGCGTTGGCGCGGCTGTGGCTGGCCGGATGGCGATCCGGTCTCACCGACGCCGAGGCCTCCCGCAGCTAGCGGGACCTACCGACCATCTCGGCCGAAACGGCTGGGACACACCCGAAACGGGAGAAATCGCCATGTCCGAAACCATGTCCGAGGTCACCGAAACGGAGACCACGAATACCACCAAGCAGGACGAGACCGAAACGGTCGGCGACCTGAAAACCGCGCTCGCCAAATCCAAGGAGCACGCCCGGACCTGGGAGAAGCGCGCCAAGGACAACGCCGGCGCGGCCAAGCGCCTGGCTGAGATCGAGGAATCGCAGAAATCCGAGGCCCAGAAAGCGGCCGACCGTCTCGCTAAAGCCGACGCCGATATCGCTGCGATCCCGGCGAAGGTCGCCGAATCGCTGCGCGAGCACCTGGTCGAGCTGCACGGCATCCCTAGCGAGGACGCCGAGCTGTTCCTCACTAGCGATACGCCCGAGCTGCTGCTCAAGCAGGCGGCCCGACTGGTCGGGCAGCAGAAGGACAACAAGACCAAGAAGAACCATGTGCCCCGCGAGGGCCAGGCCGTGACCAAATCCGACAGCCCCGAACGTGCATTCACGCGTGAGCTGTTCGGCACCGGGTCATGACCCCGACGTAGGAGGACTCCACCATGGCCGTATTCGGCACTGGCAACCTCAAGAACCTGCCGCGCACCATCGCTGATGGCATGGTCAAGGACGCCAAGACCACTTCGACGATTGCCCAGCTGTCCGGCCGTGAGGCTCAGCGGTTTGGCACCGTCGACATCATCACCTTCAATGACTATCCGAAAGCCGAGTTTGTCGACGAGGGTGCCGACAAGGCTTCCACTACCGGTGGGTTCGACTTCGTGACCGCCAAGCCACACAAGGCTCAGGTCACCATGCGGTTCAACGAAGAGGTGCAATGGGCTGATGAGGACCACCAACTCGGCGTGCTCAAGGAACTGTCCGAAGCCGGGGCGATCGCACTGTCGCGCGCACTGGACCTGGGCCTGTACTACCGCATCAACCCGCTGACCGGCACCGCCATCACCAGCTGGACCAACTACCTCAACCAGACCACCAAGCGCGTGGAGATCACTGCGTCCAGTGCACCCGACCTCGACGTCGAGACCGCGGTCGGTCTGCTGGTCACCGCACAGAAATCGGTCACCGGTATCGCGTTCGATCCGTCGTTCGCGTGGAAGCTGGCCACCGTCCGCTACCCGGACGGCCGCAAGAAGTTCCCCGACCTCGGATTCGGTGTGAACTTGTCGAGCTACGAAGGCCTGCGCGCTTCGGTGGGTGACACCGTGTCCGGTCAGCCGGAGGCCGCGGACACCAAGATCCGCGCGATCGTGGGTGACTTCCGGTCAGGGATCCGCTGGGGTGTCCAGCGCGAGATCCCGATCGAGCTGATCAAGTACGGCGACCCGGACGGGCAGGGTGATCTGAAGCGGAAGAACCAGATCGCTCTGCGGCTCGAGATCGTCTACGGCTGGTATGTGTTCACCGACCGGTTCGCCGTGATCGAGGACGCTGTCGCGTAATGCCTCGACTGAAGAACACCCGGACAGGCAGCGTCGTGAACGTCGATGACGACATGGCGCGCCTGCTCGGCTCGGAATGGGAACCCGTAGACCCGCCGCAGGCGCCGCCGACACGCGCGCGGCGCAAGCCCGCACCGAAGAGCGAGGACTGATGGGTGATTTCATCAGCACGACCGATCTGACGCCGTTCACGACTATTACCACCGCCAAGGCCGAGGCGATGATCGCCGACGCCGAAGCAATGGCCAAACTGGTCGCCCCGTGCATCACCACAACAGGATTCGCGCACACCGGCGCTGTGAAAGCCATTCTGCGGGCAGCGATTCTGCGGTGGGCCGACATGGGGTCCGGTGCGATCACCGCCCAGACAGCCGGCCCGTTCTCGCAGACCATTGATACCAGCAAACCGCGGCGATCGCTGTTCTGGCCGAGTGAGATCGAACAGTTGCAGGGCATGTGCACACCCTCGGGCAGCGGCAACGCCTACAGCGTGGACACCATCCCAACCGCCGGCGCGATCGTGCACGCCGACATCTGTTCGCTGAATTTCGGTGGCAAGCACTGCTCGTGTGGCGCGATCCTGACACAAGGACTTCCGCTGTATGGGTAGCATCCCGCTGCCGTTTGTCGTGGGGCATCGCGCCTACCTCGGCGCAGGGGAGGATGCGCACGGCAACGAGATACCGACATGGGCGGAGCCTGTTTCGGTGGGTGCGTTCTGGTGGACGCCGTCGTCGAGCGAGCCCGCGCTCACCGGCCATGACCGGGTGATCGTCGACCGGGTGATGGTCGTCGACTCGGCCACCGTGGTCGGCGCCCGCGACCGTGTGCTCATCGAGGGCGACACGTGGGAAGTGATCGCCGAGGCCGAGGACTACGACCACGGCCCGTTCGGGTTCCGCCCGGGCCGCAGGCCGGTGAACCTCCGGAAGGTGGACGGATGATCTCGAGGATCACGGTGCACACCGACCGATTCGAGGAGCTGCGGCGCGATCCTGGAGTCGTCGCGCATCTCACCGAGGCGGCCGAGAAGATCGCCGCACACGCGCGAGCGATCTCCGGCGTCGACGGGTATCTCGCCGTGTCGGGCGAAGGCGCCACCCGCGACCGTGCCGCGGTCGTGACCACCTCGGCCGAAGCGGTGCGCGACAACGCCCGCAACCACACGCTGATCCGGAGCATGGACGCCGGCCGATGACCGCGATTGTGTTCGGCGATATCGAGGCCGCGGTCGTGGCGTGGGGCAAGGCCGTGTTTCCTGCGCACGGCATCACAGCCAAGATCGCCACCAAGATGCCGCCATCCCGGCCATTGCCGTTCGTGCGGGTGGCCTCCGGCGGAGGTACGCGTCGCGACGTGATCACCGACCGGCCGCGCGTGATCTTCGAATGCTGGGACATCAGCGCACCCGCCGCATCGCAGTTGGCGCGGCAGGTACGTGCACTCATCGGCGCTGCGGCCCCCGGCCGTATCGGGGGCGCGTGGTGCGACCTGGTCATCGACGCCGGACTCGCGGCATCCCCGGATCCCGATACCGGCACACCCCGCTATCTAGTGACGGTCGAGCTGCACGTCACCGGCGCGCCACTCTGACCCGGCACGCCCACAAACACAAATCAGACCTGCGCAAACCCCTGAAAGGACCCTGTCATGGCTGTGGCAAACAGCAACCTCATCGGCGCCGGTACCCCAGTCGCGACCGGCGGCATCCTGGTCGCCCCGGTAGGCTCCACCCTTCCGACCACCTCGGACGCCGCCCCCGATCCGGCGTTTCTGCGACTGGGCTACGTCAGCGAGGACGGACTCGAATCGCAGGGCACCCGGTCGGTCGAGCCCATCAAGGACTGGAACGCCGACATCATCGTCCAGTTGCAGACCGAGCACTCGGTCCGATTCGGGTTCACTTTGTACTCGTATTGGGACGAGGACGTCCTCAAAGAAGTCTTCGGCGCGGACAATGTCATCCCGACCGCGGCGACCCAGACCACCGGCAAGCTGTACAAGATAACCGAGACCGGTAGTCCGCTGCCGCGCCGCTCTTGGATCTTCGATATGGCGCACGAGGCCAAGAAGCTGCGCATCGTGCTGCCCAACGCTCAAATTTCCGAGGTCAAAGAAGGCAAATTCACCAGCAAGGAACTCGCCAGCTTCGCTCTCACGGTCGAGGCCTTCAAGGACGCCACCGGCGTGAAGGCATACCGCTACCTCAACGACGGCGTCACTACCGCGTCATAACCCCCTCAGTGTTGGCGGGTCTCCCCTTCGCACAGGCTTGCCCGCTATCACTGAGGCCTTGTGCTGTGAAAGCCTGCGCCGGATGAAAGGTCTGCGTATGCCTGCCAGGAAGCCCCGCACCGACAAGCCCGACCGTGTCCGCGAGGACTACGTCAAGGACGTGAGCGGTGTCGAGATCGTCCTCCCGTCGTTGTCGTACCTCAAGCCAGGTCTGGTTCGTCGGATCCGGCGCATGAACGACGTCGACGCGATGTACACACTGCTCGAGATGGTCCTGTCCGAGGATCAACTCGGCGTGCTCGACGACATGGAGCCCAGCGCCTACGAGGAATTCCTTGAGGGGTGGCGCGTCCATTCCGGTATCGCTCTGGGGGAATCTTCGGCCTCGATGCGCTGATCGAAAAGCGTAGCGAGGCAGTCGAATATGACCTCATCGACCGTGGCTTACGGTTGCGTCAACTCGGCAGCGATGTACTGAGCTGGCGTGACCTGCGCGCGATCATCGCATGGCTGCCCGCGGACTCCGCCATCACCCGCGCGGCACGCCCCGAAGAGTGGGCATGGGGCATCGGGGAACACCTGCTCGCCGATATCGCCGATTCTCTGCACTGGTTGGTGTGGGCGAAGACTGAAGCCGCGCAACGTGGGCGCGGGCGACCGCAATCGATCCCCCGCCCGGGACTCACGCCCCGCGGCGAACGATTGGGCGATACGCCCATACCCCTCAGCGACATGGACGCGTTCCTGGGCTGGGAGTAGGGAGGCACCGATATGGCCGTCGAGATCACGACCGGGTACGTCTCTCTACTTCCGGAGACGTCCCAGCTCGCGCCCGGCATCCGCACCGCGCTGCGCCGCGCAGACTTCGGTGCCACCGGGGTCGGGCGAGCTATGGGCCGCGATATCGCTGATGGTCTGGCCTCGGCACGTTCAGACGTGCAACGCGCCTCGGCCGCGGTCGCCTCGGCGCGCGCGGCAGAGACCAACGCCGCTGCGGCATTGGCCCGCGCCGAGCAGGAATTACGGACGTTGCGTGCGCGTGGCACGACCTCAGCTGAGGAGCTCGAGCGCGCCGAGGACGCACTCACCGCGGCTCAACGTACTGCGACCACCGCCGCGCAGGACCGCCAGCGTGCGGTGCAAGACCTATCCGCCGCGCAAACGCGGCTGGCGCAGTCCACCGTCGACGCCACCGACGCCGGCAGTCGTTTCGGCGAAGGACTCGGCGGACTGAATGCCCGCATCGGCGAAGCAACCAAGAGCGCGGCCGGTTTCGCGGCAGCCGCGGCCGGTATCGGCACCGCTATGAGCCTCACGTCCGACATCATCGGCCGTGAGGCCACCGTCGACAAGCTCGCCGCGAGCCTGGGTGCCGGTCCGGCCGTGGCCGAAGAGTACGGGCGCACTGCTGGCGAGCTGTATGTCAAAGGATTCGGTGGATCCTTCGACGAAGTCACCGAGGCCATCGGCGTGGTGCAGAGCGGATTCGCGACCGCCGGATTCGAGGGCGAGGCCTCACTCGACCAGATCACCGCCCGCGCCCTGGACTTCGCCGACGTGTTCGGCGTCGACGTCGCCGAATCCATCCAGACCACATCGCAGCTGGTCACGAACGGGTTGGCCAAGAACAGCACCGAAGCTTTCGACCTGCTGGTCGCGGGTTTCCAGCGAGTTCCCGTCGCTATGCGGGACGAGATCCCCGAAATCATCAACGAGTACGGCACCCATTTCCGAAACCTGGGATTCTCCGGCGAAGAGTCGTTCGCGCTGCTGGTCGACGCCGCGCAGAAGGGTAAGTGGGCACTCGACAAGACCGGCGACGCGCTCAAGGAATTCACACTACTGGGGTCGGACATGTCCGAGTCGTCCCAGTCAGCGTACGAGGCGATCGGACTTGACGCACAAGCCATGTCGGACGCGGTGGCTACCGGTGGCGAGGGCGCGCGAGAAGCCTTGATGGCAGTAACCAATGGCCTGCTGAACGTGGAAGGCCCGGCCGAACGCGCCAACCTCGCGATTGCGCTTTTCGGCACCCCCGTGGAAGACCTGGCGATCGACCAGATTCCGCAATTCCTGGAAGCGCTCGCCAGCGGCACCGGGTCCATGGACGCATTCACTGGCTCGGCCGACCAGATGAGCACCACACTGCACGACAACACCGCAGCCAGTCTGGAAACACTCAAACGCCAGATCCATGAGGGACTACTCGACGCGCTCGGCCAAGCCGCGAGCTGGGTGGAGCGTAACCAGGGCGTAGCGATCGGCCTGGGTATCGCGCTCGGCACCCTCGCCACCGCTTACGGTGTGGTCCGTATCGCCGCGGTCGGATACGCCGCAGTCCAGGGCGTGATGGCCGCCGTCACCGGTGCCGGTACCGCCGCGCTGGCCAGCAACTCGGTCGCACTCGGCGCGTATGCGATCGCATCCGGTATCGCCCGCGCCGCGACCGCGACATGGACCGGTGTGCAGTGGCTGTTGAATGCGGCTCTGACCGCCAACCCTATCGGCATCGTGGTCGTGGCGGTGGCCGCGCTGGTAGCCGGATTCGTCATCGCCTACCAGAAGTCCGAGAAATTCCGGGCCATCGTGCAAGGCGCGTTCGAGGGCATCAAAACCATAGTACTTTTCCTGTGGAACAACGTCATGAAGCCGTATTTCGAGTGGTGGATCGGCGCTTTTGAAAAGCTCGGCGAAATCGCGGGCTGGTTGTGGGACAACGCCATCAAACCGGCATTTTCGGCAATATCCGATGCCGTGCAACAGCTCTGGGGCGATTTCCTGTCACCGATCCTGAACAACATCAAGGTCATCATCGGTCTGGTCGGCGATGCCGCAATGTGGCTGTGGGATCACGCGTTCAAACCGGCCATTGAGGGGATCGGCTCGCTCGTGTCCTGGCTGTGGGATCACGCCGCCAAACCCGTGTTCGACGCGCTCGAGACTGGCATCCAGACAGTGGGCGATATCGCGACATGGCTGTATGACACCGCGATAAAACCTGCGTTCGACGGGATCGGCACGGCTATCGATTTCGTGTGGAACACAGTGATAAAGCCGGTTTTCGATCTGATGAAATCAGGAATCGGTCTGGTCGGCGAGGCTTTCGGCACTGCCGCGAACGTGATCAAAACCGTATGGAATGGCGTGTTGAACGTGCTGCGCCCGGTCGCCCACGCCATCGGGAACGTCCTCGCCGGCATCCCGGAGAAAATCGGACCGTTCGAGATCCCCGGAGCAGGCACCGCGCACGCGCTGGGCGAGAAACTGAAAGCCTTCCGCACCGGCGGCAAGGTCACCGGTGTCGGCACCGGTACGAGCGACAGCATCATCGCGCGCGTCTCGAATGGCGAGTTCATCGAACCGGCCGACGCCGTGACCTCGAAAACACTCCCGCTGCTCGAGGCGATCCGCGGCGGGTGGGTACCGTCGCCGCAATTCCTCGCCGCGATGGTCGGTGATATCCCCGGCTATAGCGGTGGCGGCTCCGTCCGAGTGGCCGATAGCTCGGTTTCCGACGTCCAGCGCGGCATGTGGGAAGCGATCCGTGGCGCATTCCCCGAGGCTTCGCTTACCAGCGCTACCCGATATGCCGATGTCGGATCCGGCTACGACTTCCACATGCAGGGCAAGGCGATCGACATCACCGGCCCCGACATGCCCGCGATCGCCCAATGGATCGCCCAGCACTACCCCGGATCGCTTGAGCTGATCCACGGAAACGGTTTCGGCCACAATATCGACGAAGGCCGCGACGTCGGCGACGGTATGTCGTTCTTCGGCAAGAACACGATGGCGCAGCACAACGACCATGTGCACTGGGCGATGTCGAGCGTGCCGAGTCTGCCAACGACCGGCGAGGGCGGTGCACCGTTCACCAACGGCGGCGGAGCCTCTGGCGGGGGTAGTGGCGGCGGGACCACCGGTGGTGGCGCGACCGGCGGATCCACCTCGAGTGGTGGAACGGTCGCGGATCCGGGTGGAACGATCTATAAGGTTTGGGTTTCCAACTGGCCCAGCACCGCCGCTCTCGCCGACACCAACACGCCTGCGGCGACACCGACTGGCAACGACACCACGGGCACGGACAACCAGACCGGTATCGGCAATAGCGGCACGGGTACCGAGGACAACCCGCAGACCACGCACCCGCTCAAGGGTGCGCCGCTGACCGGCACTTTGTTCGATGGGGATGCGCCCTGGTATCTGGCCGACAGTCCGGAGAAGGCCGTGGCGAACCTGCAAACCCAGGCGGGCAACCTATGGGAATCGACCCAGAGTGATGTCCAGTCATTCTTTCAGAACAACTGGAAGGAAATGCTTTCCACCGGCGCGTCCCTGTTGGGCATGGGTGCGGTCGGGGGTGGTGGTGATACGAACATCTGGAACATCTCCGGTCCCGATCCCATGACCGCAGCCTCTGCAGTTGACCGCGTGCGGCGTCGAAAGAGCTTGGGGCAGCAGAGAAAAGGAGGGTTCGGGCGATGAATACCCTGTCGTTTCCCTCCGGAATCAAGATCGTGGCGTGGGACCTCAACGGGCGGGTCTGGCATTTGCATGGCCCGGCCGCCGGCCGCGAGGGTGCCCGCATCATCGCCCAGACCGGGCACATGTTCGCGCCCGTCTCACTGCTGGTCTCCGAAGGTGCCCGCCAGGACGGCGCCACGTTCCTGCGGTCGGTGCGGTCGAAAAAAGAGTGGGATTTCATCGTCCTGCTCACCGGCGCCACCGAACGGCAGTTCCTCGGCGTGCATGATGCATGGTTTCGTGGCTGGTCACCGGACGCGCCCGTGACCATCGGATACTACACCCGGCACCAGGGCTGGCGCACCCAGGGCTGGCAGATCGACACCGCCCCTACTCCGGTCGATTCCTATGACCCGACTCGTAATGCTGCGGTGCGCTACCAGATGTCGGCGACCGCCATGGATCCGCTCGTCCATCACCTCGGCGAGTCCGACGAGTGGGTCAATGCCGATGGAGTAGGAGAGGGCACAGTTCGCGCCCGCAACGCAGCTGATCAGCCCGCGTGGCCGCGCTACACCATGCCCGGCCCCGGCCGGTATGCGATCGAGGATCCGACAGGCACCGCGCTACGCGTGGTCGACACTCCGCTCCTCGGCATGGGTGAAGAGTTGCGCATCGACACCCACCCGCGCCACCGCACCGCACGCATCGTGTCCGGTCTGCACCCCGAAGGCCGCAACGCATGGCCGCAGCTGGGTGGCCGACGCTGGTTCGCGCAGCTGCCCCCGTGGTCCGCGGTCGACCTGGTCGTCCGCGCCAGTGACGGAGCCACTACCGCGGCGTCGGTGCGTGTCGACGTCGCTCCGCGTTCGGCGCGGGTGTTCTGATGGTGTGGGATTCGGCCGCTGCGGTGCGGCGATTGGACGCCCTCGAGCGGGAGGACCAGGCCTACCGCGCCGATCAAACCGTCCTAGTCCGGTTCTGGGACAAGAACATGGACGAGATCGGCGAGGAGCACACCTACAGTCACCTGCAGTTCAGTGTATTACGCAACGCCGCCGGCGGGCTGAAGATGACCATCCCGCGTAAGGACTTCGGCTACTACGACTTCGTGTTCAACAATCCTGATGGCGAAGACGCAACGATCCCGATCACGGTCAACACCAGGGCGTATCGGTGGGATGGGTACATGACGCGTGCGTCCATCGTGCGCGCCGACAATGGAACCGAGACCGTCGAAATCGAGGCCATCCACGCTTGGCAACACGTCGCCTCGATCTGCTGCTGGGCCAGCCCGTTCGCGCCGATCTGGGCGCAGTGGCCGCGCCATCACTACACCCTTGGTCCGACACGGTCCAACGTGATCACCTACCTGACCGCGAATCTCATCCGGCTGCAATCCCAGTACGGGACCCTGGATGTGTCCGGCGCCATGTGGCCCATCACTGTCGTTCCGCTGAACGTCCTGCATGACACGAGCAAATGGTCTGCGGGCGTGGCCCGGTTCGACATGGCCGACGCCATGGTCGTGCCCATGCTCGAGGACGCCGGATGTCTGCTCACCGCCCGATTTTTCATCCCTGGCGAGGACGAGCAACCGGCCCCGGAGTGGTACACCCTGGATCGGCCGACCGTCGTCCTCGAGACCGTGGACAAGTCCGGCGTCGTCGGCCCGACCGGCACCCTGCTCGACGGCATCCTGACCTGGCTCGAAGACTTCGCCGACGACGGCACCACCCCGGTCCGCTACCCCGTGCTCGACGCCCAATCCGAATATGAAGCCGTCTACAGCACTCCCGGACCACTCGGCACCATCCGCGGAATGCCGTGGGTCTGGTACTACGAAGGCGAGTACTCCGGGATCGGTGCCTCGGAAATCGCCTTGCACAAGCCCACCGCCATCGACGTCATCGTCGGCGGCAAGAGTCCAGGCTGGGTGAACGCCGCGATAGAGGTGGCGATCAAGAACCTGTTGGCGTGGCTCGGAATGTTGATCGCCGTACCAGGCCTGGATGCGCTCTATACCGGTCAGCTCGACGATGTGTTCCTCGCGTTCGCTGTTTATCGCGACGAAGGCCGCGCGCGCCGCGCCGGACCGTTCGCCTTCCGCGAGCTCTATGTCACCGGTAGCGACAAGGCGTTCACCCTCGACGGCGTCATGGCCGGCAAACAAGGTCTGCATCTGACGCGCGGTTACACCGCCAACCGGGTCAGTGTCGGCGACGGCTCACCGTATCTGCTCGGCCGCGATTTCGGGCTCGGTGACCAGATCGGCTTCCAGGTCGGTGGCCAGATTTTCACCGACTATGTCACCGAGATGACCCTCACCGACAACCGCACCACTGCGGCGCGGTGGGAACTCGTCATCGGCGACGGTGCCGACGAAGAGGACTCGACCGTCAAAGCCTGGAACCGCATCGGCGCGCTCGCGCAGGTCGTCAAGACGCTGGCCACCGACGTCGGCGCAGACCTCGACCTGATCATCTTCTGACCAACCCCCCTTGTAAGGAGGTGGACTACGCATGTCCGACGTATCATTTCCGGCGCATATCAGCGTGACATCGTCGACTGACCTGGACGGATTACCGATCCTGTCGGCGACCGTCACCCCTGCTCCCGAAGCTGCCGCGTTCGATCTGCCGACCGGGGAGCATGGACCGGCCGGACCGCGCGGCGGACCACGCCCGCCGTTTCAGAAAATAGGCACGCTGCCCGACGCCAGCGCGCGCCCAACCACCCTCGGCCCGGACGACCGCGGCAAATGGTGGCATCGCCTCGACACAGGAGGCATGGACGTCTGGACCGGTACCGACTGGAGCCATTCCCCCGGTGCCGTGGGAGCCCAAGGCCCGCCCGCGCCGCCGGCCACAGTCACCACTCGCACGGTCCACGCCGAAAACTTGACTACGCCCGCAGTCAAGGTCACCGCCAATGGTGCAGCGCTCGAGATCCAAGCGACCGCACCGGCTGGACTCCAGGGACCACCCGGACCTACCGGAAGCTCCGGAAACATCAGTTCAGCAACAGATTTCGACAACACACGCGGCCCCACGCACCGCAGCATGTTCGCCTACTCGCCGGCGTCCCGGAAATTCAAGGTCACACCACCACCGAACGGGTTCAGCCAATGGTCTTGGTATCAAGAGGATTTCGCTGCCAACACCAGCACGAACACCACCGCGCTCACCGTGGGTACCTTCACGCTCCCGGTGTTGCCGTTCACGTGGCGACCGATGGTCTGGATTGCCGGGTTTATCCGCGCGGTCACCGCGTCGGCGACGTTTCCGGTACTGGTGGCGCGGCTGAACTCGCCCAACGGCATCCAGCTCGCCCGCGGCGCCGGTATCCGCGCGAGTCAGGCGTGGCACCACGTCACCGGCATACCCACCATCGGCGACGACGCCCCCAAGTCCCTGAGCCCCGCCAGCACCTACGCGACCGTCCCGGCCGGCGAGCAAGCCTCACTGGTCGTACTGGTCGAAAAAGTCGGCTCAACCGACACCGACCTCGCCTGGGACCGCAGCAATGCCAGCGCGGTCGTATGGGCGCACCCCGTTCAAGGAGCGTGACCGCGTTGCCCACCATCGGCGACTACTTCCGCAACGTCAACATCCGCGGCATCGACGAAGGCAT
This sequence comes from Nocardia sp. TBRC8007, assembly GCF_056629435.1. NCBI lineage: Bacteria > Bacillati > Actinomycetota > Actinomycetes > Mycobacteriales > Nocardiaceae > Nocardia > Nocardia sp. TBRC8007. Next base: position 16,042 of record NZ_JBWSOR010000013.1, on the reverse strand, counting down.
CGGCGAGCCCGGCGTCGTGCAATCGATGCACGCCACACCGGCCGACAGCTCACTCGAGCTCCCCACCGGACCGGCCGGACCAGCCGGACCACCCGGATCAGCCGCAGCACCGTTCCGATGGGAGGGCGACATCGCAGACCAGGCCGCGTTATCCGCGCTCGCGACCACGCTCGGCCCCGCCCACGTGGGCAAGGCATGGCGGGTCACGCCGACAGATAGCCTCGCCTACTGGAACGGAACATCGTTCGATACTTTCACCGACGCGTTCGGCGCCCACGGTCCAGGCGGTGATCCGAACACCCTCACGATCGGCACCGTGACCACTGGTCCCGCCGGTGCCAACCTCCAGGCGAGTGTGAGCGGCGCCCCGCCGAATCAAGTTCTAGACCTCACCGTCCCGCGCGGGATCAAAGGCCGCAAGGGCCCGAACGGTCCGCCCGGCCCGATCAGTGCGGCCCCCGATTTCGACGACACCATCGCCCGCAATGGCGGGATGGTGCTGCTCTGGGACGCGTCGACGAGCAAATGGACCCCGACCCCACATCCGAACTGGCGTGGCCCCTGGACCATCGTCGGGGACCAACGCTACGACGGCGGTGCGGGATTCGTCGCAGACAACACCAACATCACCTCGACGCCGTACCAGATTGCTGCCCTGCCGATTCCCGCACAAAATGTGGCGTGGCGCCCGTTTGTCACCGGCGGCGCGATGGCACGCACCACCATCGACAAGTCCGCCGAACGCGTCGTGCTACACGCCGTACTGGCCGGGTCCGACACACTCGTGGCCTACGGCGACGGACACGGCTGGGCCGTCTACCGCCACCTCACTCTCGTACCGCAGATCCGCACACAAGCCCTCACGCCCGCCAGCACGGTCGGAGTCGTGCCCGCCGGACAGGCCGCCACCATCCTGGTCCGCATCGACGCCACCACCAACGCACCACCGATCACCTACATCCGCGCCTACAGCCATCTCGCGGTGTGGGCCGTCCCTGTAACAGGAGCCCCCCTGTGAGCACCGTGTACGACGCCGACGTCACCGTCACCATGTCCACCGTCGACGATCCCGCAGGTCTGCCGCACACCGTGAACCCGGTCGATCTCGCCGGCACCGAACGCTGCGTGCTCGTCGAAATCCGGCAAGGGCCGGCCGGAGCACCCGGCCCGCAAGGCGATCCGTCGTGGCCCTGGACATGGATGGGCGACATCGCCACCTTCACCACTCTGCAAAACCTCGGCCTCGGCACCAACGACGCCCGCAAGGCATGGCGCGCCACCGAAGAAAACGCGCTCTACCTGTGGACCGGACTTGAATTCATCCGATTCACAGAAGCATTCCAACACCCCGGACACCAGGCCGCGCCTACCGTGCTGACCGGATCAGCAGTCGCCGCAGCGACCGACGCGACCGCATCCGCCACCCTCACCGGCACCGCACCCGAACAGGTCCTCCAGATCACCTACCCACGCGGTATCACCGGCGACCCCGGCGACCCCGGCACCCCCGGACCGATCCGTGACGCCAAGGACGTGGGCGACCTATCCGGCGCCCGACAGGACTGGGTACTCGCCTGGCACACCGACGCCGCCGAATGGCGTCCGATCCCGTTGCCGCGCATGGGCGGCCCGTGGGCAATCGCCGGCAGCCAATTCACCGGCGGCGGATCCAACCTCAACCAGTCACCGCGCACCCTCGCCACAATGAACATCCCTGCCCAGCCCTACGCCTATCGCCCCGTCGTGGTCGCCGGAAACATCGGCGTGCAAAACCACGTCCGCAGCTACGACCAAAGCCGCATCAACATCGAGATCCGGCTCGGATCCACAGACGGGACGCTCATCGGCTACGGCGTGTCGACCTCAGTGTCCAACAACGGAATGGTGCAGCTACATCCACGCTGGGACTACCCGATCAAGCCCGGCAGCACAGTGGGCACCGTGCCCGCCAACACCACCGCCGCTATCTACGTACTCGCCCGCCGCGTGACAGGCAGCGACAACTACAGCATCCAGACCGCCTCGGCACAGCTGCTGATCATGACCCAACCCCTCGACCCCCAACCGTGACATGAGTGAACCAACCCCCGAAATCGTCGAACAGGTCGTCACCGCAGCCGGTCGTGACGCCACCGTCCCCCAGCAATCCGGCAGCGCCGAAGATATTCCGCCGCGACTGCGCGCGTTCGTCGAACAGGCCTTCAACGGTCAACTCCCCGACCTATCCGAGATGCCCGAACTGGACATGCAAGTCATGGCGATGGCCCAAGAGCTACAGATCGTGCACCTGCCCGAATGGCGCAATCCCGCCGGCCGCAAACTCGCCGACGCCTCGGTCGCCCAGATCAAGCCCGCCGTCCGCATCGCCGAATACCTCTACCGGCGCGGCATGCGCTTACACCCCGAACACGAACAGATCCGATGGATCCCCACCCCCAACGGCCCACCACGCGCCTACGACCAAGGCCTCCACATCACCCGAGACGAACACGGCCAATGGCCCGACCCCGACCCCGAAGATTTCTGGGACATCGCCGAAATCGCTGTGCAGCAAAACGACTCGGGCGACTGGACCGCCATGCACCCGCGAGGCATCGAGGTCACCGCACCCAAGAAATCCGAAGCCTACGCCGGACTCGTCGACCGGCTCAGAACCAAAATCCAGGAGGCAACCTCATGAGCTGGACCGGTGATCCCGTCTGGCTGGCCGACGTGCTGCGCGCCGAAGGTTTATCGGTAATGGAGTTCCCCGGCTGGCGCAACCGCGGCCACGGCGACTTCCACGAAATCTGGGGCATCGTCGCCCACCACACCGGCAGCTCCCGCACCCCACCCCGCGAAATCGCCTACGGGCTGCCCACATTGAAAGGCCCACTATCGCAACTGCATCTGGCCCAGGATGGCACCGTCACCGTAGTTGCAGCCGGTGTCGCCTGGCACGCGGGAGTAGGCCGCTGGCCCGGGTTGCCGGAAGACAACGCCAATGCCCACACCATCGGTATCGAAGCCGCCAACAACGGCACCGAAGGATGGAACCGCGCCCAGTATGACGCCTACGTCGCCTGCTGCGCGGCGATCCTGCGGCGCCTCGGACACGGCGCCGAACGGGTGATCGGCCACAAGGAATGGGCCGGAGCCAAGCAGGGCAAATGGGATCCCGGTGGCATGGACATGGATCAGTTCCGCGCTGATATCGCGGACCGTTTGAAAGGTGTTGATTCGATGGTGCTTTCGGATTCCGAGCAGCGTGAGCTGTTGGACAAGGTGCGGCGGGTGCATTTGGAGTTGACCGGTGTGTTCCAGTCGCGGGTGACCGATTCGGAGTATTGCGACACCCTCACCGGGTACGTGTTGAACTCCGATGCCGCTGATTACCGCAACGAGCAGCGGTTGCGGGCGTTGGAGTTGAAGATCGACCAGCTGATGGCCATGGTCAGTAAGTCGACCGCGATCACCAGCGGCAGCGCCATCCTGAAGGCAGGACAGTGAAGCCGCGGCGGGTTCCTGAGCCCGCGCTTATCCGCTCTGTACTCGTCGCGATCACCGGTCTCGCCGCCTACCTCCTTGGTCGCGAGGTCTCCACCGAGTGGGTCGAGACCCTCACCACCCTCTACGCGCTCGCCGCTCCGATCGTGGCCGGTGTGCTCATCCGCCCCGCCGTCACCCCGGCATCACCCGGCCGGCACCGCCTTGAGGAGTAGCCGTGCACTGGCTCACCGCCGACATTGTGCAGGCCATCGGCATCGCCGTCGCTACCGTCATCGGCGCGGTCACCGCCCGGCAAGCCCGCGAGGTCAAACGGCTCCAGGAGCGTGTCGCGGTCCTCGAGCAGCAAATGATCGAGGAGCGCGGCCGGTTTCGTGCCGCGGTCGTTCTCATTCGAGCTCTGCAGCGGTATAGCGATCAGCTGCAGATTTTTCTGCGCCACCTCGGCGAAACCCCACCTGCCGCGCCCGAGGTCCCCGAACTGCTGAAAGAGGAGGTCTAACCATGGCCGATCTGCCCCCGTTGAAGTACGGCAAAGTCGTCGGGCGATTCCTCGCCAATATCGCCGATGGCGCCGACATCAACGCTGCCCCCGAGTTCCCGCCGCTCGCGGGCAGCGTGACGTTCACTGCTGGGGCACCGAAAATCCTCGTCGCCGGTGGCGAGCCAGCGCCAGCGACCTATGTGCAGCTCCCACAGCACTACATCTGTCAACTCGACGAGTTCGGTTACCTCACCTGGCGCGGTGGGCACGGTATCCGCCTGGTCGCACCAGGCCCGGAAACCAATCCGGCCGACTGGACCTGGCGCGTTACCTTCGCACTCACCTACGAAGGCCAGCCCGTACCGCTTGAATCATTCAGTTTCAGCGTCCCGGAATACATTCCGGGTCCGGACTCGAACCAGCCGGATGTCGGCTCGGCAGGACTGGTCGACCTGACGCTTGCCTCGCCGGTACCAGCCAGCTCCGGTAATGCGATCGTGCGCGGCGAGCGCGGCAACGGTATCCAGGTCAACCGACGCGTCGCCACCTACGCCGACCTGCCTGCCACTCCATCCGAGGGCGACGGCGCCCAATATGTCGTCGCCGCCGATGAACTGCTCTACGTCTGGCGTACCGGCACCGGCTGGATGGCAAATGGGCAGGGCGTGACCATCCGCGGGCCGCAAGGACCGACTGGACCGACTGGACCGACCGGACCAGCCAACGTCCTCACGATCGGCACCGTGACCACCGTCGCCCCCGGCACGCCAGCCGCAGCGACGATCACCGGAACCCCGCCAGCGCAGACACTCGACCTCACCATCCCGCGCGGCGACACCGGCACCCCGTCCGACGCCACCACGACAACCAAGGGCGCCGTGCAGCTCGCCGGCATCCTGGCTGGCACCGCCGCATCACCGGCATTCAACTCCGCGGCATTCGGTGCCTCGGACACCACGGCATGCCGCGGCGACGACGCCCGCCTCTCCAATACCCGCGCACCCACACCCGGAACCTCGCCCTACGACATGTCGGTCACGGCATTCGGCAAGGACAGCGTCCGTGCAGCAGGCACCGGAGATTTCCCGATGGGTATCAAAGTGCAGCGGGCGGCGAGTTTCACCAGCGTGACCTACCGCGTCAACACCGCCGACGCGTCCGGAAATTTGGTAGTCGAACTGCGCCGCAACGGCAGCCCACTGGCCACCAGCGCAGCCACCATCGCCGCCGCCTCGCAGATCGCCGGCGGAACCGTCACCGGCAGCTGGAATTTCAGCGCTGGCGACATTCTCACCGTGGCCATCACCGCAGTGGGCACCACACCGGGCAGAGGATTAGTCGCCGACATCTACGGGACAGCATAAGGAGATGGACGTGGGCATCATCATCGGTGGCGTCGTCGGCGCCTTCAAACCGTCCGGGATGACCAAATCTGGAAGCCACACCCTGACAACAGTTTTCGCACCGGTACAGGGCTGGTCCGCTGACGCAGCCTTTCCCGGTAGCTCCGTGTCGGGCAACGAGGCCCTGGTCGCCCAATCTGCACGAGCCAGCACTTCACTGTCGTCCACCATCGAGTTTACGAGTCAGTTCAGCATCACTGTCACAGCGAATCTCACCGTGAACGGCACGGTGGTGGCCACCAATTCCGGATCCGGGACCAGCGGCTCGGTCATCCTCACCTGGACCGGCGCGATCACCGCTGGCGATTTAGCCCGCGTTGAGGCCAAAACGACATTCGGAAGCCCGAGCGTAGCCAGCGGCAGCGTTCGCATCCAATAGATCGATCCCAGTCACACGAAATCCCCCGGCCTCGAACCGGGGGATTTCGTTGTTTCCGAGGTTAGATGCAGCTACCAGTACCGGCATCACGCGCGCCCTGCATCGTGGCATCGCGCTGCGCCAGCGACAGACCGGACCATTCCGGAGTCGTGGGGAACCACGCCAACGCATCGGCAACAGCCTTCGCGGTCGCGTCCTCGCCCGAGATTCCGAGAGCCCTCCACGTTTCAAGCAGGTCCTGACATGTCTTACCGCGCAAATCGTCCTCGGACGTCGTGACCTCGGTTGCGCTCGTGGTCGCCGACACCTCGGCAGTGATCGACACCGGAGCAGCCTTGGGCGCGTCCGAAATAGTCGTATCGGATCCGCACCCAGACAGCACAACGGCGACACCGGCAATAGCAAGAACAGCGATTGCTTTCATGGACTCCCCTCTAGTCGCGGTCACGATACCCGCCGACAGGCAGTGTCGCAGTGAAACAAGAAAGCGCCCCCGCTCATCACAGCGGGGGCGCTTTCACGGTCGATAATCAGATTCCCAGTTTCGCCAACATCCAGTCTTCGGCTGCTTTGAGGTCACTACCAGGAATGGCGCGGGTGGCGTAGAGCGGCCTGCTGATCCACCGCCGTGATCCCGGCCCGGTCATCGGTCGCACAACCCACCGCCCAAACTCACGGCGCACGCCCTGATATCCGCCGCCCGCGTCCTGCGGGTGCAACCGATTCAGGCGAGGCCGCGGCAGCGCCCGGAGGATGCCGGCCATCTGGTCGCGCAGGCTGAACGGGCCGACATACTCGGCGTAGCGTCGTCCACTCGGTACAGTCATGTCATCCCTTTCCGCATTCGGCGGCTGTGACGACCCGCGATTGCGACACGGTCTCGACAGGGCCGTATGGCCTGCCCTGGATCGTACCCCGCACCGAGGAGAAGATTCTCCAGTATCCAGGCTGGCATGGTGCGCTAGCCGTGTGTGTCTGGCGTGCCCACGGGACGAGACTGGTTCGTACGTGCTGGCCGATGTTGTCCCATTCACCAGCCGCGTTCCGCCGTTGCAAGCTCATATAGTAGTGATGCGTGAGACCGGGGTCACCTCTGCCGGGGAGATCGCATTCGGACCAGCCGTAGCCCTTGATCTCGGGCGGCAAAACTGTCGGCTTGTCCCAGGGGCTGAACCCGTTGTCGCAAATGGCCCACCTCGCCGAGATCACCGGTCCACTCGGGTCGGCAGTCGCAGTACCACCGCTCATCAGAGTGCTGAAGGCCAGCAATGCAATCGGCAATGCAAATTTGCGCATGATTTTTCCTTGAGAATAAGAGTGTTTGGCGATTTGACTGATCAGAGAACGGTTTTCACCTCCCCTTCCGTCACAGCGCGCGACAACGGCCGCCGTGACCACGTCTGTTCAGGGGCTACCGTGTTGACATCGGCCACGGCGATGAGCTGGTCAGGTACAGCGCCCCCGAAGTGGTCGAGGCTGGGTACGAAAACCGCTTCGGCGTCGGCGGCCTGGACCACGGCGATGAGGCGCTGCACGGGATCGTCGGTGCGGGCACTGAAAGCAACCGTTTTCCGCAGGTTGTAGCCGAGTCGTTTCGCGAGACTCCGCATGCGGATCTCGTCCCACTGCTGACGCTTACCGGACACATCACGGCGGATATAGCCGATCGCTGCGGGGATCATGATGCGGCACCGATGGCACGCGGCACGTCGAGCAGTGCGCGTCCGCGACGAGAGGCGGCGAGCTGCCCACCCTGCTGCGTGAGAGTCCATGCGTCCCGGCGAAGGCCAACGCGGCCGACGATCATCCCACTGTGCGCAAGGGCGCGGATCGCTCTGCGGACTCTGGCGGCGGAAATTTCTGCGGTGCGGGCAATCTGGCCTGTAGTCAGATGTCCGCCTGGCGCGAGGGCCGCCATGACTTTGGCTTCTGAGATGGTCACGGGAACTCCCCTAGTTTCTTCTCGGCTGCGTTCAGCCGCGATCCGGGTCTGGATTTCGGCGACGGTTGTCCCGTGCCTATGTCTGTGAGTGGTGCCGGGAGATGCGGCCGTGCCCGCGATCAGCATCAGCGCGGTAAGGGCTAAGGAGAGAACGATTTCCATTCGGGTGCCTCCAGCTGCGTGGATGTGGAGTGCACCCGGCGCCGGGGATGAGGGTCACCCGGCGTCGGGGCTGGTCTCGACGTTAAGAACCGAGCACCAGCACCACCAGATTATTGCTCGAAATTTCTTTCTTTGCTACTCATGATGGTCTGCGAACTGCGACAATCAGTAGAGTACCTATCCATCATGCGCACGATTGAGGTTCCGATATGCACGTTCGGTTACTCGGCGGCGGGTCTGGCGACGGCGGCTCACCACGTCTGTGGACTACCGACCGCGGCACATTCGCTGTTCAAGGATGGAAGACCGGTCACACCGGCCAAGTCGAGATCCCTCACCGGTTGCTGATGTTCGCCGAGGAGGGAACCTGCCTGACCAGGCTCCGGGACACCGGGCACGGGACTTTTCTTGTAACAGGCAAACTGGTCACCGATGCGGAAGCGTTGCAGATCATGAAGATTCCCGGACACGAGGCCGCCGTCGAGGTGCCGATCGGACGAGAGGTGATGCCGGATGCGGCTGTACCAGCGTGACGAGCTGGCGAAACTGTTCGCGGGCGCGAAGCATCGCGCATTCCATTTGGAGACCCGCGACGAGTACCTGTCCTCGTCCGAGCACTCGGCGATGACGAAGTTCCTTGCCGACGAGACCACCGACCCCGGCGGCCCATGGTTCGCCCCATGGGCGGCGCTGGTGTCGGCGACTGCCGCGCGAGGCGTCGCGGTCGAGCGAGCACGGATAGTCACCACGCCGCATGGTGCCTATACGCGATACTTGTTGGCTCTCACTCCGCATAACATCGCTGCAGGTGAGGAAGTTCGATGGTTGCCGCGCAACCGGGCAACCTCGGCTGACGCCGCGGCCGATGACTATTGGCTGATCGACGACGACCTCGTCGCGTACTCGATATTCGACGAGAACGAATGGTGGTCTGGCGTCGCCGCGACTACCGACCCTGTCATAGTCGCCTACGCCTGCGAAGTACGTGATCGGGTGTGGGCGGCAGCAACGCCACACGAGCAGTATCAGAAGTGACCGGAGTCGAACAGGCCAAGCAGGCGCTCGGCGCGCGGCTGCGCGAACTGCGCAAGGAAGCGCGCCTCAGCGGCGCCCGCTTGGCCGACCTCGCTGGGTGGCAACCCAGCAAGGTCTCCAAGATCGAGCATGGCCGCCAAATCCCCACCGAGCAGGATCTCGCCGATTGGTGCCAGCTAACCAAGTCCGAGCTTGCCCTCCCCGACCTCGTCGCCACTGTGCGCAATGTCAATGCCGCGTACCTCGAATGGAAGCGTGTAGTCGCCGGCGGTCATGCGCGGCGACAGCGGCAGAGCATCGAACTCGAGGGGGTCACCCGCCTTGTGCGCGGGTTCGACCCGCTTATCCCAACTGGGTTGCTGCAGACCCGCGCCTATGCCGAGGCGATTCTGCGCCGCTGTATCGATTTCGTCGGCGGCGCCGACGACCTCGCTGAGGCGGTCGAGGCACGCATGCAGCGGCAGCGCGTGTTGCGTGAGGGTGTGCACCAGTTCCATTTCCTGATCGGCGAGCCCGCGTTGTACACGGGTGTCGGCGACGATGCGGTTCGCATCGAACAGCTTAAGCATCTGCTTGAGCTGATGGACCTGACGCGCCTGGTTCTCGGCGTGGTGCCCAAGACTGCCGAGTTCCTGTATACCGTCACTAACTTTGTTATGTACGACCGGCGTCGGGTGCATGTCGAAACTGCTACCGCGCAGCTGACCATCACGCAGCCGGGCGAGCTGGCGTACTACGACAGGGCGTTCGCCGGGCTCACCGACCGCGCTGTCTATGCAGACGCCGCACGAGCGCTGATCACAACCGCGATCTCAGGCTGACGCTTGACACCCCTCGATTCCGAGTCGCCCCGCTGTCCTGTTGGGGCGACTTGAGCGTGAATCGGGGTGTGGACGCGGTCCACAAATGCCCGTGGACGGCGTCCACAAAGCAGGGCTATTCTGATTCGGTCCAATCCCGTCGAAACCCGACGAGTCCCGAGAAACCGCAGGATACGGGCGCATTGCATAGTGTCGTTGCTGGTAGTGGCAGTCCATCCAAGGGGTTCGATTCCCCTAGGCTCCACAAATGAAATAGCTGGTCGAGATATATTTCGTGACCTCGGCCCGCTCGTGTCCACACGGGGTAGCGGTCCACCGTGATCTGAGGGGATTTCGGCGCCCGACCCACTGAGGTGGTTTTTTCATGCCCACAGTTCCCCGTCCACGGCTGCGCACCGATGGCACAATCGGCTACCAGGTCCGCTATCGCGTCACCCGCGCTGGTCGCCGTTTTCAAACCTCACAGGTGTTCGACGACGCCACCGCCGCAAACCGCTGGGCGAAGCTGCTCGACCGTGTCGGCGCAGAGCGCGCCGAAGCGGTCCTGTTGGCTCAGGTCGGTGCCAAGGCACCAGCGACGATCACAATCAGCGAATGGCTGCGGCGATACGCCGAGCGGCTGACCGGCATCGATCTGAGCCGCTCGTGCCGTCCAACCCCTGTACCAACACCCGACTCCCTCGCATCCACGGTCGCCGACGCGACTACTTCACACCTGCCGAGTACGAGCTGTTCGAGGCCGTCCTGTGGCCGAAATACCGGCCGATGCTCGAATTCATGGTGATGAGCATATGCCGCCCCGGCGAGGTGTTCGCGCTCACCGTAGGAGACATCGACCGCAGGACGGGAGCCGTCTCCATCACGAAAGCGTGGAAGTACGCTAACGGCAAGCGGCGTCTCGGTCCGCCGAAATCCGAGCGCGGCGTACGCACCACATATGTACCGCTCGAGACCATCGCCCGGCTCGACACCGGCACCGGAACGGCGTTCGCCGTGACCGGTTTCTACCGGCAGATTTGGCAGCCCGCGTGGCGTCGGCTGGAAGCGCTCGCCGACCTTGACGCCCCCGGCCGCAACCTGTTCGGCCGTATGGCACGCTGGCCCGGCGAGACACCTGCGCAGCTGCTCGCCCGATTCGGCTATGGCGTCGTCGACGGGCTGCTCTCGAAGTGGGTCACGCTGTACATCACCCGGCACACCGGGATCTCATGGCGCCTGCAAGATGGCGTGCCGATATGGGTCGTCTCACGTGACGCCGGGCACGAGTCAGTGCAGACCACAGACAAGCGATACGGGCATATCGACAATCGGGCCAGCCTCGCCGCAGCTGAGCGCGCTGCCGGGCGCCTGCCTGCCCTGTGTCACGGTGTCGTGGACCTCGAGACGGTGCACCGTCGATGCCTCGTGCAAGCCGGGCACCTCGGCGAGATCGACCAAACCGGCAACGGTTCCGAGGCCATATGGATGGATGCCGCGGGCACCGTGCATTCGCGCGTATTTGACGACTACGAGACTGCCGTCGAGCACGTCGCACTGCACGAGGCCGGCGAAGCGCGCGCCGCCGCTTGACCCCCGCCCGTGGGGCGGGGGTAACCGCCCTACGGGTCGGTCGCTTCCATTCCATTCCATTTCATTACCTGCTTGTACAGGAAACGAAATCAAAATGTCCGCTGGTACATGCCCCTTTCCTATCGGACTGGATGCTATTTGCGGCGCCCCGGTGCCCGCACGTCCTGGACCTGGCCGCCCCCGCATCTATTGCGCCGACCCCAAGCACAATGCGGTCGCCCGGCTACGGGCCGACCGCCGACACGCCGCTAGCCGTACCGCGGCCGAGCAACCTCCAGCCCCGCTCGCCGATCAGGTATCGGCGCTCGCCGCCGCTGTCGATCGGATCGACCGACTCAAGGCCGAGCTGGCCGCTGAGCTAGCGGATGCCGAGCAGCTCGCTGCGGATATAGCTGAGACGCGTGTCCGGCAGGCCGAGGCTGGTCGTGATCGAATTTGCGCCAGGCCGAGCCGATCGCGCGGCGGTGTCGACAGTTCATCCCAGCGACGAAGTGGAGGGTCTGACGTGACAACGGCAGCGAGGAACGGTAGAACAGCAACGGAAGCCCCTGGGGTACAGCGAGTTTTAGTCGACAGCCGTACTGCCAGGGGCTTCCTCCTGCCCGGCGCAGATACGCCATACCCAGTCCCATTGTCTACCAAAAACATCCAGTCACGATGAAAACGGCTCACTCTACTTCACAACCTGCGATTCAGGGTCTGTCCGACAAGTCGCATGTTGTCGACCCTGTCGAAGTCCTCATGCGCGCAGTCGACCTGAACGACTTCGATGCGGCCTGCGATATATCCACGCCAAGCGTGCGCCAGCCTAGTTCCGTCCTCCGGAATTCTATTTCCTGAAGAATCGAGAGTGGCTTCGAAGAGCACAGCGTTACCGGAGAAAACCGGCGACGAGTAACCCTTGGCTATCTTGATGTTGTTCAGCGCTATTTCTATTGCCCGGTCAAAACCGTCTCTGATGGCCGGTATGTCCAGCTGGTCGCCGTATCGGTCAGCAGCCCAGGCGCTCAACTGCTCTGTGACTTCGCTGTCGAGCGTATCGGACAACAAGTTGCCCGGGACCGAGGGGCTGCTGTCGATAAGTCCGAGGAATGCCACTGATCGTCCTCTGGCCAGTAGTTCGCATGCTGTGGCGTGCGCTACGGTCCCACCGTAGGACCATCCGAGCAGGTGGATCGGACCATGTGCTTGGACGTCGACGATCCGGTCGGCGTAGTCCGACACCATCTCTTCGAACGAGGTCGCGGTCTGTGCACCGTCCAGTCCTCGGGATTGGATGGCATAGACCGGTCGGTCCGCTATCTCCAGTGTCAGTGCGTGGTAGAACCACCCCATGCCTCCACCCGGGTGGATGCACCACAGTGGCGGCATCGCTCCGGATTCCCGCAACGGCACTAGTGGCCCGAACATCGTCTCGATGCCCACGTCGTCGAGCCGCGTGGCCAGGGCTGCGACGGTGGGGGCGTCGAACACCACCCGGATGGGGACCTCCACCCCCAACACCGTCCGGATCCGGCTCACCAACCGCGTCGCCAACAGCGAATGCCCACCCAGCTCGAAGAACCCGTCATCGATACCCACCCGGCCCACCCCGAGGACCTCCCCGAACAGCTCCGCCAACACCTGTTCGCGTGCCGTGCGCGGCGCCCGATACCCCACCCCGGACACGATTTCCGGGTCCGGCAACGCCGCACGGTCGAGTTTCCCGTTCGGGGTCAACGGCATCGCCTCGACCGATACCACCGCGGCCGGGACCATGAACTCCGGCAGCCGGTCGGCCGCGAAGCGGCGCACGTCCGCAGTCAGCAGGCCCGCCTGCGGATTGTTGGTATCGCGGGCGAGGTCCTTCCGCACCGCCGGTGCCGCGAACACATCGGTGAACTGTTTACCCCGCGCGAGCGCGGAGTCCACGAACACCGCGTCCATACACCCCACGTGCGTCGACCACGTCACCGCAGTGGTGAACCCCAGCCCCTCCCCGAGGGCATACAGATCCTCCGGGAGCAGTCCGGCACCGCCTCGATCGACACCATGGGCCACGATCTGTTCGAACCCGATTCGGCTGGGGGTGACCGGCTGCCCCGCACGCAGCCGCTCGACCGCGCGGACATCGTCGACGAGTCCGAGATGCGGGATGTGGGTGAGCCGCAGCCAACCACCCCGCGCCGCAGCCAACATACTGTTCACCGACGACAGGCCGTCGTGGTCGGCGAACCGGGTCCGCGGCACCTCCGCCAGCGACAACACCTCGGTCGGACGCTTGCGGATGACCACGTCGTAGCGGTAACGAGTCAACTCATTGACCGAGTGGCCTGTTTTGAGTTCGACAGCGACCGCGCCGATCTCATCGATCTCATCGGCCAACGCCCGGAAATACTCCGGCGCCACCAGCAACTCCTGCTCGGTAGCGATCTCCCGCCGGACCCGCTCCCGCACCGCCCGCGGATCGGTGTCCCCACCACGCGCGAGCTGCACCGCAGTCGTGAACTCCTCCAGCAGCGACAGATTCCGCACATCCCCCACGAACAACCCCCCACCGGGCGCCAACACCCGCAACACCTGTTCGATCACCCGCCGCAGATAAGCGCGGCCGGGGAAATACTGGACCACCGAATTCACCACCACGGTATCGAAATAGCCCTCGGGCAGCCCCGCGAGATCATCGGCCGCCGCAGTGCGCAGGAAAACCCGCTCGGTCCACTCCGCCCGCAGCGCGGCCAATCGCCGATCGAGCGTTTCCACCGTCACCGCCGACAGATCCGTCGCCCAATACTCCCGACACTCCGGCGCCAACCGCGACAACAACAACCCAGACCCGACACCGATCTCGAGGACCCGCCCCACCCCCAGGCGACGGATCCGCGCCACCGTGTGCGCCCGCCACTCCCGCATCTGCTCCACCGGGATCGACGCACCAGAGTAACTACTGTCCCACCCCCCGAAATCCTCACCGAACCCCACCCCGGCCCCAACACGATCCGCATCCCCCGCCCCGGCGGACAGATCGTCGTACACCCGACACCACTGCTCGACCAACTCCCCCTCCCCCACCACACCCGACCGGTCGAAAACCACATACCCCACCAACTGTGTACCCGCCCCCACCCCGGCCACCTCACGAGCCGCCACCACCGCCTGCGAAACCGCCGGATGTGATGCCAACACCGCCGCCACCTCCCCCGGCTCGACCCGAAACCCCCGGATCTTCACCTGCTCATCGACCCGACCCACGAACTCGAGTTCTCCGGCCATAGTCCACCGCACCACATCCCCGGTCCGATACACCCGCCCCCCACCAGCAACATCGAACGGATCAGCCACGAACCGCGTCGCCGTCAACCCCACCCGCCCGTGATACCCGCGCCCCAGCTGCGCACCGGCCACATACAACTCCCCCGCCACCCCCACCGGCACCGGCCGCAACCACGAATCCAACACAAACACCCGCATATTCCCCACCGGGGTGCCGATCGGACTACGAACATAACCATCACGAATGCTCGACAACACCGATTTCGTTACATGCACAGTCGTTTCGGTAATCCCGTACATATTGACCAACTCAGGTCCACCATCATGCTGCGCAGACAACCAAGCACCCAAACGCGCCGGATCCAACGACTCGCCACCGAAGATCACCAACCGCAACGCACCGGTACCGGCCACACTCGGCGCCAAAGCCTCCGACAACGCATAAAACGCCGACGGTGTCTGGTTGAGAACCGTGACCCGCTCACGAACCACCAATTCCCACAAATCGACCGGTGACCGAACCGTCTCCCGAGCCACCACCACAACCCGGCCGCCATGCACGAGCGCACCCCACAACTCCCACACCGAGAAATCGAACGCAGGCGAATGACACCACGCCCAGACATCCTCAGGGCAGAAACCACACCACCCCGCCGTACTACCGAACAAAGACACCACATCGCGATGGGTGACCGCGACACCCTTGGGGCGACCGGTAGAACCAGAGGTGTAGATCAGATACGCCAGATTCCCCGGCCGCAGCCAACCGTGGCGATCGTCGTCGGTCGGAGCGGCCGCGCTGGGGGCATCGGCGAGGGTTTCCGAATCGTCGACGCACAGCGTGTCCACTGTGGTCGCGGGCAGCGATGCGGCCGTGGCCCGGTCGGTCACCACGACCACCGGAGCCGCGTCGGCGAACATGAACGCCAACCGGTCGCGCGGGTAGGTCGGATCCACCGGCAGATACGCGCCCCCGGCCTTCCACACCGCCAGCAATGCCACGATCAGCTCCGCCGACCGTGGTAGCGCCACCGCCACCACCTTCTCGGGTCCCACCCCCCGCACGATCAACAGATGCGCCAGACGGTTGGCGCGGCTGTCGAGCTCCTGGTAGGTCAGCTCCGTCCCGGCGCATACTACCGCCACCGCCTGCGGAAACCGCCGCACCTGCGCCTCGATCAGCCCGACCAGGGTAGTAGTGGTATCGACCGCCACCGTGGTGTCGTTATATACCCGCAGCAGCCGCTCGCGTTCGGCGGCGGTGAGCACGTCCACCGCACCCACCGCCGCCTGCGGGGTAGCCGCCACCTGCCGTAATACCCGCACATACCGTGCCGCGACCTGTTCAACCGTCGCCCGATCGAACAGGTCGGTCGCGAATTCCACGAAACCGGCGAATCCAGTGCCGCCGGGGGCATCGTCAATATTGAGCAGGAGGTCGAAGCGGGCAGTGCCCGAGCGAGGTTCCATGGCAGCGACCTGGATGTCGGGCAGCTCGAGGGTAGGGGA
>NZ_JBWSOR010000012.1:0-107652 GCF_056629435.1 Nocardia sp. TBRC8007 | reverse complement strand
GAGTTGCCGAATTTGTTGCGCGGTCGAGATTTCCGAGTGTCTCATAGTGACGATTACGATATCAATTCTCTCAGTGTTCGGATCTTTGTGCTCAATTCGGTGTGATCTGCCGGTCCGGAGCGTTTTCTTCCCATCGAGGCCAGCAAACTGCTTTTTGTCGCGGATGGTTATCGCATCAAGTGCTCGTCTTTTCAGTTCGACGAAGAGCGGCATATCCAGCTCGACTATGAATTCTACTTCGTCAGAAGTCCAGAGGGGACACGAGTCCCGCTGATGGTCAGCCGGATACCTGGACGGGCTTCACGAACGTCTAGGCGCTGACGTGGATACAAGAAGTCGACCACTGGTCGCCATGGAAGTTCTGGAACGACGCGAACACCCCTACCACTCGAACGATCACCCGCTGCCATGACCGCTTCACGGGGTCGGTGGCCTCGTCTTGCTCGTCGATCAGGAAGTTCGAAACACCATTCGACCGCAAGCTGGTAAAGGGACGGATGTTCGGTCAGTTTCATATCAGCAAGCTCGTGAAACGTCTTTCGTTCGGCATGGACGAGCCTGTTTTCAGCCACAACTATCGGCTCGCTCTCGCGTTATCGCCATACTGTCAATACAGCCCCGGTCACGGCCGGGGACCGCACCGCCCTCCGGTGCGTGGGATCAACGACGAACCGAGGTAAGGCGTGAGCACTCCATCTACCGCCGCACAGGGCCCGCTCGCTGGCATCAAGGTCATCGAGCTGGCCGGTATCGGCCCCGGCCCGCACGCCGCGCTGCTGCTCGCCGATCTGGGCGCCGATGTGGTGCGGGTACAACGCGCGGGGCAGCTGCCCGGCGGGTTCAGTCGACCGCAGCTGCGGGGTCGGACCATCATCGAGGCCGACCTCAAGGACCCGGCCGACATTGTGAAGGTGCTACGGCTGGTCGAACGGGCGGACGTGCTCATCGAAGGTTTTCGCCCAGGTGTCACCGAACGGATGGGCCTCGGACCGGACGACGTGCTCGCCCGCAATCCACGCCTGGTCTACGGCCGGATGACCGGTTGGGGGCAGGAGGGGCCGCTGGCGGATCGCGCCGGACATGACATCAACTACATCTCGCTCACCGGTGTGCTGCACGCCATCGGCCGCAAAGGCGAGCGGCCGGTCCCGCCGTTGAATATGGTCGGCGATTTCGGCGGGGGTTCGATGTTCCTGGTATTCGGTATCCTCGCCGCGCTGGTCGAGCGACAGAACTCCGGCGAAGGTCAGGTGATCGACGCGGCTATGGTCGATGGCGCCCTCGCTCTTTCGCACATGATCTGGGGCATGCGCGGTTCCGGCGCCTGGTCCGACGAGCGCGGCGTGAACCTGCTCGACACCGGGATGGCGTTCTACGACACCTACGAAACCGCTGACGGCAAGTACATGGCGGTCGGCGCGATCGAGTCACAGTTCTATGCGCAACTGCTCGCCGGCCTGGAGATCGATCCGGAGGGGCTGCCCCACCAACTCGACTCCGCCGGACAGGACACCCTGAAAAAGTTGTTCGCCGAGCGCTTCCGGTCCAAAACACGCGAGGAGTGGACCCACATCTTCGCGGGCACCGATGCCTGTGTCTCGCCAGTGCTCACCTTCGCTGAAGCGACGCGTGATGAGCACATCGCGGCCCGAGGTTCGCTGGTGGAGCTGGAGAACGTCACTCAGCACGCCCCGGCACCACGATTTTCCCGTACACCCAATGGGATCCCCACCGCACCGCCGACCACCGCCACCCCCATCGAATCGGTCTGGGCCGATTGAGCACTCGCTCGGCTGTCACAGCGCTGGTAGGACAATCCGCTGTCGCCACGGCAATCCCAGCAACAACAAACCAACCGGTTCGACAGTTTCACACTTCGCCTGTCATACTGTCCGCGAGCAGGCGGCTGCACGCACAGCCCATATCACCGGCGAACATCCGGTCCGCGAATCGACCGCCGCTCGAGGCGGAGGCCTCGACGACGCGTGCTCTTCCGAATACTCGCCAAGCACCCGATGACAACCGGCCGTGAGGGGTGGCCGGTTGTTCGTGCTCGGTGATGCCAGGAAAGAAGTGCCGACGCAGGCCTCCGCATTACTCTTCGCCATTGCGCTGCCCCGGCGAGATCCGTTCAGTAGCAGGTCAGCGGCGTCAGTGGATCGACAGCACGCGGCGTCAGCGTCGCATAGGCGGACGCGATGGCCTTGACCGCCAATCGCAATTCGGGTTCCCGGTGGGAAAACGGCAAACGCAGGAAGCGTTCGAACGAGCCCTGCACGCCGAATCTCGGTCCTGCGGCGAGCAGTACGCCGTGGTTAGGAGCGGTGGCGGCCAAGGCGGTTGAGACCGGAGCAGGTAGCTGCGCCCACAACGACATGCCGCCCGCTCCGGGGGTGACACGCCAATCCGGCAGTTCCTCGGTGAGCGCATCCAGCAGTATGAACCGCTGCGAACGCAATTGGTCACGGCGGGGCCCGAGGATGTCCTCCGCATGCTCGAGCAGGTACACGGTGGCCAACTGGTCCATCACCGGCGTGCCGAGGTCGACTGTGGAACGGATACCGAGCAGCTTGGCGATCAGTGCCTGGTTGGTACGGATCCAACCGACACGCAGACCACCCCAGAACGATTTCGAGACCGAGCCGATCGAGACGATCTCGGCGCCCTTGGCAAAGGCCGCTACCGGAGGCGGCGGATCGTCCACGCCGAGCCCGAGATCTGCCATGGACTCGTCGACCAGCACAGTCATCCTGGTCTCTCTGGCGATGGCGGCCAGCTCAGCGCGGCCTTCGGCGTCGAGCAGCAGGCCGGTCGGGTTGTTGTAATCGGGCACAAGGTAAGCCAGAGTCGCCGCGGTTTGCCTTGCGGCGCTGCGGATCCCGTCGAGGTCCCAGCCGCATACCCGGTCTTCCGGGCGCAGCGGCACCGGCACCGGACGAGCACCAACGTCACGGATCGCCTCGATGGCATTCGGATAGGTCGGATGCTCGATGAGCACCCTGGCGGTGGGCGCGGTGAGCACGTTCAGCAGCAAGCGTAGGCCGTGCTGGGCGCCGAGGGTCACCAGGATCTGGTCCGGTTCCGTCGGCAGACCACGTGCGGTGTACCGGTGCGCGATCGCCCGGCGCAAAGCGAGCACACCGACCGGGTCCATGCCGTGCGTGCCTAGGTAGGCTGGAATTCCTTCCAGTGCGGCAGAATACGATTCACGCATCTCGGGAGGAGCATCCATGGCGGCGTAGGTCATGTCCACGGTAGGCAGCTCGGGGGGGGACATGACGGCCAGAATGCTTCTGGCCGACTTGATACCGTCGTGCTGCACGTCGCGCGGTAGCGCCACGGTGCTGCGCGAGCCCTGCCGGCTGATCAGGTAGCCGTGTTCCCGCAATAGCGCATAAGCGGACGTAATGGTGGTACGACTGACGCCGAGCACGGCGGCGAGATCGCGTTCGCTCGGCAAGGCGACGCCCAACGGCGCCCGACCGTCGTGGATCAGCAGCCGGACGCCTTCGGCGAGTGCCTGATATGCCGGACGGGCGGACCGTCGACCAGCGGAGTCCGATTCGCCGTCGTAGTGGCGCCACTGGCCCAAATCGCGAGCCAGACTGCCCGCACCGATTACCCTCATCGCCATAAAGGCCAGTATCAAATAATTGGATATTTATAAGCAAGACCAGTACGACGCACGCTGACCGAGTGACTGCCCTCGCCGCTCTGTTCCCGCTCATCCTGATCGGCTATCCGGTCCATCGCAGGAAGACGAAACGCAGCACATGCGCCTTCCGGATCGAACGCTTTCCCCCGGACGCCCCGTTATCCGATCAGTCCCCCTCGTACTACGAACACCGACGCCAGTACGCCGATCTCGCCGCGATTCACGCGAGAGCAGGCGCTCCGGCTCCGGATGCGCCCAGTGCGGAACAGCTTATACCCGCGGGCACGGTGCCGACCCCATCCCCGCGGAAGCCTGACCAGCGCCGAGGCCCGATATCCGTGGCAGAAAACCATGGCAGCAGGCGCTGGACCGCGGTGTTTCTCACTGCCATGGTGCGCGCGAGCGCACAGTCGCCATGGTGCGCGCGAGCGCACAGTCGCCATGGTGCGCGAGCACGCGCGCGATCAGCACAGCCGCATCAATAGCGCAGCAAAATCAGAGGCCAGCGTGTCATAACTGGACTGTATATAGAACAGGCAGGTCCCGCAGTGCACACTTGTGCTGTGCGTGACGCCACTCGTTACACCGCCGCGGCTACTCGTTCTTCGGCCGTCGATGCCACCGGTTCCGCCCCGGCACCGACAATCGTCAGCCATACCGCAACACTCAGCCGGCTCGTTGTGACACTGTTCGATACCGCGATCGGCTACTGTGCGATTGCTTGGCGGGATGCCGCGGTGATCCGGTTCCAGCTTCCGGAGGCCGGCCCGGCCGCGACTCGCGCACAGCTCATCCGCAGTACCGGGGATCCCGACGACGAGCTCTACGATGCGGCACTCCCCGATGTCCTCGCCGAGACTGTCGCGGGCATCCGTGCCCACCTCACCGGAAAGCTCGACGATCTCCGCTGGATACCCGTGGATACCAGTAGTATTCCGGCGTTCCACCGCGCGGTCTACGCCGTGACCCGTGCCATCGATCCCGGTCGTACCCTCAGTTACAGCCAGGTCGCTGACCTCGTGCACGCGCCAGGCGCTGCACAGGCGGTTGGACAAGCGCTCGGCCGCAACCCGATTCCGCTCATCATCCCCTGCCACCGAGTGCTCGCGGCCGATCACACGCTGCACGGCTTCTCCGCCGCCGGCGGAATCGGTGCCAAGCAGAGACTTTTGACCATCGAGCGCACACCTGGATTCGGCGAGCCCACGCTATTCTGAACCCCGGCACCGTGGCACGCCGCTGGATACGGCGGACAGCCACCGCAGCTCGATCACCCGACGGCCAGAGCCACACCGGCCGATACCGCCCATATCGCAACGCCCGTTCGCATGGCCGCGCAACTACTCTCCGGATTCGCCGCGGATCAGTGCCCCGAGAGATTCGCGATCGGTGATGTCCATCTTGGTACAAGCGCGGTAGAGATGTCCCTCCACGGTCCGCACCGAGACTGTCAGACGGTCGGCGATCTGCCGATTGGACAGTCCCGCGGCGACCAAATTCGCGATCTCGCGTTCCCGTACGGTCAGCGGCAACGGCCGCGCCCCCTGTCGTAGCGCCGGGGTGCTCGCTCCGCCGCACGCTGCGGCCAGACGATCGGCCATCGCGGCGGACTCCAGCATCCTGCGTCGATCTCCGGTCCGCTCATGTGCCGCCGCGGCCTGCGCCGCGGCTTCGGCGGCCGAAAGCATCGCACCGATTCGCTCGAATTCCGTTGCGGCGGTGTCGAGTCCTTGACCATCGGAGGCGGCGAGCGCTGCCGCGTGCCGCGCCTGCGCCCGCACCAATGTCCCGTCCACCCGAGTGGCCAGGTCGGCCAGCCGCCTGGCCACGGAACGTTCGCCGAAACGAGCCGCGGTGTGCAACGCTGTGGCTTCGATCGCGTACTGATGCGCACCAGCCGCCGAGTCGGCGGCGCCTATCGCCAGCCGGATGGCCGAGGTACCCGTGCCTTCGGCTGCCGCGAGCCAGGCGCGGGCGATCTCCAGCTGCGGCTCGTATACCGCGCTGTGTCTGCCGCCTCTGGCCGTGGCGAGGGCGATCGACTCGGCGGCGTCCTCCGCACGTCCGAGTGCCGAATATGCTTCCGCCAGACGGATTCTCGCTGGGAACATCCAGGCGGCAGCCCCCTCAGCAACCAGTGCCGCCAGCGCCTGCTCCAAATTCTCGATGCCATCGGTAAACCGCCCCTGCGCCACGTCGACCGTGCCCTGCAAGATCTTCGACATCCCCCAGGCCAGGTACTGGCCGGGCGCGGAATACCCGAAATACGCACCGGCACGTTGCCGCGCGGCTGCCAGATCTCCGGTAAAGGTCAGCGCGAGAACCTCAGCATGGGTGGACATAAAGCGGTTGAGCCCGTCGATATGCTGCTCCACCGCACGGCCACGGACCGCGTACTGCTCGGCCTGTTCGGCTCTACCCAGCAACGCCGAGGCGAGGCCACCGCCGAACGAAGCCCACCACACCGCCCACGGCGGCGCGTCCTTGCTGGACATGACCTTCTCCGCCGCGGCACACGCCTCATCGATCCGATTCTCGTTGACCGCGGTCGCCGAAGCGAGCCCGGTGAAGATAGCCGAGATCTTCGGGTCCCGTGTCTTCCCACGCACCAACGCCAGCACTTCATCGGCGCGATCGGCATCGCCCATAGCCCACAACAGATTCGCCACCCGCGTACTACCCCAACGGGCGAGTTGCACTTCATCGAGCCCATCGGGATCGAAACTGACCAGCGTGCGCTCGGCCTCGATCCGCTGCCCCTGCCACAGCAAGGCGCGAGCCAGTAAATCAGCGGCTTCCACGCCACCGCCCCGTTCCACCGCGACGCGGGCGAACCGTTCGCCCAGTGGCAGATTCGCCAAACCGATCGCATCCGAGGCAGCGGCGACGAATAGTTCCAGATCCGCGGATCTATCGCTGTCCAATGCCAACTCGGCCAATCGGATACGATCGGCGGCGGTTTCGATAGGACGTCGCCGCAATGCGGAGTACAAGCGACCGCGCAAGCGCCGTGCCGAAGCGATGCCGAGCCTACGTCGGATCACCTCACCGAAAAGCGGGTGGGTGTAGCGCACCGACAACTCTCGCGAATTCTCTACGACCCGGATCACACCGTGGGTTTCGGCGACCTCGACCGCGTCATCGCCCACCAGCTCGGCGAGGATATCGAGATCTAACGGCTCACAGAAAGTCAGCAGCTCCAGCACGCACAGAACCGATTCGGGCAGTTGCTCGACCCTGTTCTCCAGCAAGGCTGCCAGTTCCGAGGTCACTGGCGCACGGCCACGTAGCTGCCATACGTCATTGACCTGTCGTAGGGTGCCCGCCTCCAAAGCTCCCTCGATCAAATGCCGGAGGAACAGAGCGTTTCCGGCGGACGATTCCCACATCAGATTCGCGGTGAAACCCTCGAGCTGTCCCTCGAGCATCGATTCCACCAACTGCACACTTTGCCGCTGGGTGAACGGCCGCAGGTCGATGCGTAGCAGATGCCTGTCTTTCCACAGCGAGGTGACCGCGTCTGGTACCGGGACTCCACTGCGGATGGTGACCACGATGCGCGCAGCCCTATCGATGGCCAGCTGCAACAATAAGGTGGCGGAGAGCTGATCGAGCAGGTGAGCGTCGTCCACACCGATCACCATGTCGCCATCGGCGAGCAGCGCCGCACGGGCCACCGACATGATCGTGACCGGATCGTGTGCCGGATAGCCACCGACCAGGTGCGCAAACACTCCGAGCGGGATACTGCGCGCCGACTCGGTGCCGGATACCCACCGGACATTGCCGCCGATCGCGGCCGTGACCTGCCGGGCCAGCGTGGTCTTACCCACTCCGGCATCCCCTGCGATCACCACACCGGCGTGGTCCGAATCGGTCAATGTCGCACGGATCGCCTCGAATTCGCTGCCGCGCTCGATCATCGGCCAGTTCCGAGCCATATCCTTACTGTAGAGCTTCACCGATCATGATCGAAGCCGAGCGGGCTCGGTGATGCCGCGAATAACCGGCATTCACAACGTATTTCCGCGGCGTCGAAGAGAATTAGAATCGTGCTAGGCGAGAACGTCGTTCCGGACGATCGTCTGGTCTCGGCCTGGGCCGACGCCGACGCAGGAGATACGAGCGCCGGAGAGCTCTTCCAGACGTTCCACGTATGCCCGGGCATTGGGCGGCAGTTCTTCGTAGGTCCGCGCGCCGGAGATATCCTCCCACCACCCGGACATATGTTCGTAGATCGGCTTCGCGTGGTGGAACTCGGTCTGCGTAGTCGGCATCTGCTCGACCCGCTTTCCATCGATCTCATAAGCGACGCAGATCGGCACCAAGTCCAGGCCGGAGAGCACATCCAGTTTTGTGAGGAAGTAATCGGTGATGCCGTTGACCCTGGTGGCGTAACGGGCGATCACCGCGTCGAACCAGCCGCAACGCCGAGCGCGACCGGTGGTGACGCCTACCTCGCCACCGGCCTTGGCCAGGTAAGCACCTGACTCGTCGAACAGTTCGGTCGGGAATGGGCCAGAGCCGACTCTGGTGGTGTAGCACTTCAGGATGCCGAGCACAGCATTGATCTTGGTAGGCCCGATCCCCGCGCCGACCGCTGCGCCACCCGAGGTCGGGTTCGACGAGGTGACGTACGGATAGGTGCCGTGATCCACATCCAGCAGGGTGCCCTGCGAGCCCTCCAGCAGTACTGTCTCACCACGTTCCAGCGCCAGATTCAGTTGCAGCCGAGTGTCGGCGATGCGGTGGGCGAAGCCGTCAGCCTGGGTGAGGACCTCGTCGACCACCTGCTGCGGGTCCAGGGCACGGCGGTTGTAGATCTTGACCAGCACCTGATTCTTGAACTCGAGCGCGGCCTCGACCTTCTGGGTGAGGATCTTCTCATCGAGCACATCCGCCACACGCACTCCGACGCGGGCGACCTTGTCCTGGTAGCACGGGCCGATACCCCGGCCGGTGGTGCCGATCTTCTTGCTCCCCAAGAAGCGTTCGGTGACCTTGTCTATGGCCACGTGGTACGGCATGATCAGGTGCGCGTCAGCCGAAAGCAGCAGGCTCGAGGTGTCCACGCCTCGATCTTCGAGGCCTGCCAGCTCCGCGAGGAGCACACCAGGGTCGATGACGACGCCGTTGCCGATGACGTTCGTCACCCCAGGGGTGAGAATTCCCGATGGAATCAGGTGTAGCGCGAAGTTGTCGCCGCTGGGCAGCACCACGGTATGTCCCGCGTTGTTCCCGCCTTGGTAGCGGACCACCCACTGCACCCGGCCACCGAGCAGATCAGTTGCTTTGCCCTTTCCCTCGTCGCCCCATTGAGCGCCGATCAGGACGATTGCCGGCATGGTCGTGTCTCCTACGATTCGACAGGCAACATTGGCGTGTTGCAGCTACCTGCCGTACTGAGGCGGCGGCCGGAAGCACATTCTAGCCGATCCGCCCGAGGCGGCGGCGCATCGGATCTCGTCGTAGGCTCAACAACCGTATGGCCACCGCCTGGGCAGGGCAGTGGTCACCGCCCGAGCAGGGCTATGGTTGCACGGCACGCCGGGCAGCAATACAGCGTGCGCGGGCGAGCCTCGGCGGGTCGCCCTGTAGTGGCAAGGGCCGACAGTATCGGTTCGAATCAAGGAGGGTGTACGGCAGCTTGAGTACCCACGTTCTCCGCTGCGACGGCGCACTCGTACCTATCGCTCTCGCGGCACTGCCGACTACCCAGACGGCCGCCATCCCCGAACCTGCCGAGATCGACGAGTTGCTTCCCGTCCTGTCCGCCGACAGCCTGCCACGGTTGATCGTGCTCGGTGCAGACGAAGCATTGGCCGCAGTGCTCACCCATCTGATGCGCACCGACCGGCTACACGTGGAGATCGGCTATGTCCCGGTCGAGAAAACCTATGCCTCGCGCGCCTACCAGACCGACACCGGCAACAGCGCCGCAAGACGAGCCATCGAAGGACGTGCCGCCGAGACACCGCTGATCCGGGACGATCTCGGCAAAGTACTCGTCGGTCGCGCGGTGATCACCGGTGTCGGTGCGGAGAAACTGCAAGGCGAAGCCTACGTCGACGACGCAAGGCTGTTCTCCGGAAAGGTGACGGCCATGCTCGTCTCCCCATCTCTCGAACTACCCGGTGTGCGGGCGACCGTGCAGAAGGGCATACGCAAACATCGATGGCTGGGGGGACGAGCGGCTCAGCTCGGCACCCCCGCGGCCCTGGTGACCAGGGACGGGATCCAAGCTGAGCGTCCCGTGCCGCGCTCGAGCTTCTACCGCCACCACGAGCCCTGGCTGCTGGTGCGATGAGTGCGTTGTTCCCGGCCGGCCGCAAGCGGCGCGCCATCCGGCCGAGCCCGGTGTTCCTGCTCGTGATCGCCCTCACGGTGGCAGGCGGCGCGCTGGCCTGGACCGCCCCGCTCGACTCGGTCGAGGCAAAAGCAGGTGTCTTCGTCTTCGTGGTGTTCGGCTGGGTCGTCACACTGTGCCTGCACGAGTTCGCGCACGCGTTCACCGCATGGCGCGCGGGCGACCATGAAGTCGAGCTGCGCGGTTATCTGACGCTGAACCCGTTGAAATACAGCCATCCGCTGCTGTCGATCGTATTGCCGATGGTGTTCATCGCATTGGGCGGTATCGGCCTGCCCGGCGGCGCCGTCTACGTGCACACACACCATGTCGGGCCACGCACGCAGCGAATCATCAGCGGCGCCGGGCCTGCGGTGAACGCACTGTGCGCGGTGGTGCTGCTGGTCGTCGTCCAGACCCTGGGCAACGCCGAGACACATCCCGCGTTCTGGTTCGGCGTGAGTTTCCTGGCTTTCCTACAGATCACGGCGACATTGCTGAATCTGCTCCCGATACCGGGACTGGACGGCTACGGGATCGTTGAACCATCGTTGAGTTATTCCACCAGGCGCTCACTCGACCAGTTCAAGCCATTCGGCATGCTGATCTTGTTCGCGCTGTTGTTCACGCCCTCCGTCAACCAGATATTCTTCGATGTGGTGTATGGATTGTTCGAATTGTCTGGTGTTCCGTCGGACTGGTCGCGCTACGGCAACTATCTGACCCGGTTCTGGACCTGAAAACTTGCCGACATCACGCAATAAGACCATCGATCGATACGTGAAGCACAAGATAGCCGCTGCCGCGGCTCAGGCCTCGGGTCGAACGTAGGGATTCTCGACTGTCGGCGGCAGTAAAGCCATCGCCGAGATGCGCTGCATACCGCATACTTGCATCAGATCGACCAACGTCGAACGCACCTGCGCGAACACGACATGCGACGACAGGCCTGCCCCCGTGACCAGTTCCGGACGCGCTCTCTTCGCGACCGAGCGAAGCACGCGAGTCGCCTCGGCCTGATCGGGCTGCTCCCCCGGATCGGCGAGCATCATCCGGCGCACTACGTCGACGGCCTGCCCCAAACGCTTCACCTCGTCGATCAATCCTGGATTGAGTACTTCGTCGTCGCGAACCAGAGTCAAAGAGCGCCGCAACAGAACCCGGGTGTTACGGACGGCGTTGTCCAGCGGATCGGCCGTGGACCTGATGCGTTCGAGGCGCGAGCGAGAATTCCAGTACAGCGGAGAGATCCGGCTGATCTCCCGACCGCCTTCCAAGGTGGCACGCAAAGAATCGATCTGCGACTGCGTGGCACGGACCGAGGTGAGCGCGCGGCGCACTCTATCAGCGTCCTGCTCGAGCAGCCCCTCAGCACCATCGGTGATCGCTGTACCCATCACCTCGAGGATGTCCACAGCCAAAGCCCTGGCCCTGCGCACAGGATGCAGCGGAAGCGCGGCAACCACCACCACACCCACCAGACCACCGACCAAGGCGTCGATCACACGAGCGAGGCCGCCACCCACCGAAGGTGGTAGCAGCGTAGCGACAAGCACCGCGGAACTAGCCGCCTGCATAGCGATGATAGAACCACCGTCGAGGAATATCGCCGCACCCATGGCGACCGCGACCACCAGCGCGATCTGCCATGATCCTGTACCGGCGTAAGAGATGAACACATCGCCGATAGCGATGCCGACCGAGACGCCCACCACTAGTTCGACCGAACGCCGCAGCCGGGCGCCGAAAGATATGCCGATCGACACCACAGCGGCGGTCGGCGCGAAGAACGGCAACTTGTGGCCTATCGCGTGACGGGCGAGAAACCAAGCCAGCGCGGCACCGACCGCGCACTGCAGGATCGGCAGCGCCGATCGACGCAGCCGATCCCAAGAAGCACGCAGCCTGGCCATACCGCTCGCGCGGGCGGTGCCGACGCGGGAATTCGGGTCGATCAACTACACGGTTGTTCAGTCGAGGCCGAGCTCGGCGGCCGCCCTGGGGTCACAGTCTTCCAGCAGGTCCAGGCAGCGCGCGTACTCGTCACTTTCACCGATAGCCTTGGCCGCGCGGGCCAGCGCGCCGACACTGCGCAGAAACCCTCGATTGGGTTCGTGACTCCACGGCACCGGGCCGAAGCCCTTCCATCCGTTACGGCGCAACAGGTCGAGGCCGCGATGGTAGCCCGTGCGGGCGAACGCGTACGCGGCGATGATGTCGTGGTTGATCGGCTCGTTCTGAGCCGCACCACGGGCCAGCGCCGCCTCGGCGAGTTGAGCCCAGGCGATCGAGGCAGCGGGATGATCAGCCGCGACCCGCACCGGGTCGGCCGAGTTGCCGAGCGCGTCTTCGGCATCGGAGATCGCCGGTAGCAATACCGGTTGCGGGCCGAGCAGGTCACCGAACGAGGTCATGCGGTTCATTGTGCACCGCAGGCCGACTTGCTCGATAGGCTGGCCGTCGAGTTCAACAGTTCCGGCCGAGTGAGGGGTGTGCGTGTCCGACCCGAACGACAAAAAGAATCCGGTGCGGGGTACCGCTGAACCGGATAGTGCGATAGGTCCCGACGCCATCACCGAAGGCACCCCCGCCGCAGGGAAGAACACTCCGCCGCCCGCAGTGCCCCCTACCCGGCCGATCGCCCGCACCGTGCGACGGCCGGGTGATGCGCAGACGCCGAGTAGACCGACACCGCACGAGGCGACCGCGGCCGGTGCGCGCACCGACCCCCAGGCACGAGGCTCGGCCACCACCGGCTCGCCGACACCGTCACCGGGGAAGAACACCACCGAGACCACCCACCCCACGGCCGAAGCCGCATCCGAACCGGCAACGGCGCGGCCGCAGGCCGATGCCGCCGAGGCCGAGACAGCGGAGATCCCGCGGAACGATCCCGACCGAGCGGGCCGAGACGCCGCGACCGTGGAGATACACCGGCAGCGCCCACCGGAGGAGCCCGAGGGCCAGGAAGCGCAAACCGTCGCACTACCCGCCCAACGCCCCTCGGACGGCCGAGACGGCAGCAATCGTATGGTCGCGCCGACGTCGGGTTCGGTGCCGGTCACGAAGCCGCCGCACCCCGATGCGGACAGGCCACGCAAGGCCGCTACGGCAGTATCGCCCGCGGATACCCAGCGCACCATGCCAGCGCAGTCACTAAGCGGTCCGCGCCACCCACCTCGGCCCAGGCCGATCGCGCAACCACAGCACATCCCCCCACAATCCTGGGACGCGACGGCGGCTACCGTCCCTGCCAAGCCCACGCGGTGGCTGCTGGCCGTGAGCGCGGCAGCTGTGTTGCTGGCCGTCCTGATCTCGATAGTCGTAGTGCTCGTCATGCGCACCAATAGCAACTCCCCCGAAGCACAGGTGCGAACCGTCATCACCGGCTATACCGACGCATTGAAAGCCGGCGACTTGGCCAGACTGCGCGAAACCACCTGCGGTCCTTTGCACGACTTCTATCAGGGAATCCCCGACAATCAGTTCGCGAGCGTGCACAAACTGTCAGCGGAGCACAAGAACATACCGGTGGTCGACAGCATCGATGCGATCCGCATCACCAACGACACCGCTATCGCCCAGGCCACCATCCACACCGAAGCCGACCCGGCGAAGCAGTCCGCACGCACCTTCGACCTGCGGCGCACCGATGCCGGATGGAAGGTCTGCGACCCGCCCTCCAGTACGCGGTAGCCATGGCACCGTGCGCCGGAACACACCCTTCCCACTAGCAGCACAGGCCACATACACTGGTCAATGATCGAGGCCGCCAAGTAGCATGACCCGGATCATGAGCAGGCATCAAACGATGGCGCAGCCGGATAACGACAAAATTCCCGTAGCGCCGGCCGGGCAGCGATTCCGGATACGCGATCACTACGAAGTCGGCCGGGAAAAAGTCCGCGAGTTCGCGCGCGCGGTACAGAATCATCATGCGGCGCATCATCGGGACGACGGCGCACAGGCGCTCGGTCGTCCCGCGATCATCGCGCCGCCGACCTTCACTTCGGTGATCGGGGTGACCGGGACCAGGGCCCTGCTCGACTCGGTACTCACCGACTACGACCTGTCGCAGTTCTTGCAGACCGATCAAACCTTCGAAAGCTACCGGCCTATCCTGGCCGGTGACCGGATCCGCAGCGAAGTCGAGATCGAGTCGATCCGCCGCTTTGGGGACAATGACTTTCTCGTAGTGCGATTCACGCTGAGCAACCAGCGCGGCGAGATCGCACTCATAGGGTCGACCACAATCGCGGCGCGGCGCGGCGCGGAAGTCGACGCCAACCTGACCAACGTCATCGAGAACATCATGATGCAGGACCACCCGATCGAAACCGGCACGGCAGCGGCTACGCTCCCGCGCAGCGACACTCTGGTCCCGCTCGACATCAGCCCTTCGATCGAGCCGACCGAATACGACAACACCCCGGTACATACCGTACCCACGTTCGATGAGCTGGCCCAAGGCGACCAGCTACCCGGCGGCACCTTCCGGCTGACCCGCGGTGATCTGGCCAATTACGCGGGCGTCTCCGGCGACGCCAACCCGATCCACTTCAGTGACTACGCCGCACAACTGGTCGGACTGCCGACCGTGGTCGCGCACGGCATGCTGACCATGGGACTGGCGGGTGGATACCTCACCTCCTGGCTGGGCGATCCAACTGCCATCCGAAAATTCAGCGTGCGCTTCTCCGGCTTCGTTCCAGTGGCCGCCGACGCGGCGAGCACTGTGGAGTTCACCGGCCGAATCAAGTCACTGGCTCCGGACACGCGGACCGCGACCATCATGCTCGGCGGCACTGCGGCAGGGCGCAAGTTGTTCGGACGCGCTCTGGCCGAGGTCAGGCTGCGCTGACCGCTACCTGATGCACTCACCGAACGCCGGAGTGCATCAGGTAGACCGCATCAGGCGCTTATCGAACGTCCGGCGGATTTCAGATCGTTGCACGCTTCGAGCACACGCGCCGCCATCGCTACTTCGGCCTTCTTCAGATAGCTGCGTGGATCGTAGGTCTTCTTGTTACCCACCTCGCCATCGATCTTCAGCACGCCGTCATAGTTGCCGAACATATGTCCGGCGACTGGCCTGGTGAACGCGTACTGGGTATCGGTGTCGACGTTCATCTTCACCACACCGTAGCGCAGCGAGTCCTCGATCTCGGATTTCAGCGACCCCGAGCCACCATGGAAGACGAAGTCGAACGGCTGAGCTTCGGCCGACAGGCCTAATTTGGCCGCGGCAACGCGCTGGCCCTCGGCGAGCACCCCGGGCTTGAGCACCACATTGCCCGGCTTGTACACCCCATGCACGTTACCGAAGGTAGCCGCGAGCAGGTATTTGCCGTTCTCGCCCGCGCCGAGCGCGTCGATGGTCTTCTCGAAGTCCTCAGGCGAGGTATAGAGCTTCTCGTTGATCTCGGCCTCGACACCGTCCTCTTCGCCGCCGACCACACCGATCTCGACTTCGAGGATGATGTCGGCCGCGTGCGTGGCCTTCAGCAGCTCCTTGGCGATCTCGAGGTTCTCGTCGATCGGAATCGCGGAGCCATCCCACATGTGGGACTGGAACAATGGGTTACGACCGGCTGCGACCCGCTCCTGGGAGATCGCGATCAACGGACGAACGAAGCTGTCCAGCTTGTCCTTGGGGCAGTGGTCGGTGTGCAGCGCGATGGTCACGTCGTATCTGGCCGCGACTACATGCGCGAACTCGGCCAGCGCGACCGCGCCGGTGACCATGTCCTTCACTCCCTGGCCGGAGCCGAACTCCGCGCCACCGGTGGAGAACTGAATGATGCCGTCACTGCCCGCATCCGCGAAACCCTTGATGGCCGCATTGATCGTCTCCGACGAAGTGCAGTTGATGGCCGGGAAGGCGAAGGAGCTGGCTTTGGCCCGACCGAGCATCTCGGCGTAGACCTCCGGAGTCGCGATGGGCACAGTAGGACCTCCGTGTTGTTGCAGCAGGGCGTTGTCGCAGCGGTGTTGTCGCAGCGGGACGTCGTCGCGCGGCGGCGTTGCGGCAAAAACCTA
The DNA here is from genome assembly GCF_056629435.1 of Nocardia sp. TBRC8007. Classification (NCBI taxonomy): domain Bacteria; kingdom Bacillati; phylum Actinomycetota; class Actinomycetes; order Mycobacteriales; family Nocardiaceae; genus Nocardia; species Nocardia sp. TBRC8007. The sequence goes on along the minus strand of NZ_JBWSOR010000012.1, from coordinate 91,612 downwards.
ATTCTGTCGACCTATTTTGTCAGCCCTTACCCTAAGGCAGTGGCATTTCTCCTGGTACACAGGGACGGCGCACGCAGTTGGCCGACAAGGTTTTCCCGTACGGCACGAGCATTTGCCCGGAGAACCGGTACTGTAGGGCCGATAATTCGCGCTGGCAGCTTCCGATACCGTGACACGCGGGGCAAGCCGGTCGATCGGAACAGGAGACCACGTGATTCTGCAGGCAGCCACAGAATCGGTGACGAGTAACCTCGCGCTTACCGAGTTACTCGATCCGATGCACCTGCTCACGGATACGTGGTTGAAGAACGCGGTGCTCCCGGCCATCCTGATGATCGTCTTCATCGAGACCGGTCTACTGTTCCCGATCCTGCCCGGCGACTCACTGCTGTTCACAGGTGGTCTGCTGGCGGCACAGCCGAACCCACCGGTATCCATCTGGGTGCTGGTGCCCGCTACCATCGTGGTCGCGTTCGCGGGCGATCAGTGTGCGTACTGGATCGGCAGAGCGATCGGGCCCGCGCTGTTCCACAAGGAAGACACCCGGTTCTTCAAGAAGCACTATGTGACGCAGACGCATGAATTTTTCGAGAAGCACGGTCCCAAGACGATTATCTTGGCCCGCTTCGTTCCGATCGTGCGCACTTTCATGCCCGTGCTGGCCGGCGTATCCAAGATGGATTATCGCCGGTATGTCGCATTCGACATCGTCGGTGCGCTGCTCTGGGGCGGCGGTGTCACGGTGCTCGGCTACTTCTTGGGCAATGTCGCGTTCATCCGGGACCACATCGAAGCGATATTCCTGCTCATTGTGTTCGTATCGATCTTGCCGGGCATCACCGCGGTGGCGCGAAAACTACTCAGCCGCGACGCACCCGAATCCGAGCTGACCGCTTCGACCAGCGAGTCGACTCGCTGAGCCGGTGTCGAAAGCATCTTCGCCCCTAGCGGTGGGCAGTTTCGATCCTCTGATGTCGGCGGGTCCCGCACTCGTCTGGATGGTAGTACTGACCTTCGTCTTCCTCGAGTGCGCAGTGATCCTGGGGTTGTTCTTGCCAGGTGATTCCATGCTCATCACAGCGGGCATCGTTATGGCATCGAACACCTCCGGCGAGAAGCACGTGTGGGCGCTGTCGCTGGGCGCGATGGTGGCGGCCATCGCGGGCAACCAGGTCGGATATGTGATCGGGCAACGTGCGGGCCACCATCTGGTGGCTCGCAAGGGCGGCAAGTACATCAACGTACAAAATCTGCAACGGGTGGCGGAATTGCTTCACCGACACGGGTTCATCGCGGTACTGATCGCCCGGTGGATTCCGTGGGTACGCACTCTATGCCCTTCGGTTGCGGGCGCGGTACGGATGGACCACGTCAAGTTCACCGTGGCCAGTGCTATCGGCGCGATCGTCTGGGCGCCAGTGCTACTGCTCGGCGGCTATTACGCAGGGGGTTTCCTGCAACAGGTGCCCTGGCTGATGCCACTCGTGGTCGGCATTCTGGTGGCGGGCCTGATCATCGGAACCGTACTCGGCATGCGACACTACCGACAAGAAATGTCCCAGCCGGCCGAGGACTTCACGGTGGAAACCGCACCGATCGCGGTCCTGAAACCGGAGAACTGAGCCGCGGTCACAGTCCTGCGGCACTGACCCGGTGCGCTGCCTCCATGAGCAGCCAACCAGACAACTGCACCGAAAGATCGCGTTCAGGCACCCGCGCGGCGGCCACCGCCCTGGCTGAGATGCGACAGCCGGCTCCGGTGACACCGCCGGGTAGTCGCGTCGGCCTGTTCCAGTCGTGTCCGAACAGCGGCTCCCCCTCGACTTCCAGCCGATTCTCCCATGCCGATGCGGCCGATGCGCGCACGATCGCGGCCGCCGCGCGGCGATCGGCCAGCTGTTCTCGGTCTTCGCCGGGCAGCATCACCGCTACCAACGCCAGATAGCGGGCCAAGATGCCGTTGAACAGACCGCCGTCGCCGCTACCGCCGCCTGTCACGACACTGCCTGCGGTCAAGTGCTCCTCGACAGCGGCAAGCAGCCGGTGCACACGTTCGACATGTTTGACCTCGCCGGTCCGCACAGCCAGCTCGGTCTCCAGACCGAGCACCACGCCCTGGCAGTAGGTAAAAACGGGTTGCTCGACCGCACCGGAAGGTAGATGGATACCGTCCAGGATCAAACCGGTTTCCGGGTCGCGCAACGTCGCGTCCAGCCAGTCGGCCATCTCCTGCGCACGTTGAATCCGACCGAGGCGCAACAGCGCGATAGCGGCGGGACCGTTAGCGGGCGCATTGAAGTAGTCCGAGCCGACACGCCAAGGCAGACCTCCTCCGGTCTGGGGCTCCCAACCCGCATAGAGTGCTCGCTCCAACTCGATCAACGCACTGCGCACTTCTGTACCCTGAGTGCGCTCGGCGCGTTCCAGTGCGATGGCCAGCCAGGCCATGTCATCGAAATAGCGATTGGTCCAGCCGGTCAGATTACGGATGCGGAGTGCGCGCGCCAGCTCGGTGATGCGCTTGCGGCGCAGCGGCGTCGACACACGGTTGGCGGCATCGGTCGCGCAATCGATCAGATGTGCCTGCCACCAGTAGTGCCACGAACCGAAGAGTCGTTCGCACTTGGTGGCCGGCCAGCCGACTACACCGAGTGCGGTACCCGGAAGAGCCCATAGCGGGCGGAGGTGACGTGAGGTGATCGCAGATTCGGCCATATCGGCTCGTTCGGACCACAGCTTCGCCGATACGGCGCGCTCCCTGCCCACCCACGCGTACCCGGCAGACAAGTGTTGGGCAGCAGGACCGGCCGGCTTCGCGCGCGGCATCTCGATATCGTCGCTCCGCGAGGTCATAGGTCAATAGTGCCAGGAAAGAACGGATTCACGCAGATGATTTTGTTATGCGAGCGAGGCGGATTCGCGCCCTCTTAATTCCTTATCCGCGACATGCACCTCGTTTACCGAGGTGAGCTCGGTCCGCGCAATACAAGCAGAACGACCCATATGGAAGTAATGCTCACCAGGCTGTCGAGAGATCGGCATGCTGCCGAATCCAAGCGTGCATCGCGATCCCCGCGGCCACACCGGCGTTGATACTGCGAGTAGAACCGAATTGCGCGATCGACACTGTCATTGTGGCGGCCTGTTTGGCATGCTCAGTGACGCCGGGTCCTTCCTGGCCGAACAGCAGCAGGCACGCACGCGGCAGCCGGACCGTCTCCAGGGGGACCGCGCCGGGAATATTGTCCACGGCGACCACCGTGAGCCCTCGATATCGACTGAAAGCCAGCAATTCACCGATATCAGCGTGATGCTCGATGTGCTGGTATCGATCGGTCACCATGGCCCCGCGACGATTCCAACGCCGCCTGCCGACAATATGCACAGCCGCGGCGGCAAAGGCGTTGGCCGTGCGGACTACTGTGCCGATATTCGCGTCGTGCCCGAAATTCTCGATAGCGACGTGGAACGGGTGCCTGCGCCGATCGATATCGGCGACAATCGCTTCACGAGTCCAATACCGGTAGGCGTCGACCACATTGCGGCGGTCGCCTTCGGCCAGTAATTCGGGATCCAAGCGCGGATCCACCGGCGGCGGCTCGGCGTGCTCACTGGCCCACGGGCCGACGCCATTCGGATGCGCACCCCACTCCGTCGGTCCGGGTAGATCGTGTTCCGCTGTATCCGGCACTGGGTGGCTCACTCCGATGATGCTAATCCCGCCGCCATGCTGTCGACGGCCGGCCCGGCTCAGGAACCCGTGGAAGTTCCAACGAACGCACCGATTATGCCGAGCACCGCGAGCAGCACAATCGGCAGTAGTACGAGTCCGATCGATATTGTGGCGATCATGCTACGGATGTGCCCCGTCCGGAAGCTGTGCGACTATCCTGGAAGGTGGGCATTCGGGGGCGGAGGCTGGCATGGACCACGAGCGGACACTGCGTGCGGTGCTCGGAGTGACGGCCGGGTATCTGGTGCTGCTCGGGCTCTGGCTGGGGTGGGTGGTGCAGCGTACTCCGTCAGAGACTGTTCCATATCAGATTGTGGCGTTGACCGGATTGTTCGGCTCATGTGTCGGAATGGGGATGATGTGGGCGGCGCGACCGTCGAGAGCGGACCGCCAGTTGTGGCGGCACGGCCTGGAAGGCTGGGCGACCATCGCGGGCGTGCATCCACTCGAACGCACCGACCATTGCACCGAACTCACCGAGCTGGATCTGGAACTGACTGTACCCGGTTCGGAAAGCTACCAGGGGACGATCATTTTCGATGTCACCCCGGCTGACCGAACCCGGATGGAGGTCGGCAGGACGCTGTCCATCCGCGTCGATCCCGATAACCGCGATCGCATCATTGTGGTGTTGTGAGCACAGCTTTCTCGTGCGCCTTCGGATCGGCGAGCAGATACTGCGCGGCCGCGTAAGTAGTCAGGATTACGCCTTCGACGCCCCTGCGAGCCCGCTCACCGTGTGCGAACAATCGGCGCAGCACGATGAGCCCGTCTGAGACGGTGAACAACAGTGCGCCGAGCCCGAGACGGCTATGCGGATCAGCACCGGGAACATTCATACCCACGATATTTTTCGAGGCAGGTGCCAGCCTCGGATCCGAGGCCAGCACACCGGCGGCGCCCAAGCTGAGACCGTAGGCCGTCAGTGGCACGGCCACCGACCGCGCCTTCGCCCTTAACAGCCCGGCCATACCCAACCACGCGACCACCCGTGGCACTGTGGCGTCGCGGGTCGGCCTGCCGCCCATCCGCCACCACAGTGCCGAGTAGCCTGTCTGCATCACTGCGAACGATGACGCGCCCGCGATCAACCGCCGGTCGTCATCGGGGTCGATGAGCATAATATCGCCGATCGCCGCCGCGCTGAGCGAGCCGATCAATGTGGAACGCCGCGCGGGCGACAACTCACCGCCCTCGGTAGCCACATCGGCCGCGAGCAGCGGCATCAACAGCGGTTTCGCGATCCACTGCACCTTGTCCCGACCGCTGACCGCACCATAGACGGTGACCGCGGCAGCCGCGAGAAAACCAGCGCGGAACGGCCGCATCGGCTAAAAACTCGGCTCTTCCGGAGCAGGCGGCAACGTGACCACCTGTCCCGCGTAGCTCAGACCTGCGCCGAAACCGAGCAACAACGCGGTCTGCCCGCCTTTGGCCTTACCGGTCACCAGCATTTCCTCCATCGCCAGCGGAATAGAGGCGGCCGAGGTGTTGCCCGCGTTTTCGATATCGTTGGCCATCGGGATCTCGTCGGCCAGTCCCAGGTTCTTTTTCATCAGTTCGCTGATGCGGGCATTGGCTTGATGCGGGATGAAGACGTCGATGTCTTCCTTGGGAACATTGGACAACTCGAGCGCGGTGGACAGCGCCCGAGGCAAAGTGACCGCAGCCCAACGGAACACCTGCTGACCCTCCATCCGCAGCGACATCCGCCCGACCGGGTCGGTCGCCGGGTCGAGCCCCTGCATGTCCTGTGCCCGATGCATGAACTCCAAGAAGTCGATATCTTGCATGATCGCGGAGGCATGCTCGCCGTCGCTACCCCATACCGTCGGCGAGATACCGTTCTCCTCGCTCGGGCCGACCACCACCGCGCCCGCGCCGTCACCGAAGATCATCGCGGTGCTGCGGTCGGTGGGATCGAGCCCGACTGTCATCGTCTCGGCGCCGATGAGCAGTACATATTCCGCCGAGCCTGCGCGGATCATGTCGGCGGCCACACCGAGACCGTATCCGAAACCACCACAGCCGGAAGTCAGATCGAACGCGGCGATTCCATTCATCCCGATATCGGAGGCCACCGACGGCGCCCCGTGCGGGGTGAACTTCAGCCAGCTGGATGTAGCCAGAACCAGGGCATCGATCCGCGACCGTTCGATGCCGCTGTTGACAAGGGCGCGCTCACCTGCTGCCACGGCCATCGACCGCAAGGTCTCGTCACCGCTGACCCAGCGTCGGTTGCGAATACCGGTACGCTCATAAATCCACTCATCGGTGGAATCCAACACCTCGCATATTTCATCGTTACTGACCAGATGCTTCGGTCGGTAAGCACCGATTCCGAGCATCGCAACGTTCTCGCGACTTCTATTAACTGCAATGCTCACCACGTGTGGCTCACACGACCCTTCACCATCTATAAATCTCAGATCACAGCCTAGGCTATCCCAAGGCGAGATCCTTCAATCCGAGAATCGACCGGTACTCCAGTCCCTCTGCTGCGATCACCTGATCAGCTCCGGTTTCCCGGTCGACGACCGTGGCGACACCCACTACGGTAGCGCCCGCCGCGCGCAGTGCGCGCACCGCGGTGAGCGGCGAATTCCCTGTGGTGGTGGTGTCCTCGACCACCAGAACCCGTTTGCCCCTGATATCCGGACCCTCGATCTGCCGCTGCATGCCGTGCGACTTCGCGGCCTTGCGCACCACAAAGGCATCGATCGGGCGACCCGGCGCATGCATGACGGCCAGAGCGACTGGGTCGGCGCCCATGGTCAGGCCACCGACCGCGGCGAAATCCCAGTCCGCGACCAGCTCACGCAGTAGTTTGCCGATCAGGGGTCCTGCGTCATGGTGCAGCGTCGCGCGGCGCAGATCGACGTAGTAGTCGGCTTCCTTGCCGGAGGAGAGAGTGACCCTGCCGTGCACCACGGCAAGTTCACGCACCAACACGGCCAGTCTGTCTCTGTCGTTGGTGATCACCTGGTCGATCATCTCTATTTCCTTCCGCGTGCATTGAACGGCCCACGATTCAGCCGGGCCGCCGGGGTTCATGGGATCATTCCAACGCCGACAGTGAGCGTTTCATACGGCGCCCCGGACACGCCGAACACCCGGTCCTCTTCCAGATCACGTAGTGAGCCCACAACGACCTGATCGGCACCCGGCCGCAACGCTTCGACGGCGCCGACGTCTCTATACCTGCTCGCTCACAAAATTCCGAGCACAAGAATCCTGGGTGCGGCGCCTGGACCCGCACTTCGGTTCTGGCCGATCCGCCTGCCAACCCTTCCGTGAAGGATACGACGTAAGCATCGAACGTCGAGCATGCCGAGCCGAGTCCGGGATCAGCCCCGCCGCACAGGCCGCATCGATAATGCTCGGCCGCTCACTTCGGTGCGGGTCCCTGGTAAGGCCGGAATCCGGGGTGGAACGGCCCGCCGGACGGGTGGGCAGGCTGCCTCGTCGACTCGCCCGACTCAGGTGTCACGCCGGGTTGCTCCCGCCTCTCCTGATGCTCGTCCTGTTCCTCCTGCGGTCCGCTCTGCTCGGCCGCACCGGCGTCCTCACGCATCCGCACCCGTGTATTCGGCACCACTGCTAACGAGGGACGACGAGGCTGCTCGGGCTCTTTTTCGTCCGCCGCTGTCAGCGACGCGCGCTCACCCGCCTTGGAGTCCGCTGCGGCCGGACGCTCGGTACCGGCCTCCTGGCGCTCGGTATCGGCTTCCTGGCACTCGGCCTGCTTCCGGGGCGCGGGATCGTGTCCGTTGTCATCGAAACGCGGCTCGCTGATCGGTGGTAGTACATGCAACAGGCCGGACAAGCGCAGCACCGCGTCGATCGTGCTCTCCCAGTCTTTGGCAGAGGTGCCGCACGGCAGCATGCCCAATGTCCAATTGCCCTCGCTCCAGAGCATCTGCACAGTGTCGGACAGCGCCTCGATGAAGGCGACCATGCGCTGGTCGACAGCGTGTCTGGCGATTTCGGGGTTGGTGGCGAAAACGACCCGGTCACCGATGGCGCCCAGCAGTTCCAGATCATGGTCCTTGGGCGGAGGGGTGGTTTTCAACCGCATGTCCACATCGATGTCCGAACCGATCTGGCGGCGCACCGCGACCAAGGTCGCGGCATCTTCCAGATCGAACAGTATGAACTTCTCCCCCTTCCGCATGCCGGAGACCACATCGACCGCGGAGAGGTAACCGAGTTTGGCCAGCGCACCACGCCGCCATGTGGACGGTAGCGCGGGCTCCACCGACACGTAGGTATATCCCTGGGCTTTCGCCCAGACCTGTCGCGCATGACCGGTCCGCTGCCGCTGGAGCCGATCGAAATACAGCAACACGATCGCGCCTGTGAGCGCGACCGCCGCTAATCCGAACCACAGTGCCGTCATCGCCGCCTAGCCTAATAGGCGCGGCCCGGCATAGTCGGCCATTGGCCCCTATGCCGAGCCGGACGCGGCGCGACAGCCGCTACTTCGCCGCTCCGGCACACCGGAGGAATGTCTTCGACTGATTCGCATGAGCACATCCGGTCGCCACTCATCCGCCACCGGGCAATGAGGTGCCGATGATCACCCTGGCCAGCAGCGATCCGTCCGCCGCCTTGTCTCCCTCCAACAGCACGAACTCTCCGGTGGGCAGGTCGGCCACTGTTTCGCTCGACATCGAGATCACCCGAGTATTCGCATCGGTGCGCACGGTGACGGTATCCCCGAGCACGGTGTTCACGGTCAACGTGCCGTTGTCGTTGGCGGTGATGGTCCCCATGACCGCGTTGAAACCGTCGACACCGCCGAACCCGGGTACGCTCGGCTGCCCACTCGGCGGAGTCGGCTGAAAGGACCCACCGCCCGGAATGGGTTCGGTCGCGGCAGGCGCCGAGGAAGTGGCCATGGTGCTGGTCGAACCGGAACGACTGTCGCCGAGCAGCACACCCGCGGCTACGCCGACCGCTCCGACGAGGAGGATAACCGCTACACCGAGCACGATCCACAAGCCGGTATTGCGCCGCGGTGATGGCGAGGTCGCATCACCGGGTAGCCCGGCCGTATTCCCCCACTGGCCACCACCAGTGTCCTGGTAGGAACCCCACTGGGTGTCGTAGGGCGGAAACTCGCGCGTGGCGTTCGCCCCCGGCTGCGCCCATACCCCGTACTGCTCGGTCGGGAGATACGCCGGGGGATACTCCGAGGGAGTGCCGTACGCCTCGGGGTGTCCTATGGACCGGGTCGGGTCCTCGTGCCCCGAATCGACCGCTGGACCCATGCGCTCGGTCGACGCGTCAGCCGGCCGCTGTCCCCACGGATCATTCGGGTTGGTCATGGCATCCAGCGTAGGCCGTGTTCGATTCCCCGCACCTGTGGCGCGACTCCCCGCACCTGTGGCACGACATGTTCGCTGAGACACCGAGCCGCGCCTACGCGGCTGAGCCGACCGGAAATCAGCCGCGCAAGCGATCAGCTCAGCGGAATCCCGTGCTCCAGGCGTACCCGGCCCCGGGATTCCTCTCGGTCAACGACCGACCAGGAGAGAGTCCCCGTCGGGGCTGACCGTCACCTTGACGCTGTCGCCATCGGCGATCTCTCCGGCGAGCAGCTCCTTGGCTAGGGCATCGCCGATTGCCTGCTGGATCAGCCTGCGCAGTGGGCGAGCGCCGTAGACGGGGTCGTAGCCACGGATAGCGAGCCAGAACCGGGCCGAATCGCTGACATCCAGGGTCAGCCTGCGCTGTGATAACCGCTTCTGCAGTTGAGCGAGCTGGATATCGACGATGTCTTCCAGCTGCTCTTGCTCCAACGCGTGGAACATGACCACATCGTCGAGGCGATTGAGGAACTCCGGCTTGAACGCCGAACGTACCGCGTTCAACACGAACTCCTGGTCACCACCGGCACCCAAGTTGGAGGTGAGGATGAGAATCGCGTTACGGAAGTCCACAGTCCGGCCCTGGCCATCGGTGAGCCTGCCTTCGTCGAGTACCTGCAACAAGATGTCGAACACATCCGGGTGCGCTTTCTCGATCTCGTCGAACAGCACCACCGTGTAGGGCCTGCGCCGCACCGCCTCGGTGAGCTGGCCGCCTTGGTCGTAACCGACGTAGCCGGGCGGAGCACCGACCAGCCGGGCGACCGAGTGCTTCTCGCTGTATTCGCTCATATCGATCCGGACCATGGCCCGCTCATCGTCGAACAAGAAGTCCGCCAACGCCTTCGCCAGCTCGGTCTTGCCGACACCGGTCGGGCCGACGAACATGAACGAGCCGGTCGGCCGGTTCGGGTCGGCGACACCAGCGCGCGACCTGCGCACCGCGTCGGATACGGCCTGCACGGCCTCCGCCTGCCCGACTACGCGGCGCCCCAGCTCCTGCTCCATTCGCAACAGCTTCTGTGTCTCACCCTCCATCATCCGACCTACCGGAATACCGGTCCATGCGGATACCACCTCAGCGATATCGTCAGGACCGACCTCTTCTTTGAGCATGACCTCGCCATCACCCGCTGTGGCCGAGGTCTTTTCGGCCTCGGTCAGTTGCTTCTCCAGTGCGGGGATCCGTCCGTAACGCAGCTCGGCTGCCTTGCCCAGGTCGCCGTCGCGCTCGGCGCGTTCGGACTCGCCGCGCAGCGATTCCAGCTCCTCCTTCAGCACCCGGACCTGGTCGATCGCGTTCTTCTCGTTCTGCCAACGAGTCGTCAGCTGGTTGAGCTTTTCCCTGGAATCGGCGAGTTCGGCGCGCAGCTTGTCCAACCGCTGCTTGGTCGCCTCATCGGTCTCCTTACTCAGTGCGACCTCTTCGATCTCCAGTCGGCGCACCGCACGCTCGACTTCGTCGATCTCCACCGGACGGGAGTCGATCTCCATGCGCAGACGCGAGGCCGACTCGTCGACCAGATCGATCGCCTTGTCCGGCAGGAACCGGGAGGTGATGTACCGGTCCGACAACGCAGCCGCAGCTACTAGGGCGGAGTCGGTGATGCGCACTCCGTGATGCACCTCGTAGCGCTCCTTGATACCGCGCAGGATGCCGATGGTGTCTTCGACCGACGGCTCCCCGACCAGCACCTGCTGGAAACGACGCTCCAAGGCCGCGTCCTTCTCGATGTGCTGACGGTATTCCTCCAGAGTGGTCGCGCCGACCAGGCGCAGCTCGCCACGGGCCAGCATGGGCTTGATCATATTGCCCGCGTCCATCGCCGATTCCCCGGTAGCCCCGGCTCCGACGATGGTGTGCAGTTCATCGATGAAGGTGATGATCTGCCCCGCGCTGTTCTTGATGTCCTCCAGCACGGCTTTGAGCCGCTCCTCGAACTCACCGCGATACTTCGCGCCAGCGACCATCGCACCAAGGTCGAGCGAAACAACCGACTTGCCGCGCAACGACTCCGGGACGTCACCCGCCACGATGCGCTGGGCCAGACCCTCTACGATCGCGGTCTTGCCGACGCCTGGCTCGCCGATCAGCACCGGATTGTTCTTGGTGCGGCGGCTCAGCACCTGAACCACGCGCCGGATTTCGGTATCCCGCCCGATCACCGGATCGAGCTTTCCGGACCGAGCGGCCTCGGTGAGGTCGGTGGAGTATTTCTCCAGCGCCTGGTAGCTACCTTCCGGATCTGGGCTGGTCACCCTAGCGCTGCCACGCACGGCGGTGAACGCCGAACGCAGCGCGTCCGCAGTGGCGCCATACTTCGTGAGCAGCATCGTCACATCGGAATCGCCCTCAGCGAGACCGACCATGACGTGCTCGGTGGAGACATATTCATCCCCCAGCTCGGTAGCCGAACGTTGTGCGGCGGTGATCGCGGCGAGCGCCTCCCGACCCAGCTGCGGCGTAGTGGTAGCACCGGTCGCGTGGGGCAACCGATCCACGATGTCCTGGGCCTCGCGCCGCACCGGCGCCGGATCCGTGCCAACGGCCTTCAACAAGGGCGCGGCGATGCCATCGGTTTGATCCAACAGCGCTACCAACAGGTGCGCTGGACGAATCTCAGGATTGCCCGCGGCCGAGGCCGCTTGCAACGCGGCGGTCAAGGCAGCCTGGGTCTTGGTGGTGGGGTTGAACGAGTCCACGATTCACCTTCCTACTAGTCGTTCGCGCGGTGCCGAGCACGATCGAAGCCCTAGCTTCGCCTCGCGCAACAGATGTTCGATTCGACGCCGCTCTTCAGCTTCCAACGTTGGAAAGGTTGAGTCTGTTCCGCTCAAGATTGAAATTTTCTGCCGAGTTTCCGACGCGCGTATACCGCGCCGAATCCGATCCGGACGCTACGCCACCATGCTGCGGAAAGCGACGATGCCGACACCACCGAATACGACAGTTCCACCGGGTAGCACCTCTGGAATGCCTACGATGACCACAGCCGCCAGGCGCGGCAGCACTTCGAACCACTTCAGCCCAAACGAGGAGTGAACGAATGCGCGCGATCGTGGTACGAAAATTCGGTGCGACGCCAGAGCTAGCCGAGATGCCGTTGCCCGAGCCAAGGCCCGGCACCGTGCAGGTGCAACTGGAAGCCGCCGGAGTGAACCCCTTCGACCAGCGCATGGCCTCCGGTGTGCTGGAGGGCAGACTGCCGCACGATTTTCCGATGATCCTCGGGGTGGACGGCGCGGGCACCGTCGCCACCCTCGGTGCCGGTGTCAGCCGATTCACGGTCGGCGAACGGGTGGTCGGCAAATTCCTCACACCACCAGCGGGCCACGGCAGCTTCGCCGAGTATGCTGTGCTGCCAGAAGGGGGCACGCTGGTGCCGATCCCGGCCGGTGTACCGACAGTCGCGGCCGCGGCGCTACCGACTGCGGGGGTCACCGCTCAGGACCTTGTGGACGCCACTCATATCGAACCAGGTCAGACCGTGCTGATCGTCGGCGCGACCGGCGGTGTCGGCTCGTTCCTGGTCCAGCTGACCAATGTCGCGGGCGCGCATGTCATCGCGACCGCGCGCAGCACCTCGGCCGACCAGATGACCAGGCTCGGCGCGGCCGAGACCGTCGACTACACCGCGGGATCGGTACACGACCAGGTTGCCGCGGCACATCCGGAGGGCATCGACGTCCTGTTCGATCTGGTGAGCCAGCCCGAAACACTCACCGAATTGAGCACACTGGTCCGCGCGGGCGGAACGGTGTACTCCACCGTCTTCGCCGCCGACGAGACTGACTTGCAGGCACGATCCCTCAGGGGCGGCAACATCGAATCCAAGGGGAAAGCTCCGGAACTGGCTCGGCTCATCCAACGTGTCGCCGCGGGCGACGTAGTGGTACCGATCGCTGCGACCGTGCCGCTGGCAGCAGGCCCCGAAGTCATCGGCGCGACCGGAGCTCGCGGCAAAACCGTACTCGCCATCTGAGCGACAACGAAACGTCTGCACCCGGCCGAAATCAGCCCTGTGTCCGCACACTTGATGTGACGAAAGGTCCGGTGCAGCTCGCCCGCGCCGCCACACTTCGTGGAATTGGCACCACTCTCGATTTGCCCGCCGTTCACCATTGTGTCGGTCCTCCCGACCGCGCCCACACGGCTACAACGTTCTCGGGGATACTTGTCGGTGAGAGACCGCTGGTAACAGATAGGTCTCCGAGCAGAACTAAGGGACGAGCAGAACTAAGGGAAAGGAAGCTCGACGTCGTGGATGCGCGTTCGGCTGCGCTGGTCCGCGCCAACTTCCGTTCGGTGCTCGAGTCACCGCAGGGACCCGAGCGGTTGGTCAGTGCGTTCTACAGTCACCTGTTCGCTGAGAACCCTGGGCTATACGAATTGTTCCCCCCCACCATGGACATGCAACCAAAGCGCATGGCCATGGCTATCCAGTATGTGCTCGAACACCTGGAGGACTGGGGGCAAGCACAGAAATTCTTGGAACAGCTCGCCCGCGACCACCGCAAGTATGGCGTGGAAGCAACACACTACGACCGAGCGGGCAGCGCCCTGCTCGCCGCATTCCGTGACTACAACGGCACGGCCTGGCACAGCGAGCTGGAGGAAGGCTGGCGCGACATCACCATCTTGATCTCCGCGGCCATGGCCATCGGTGCCAACTCCGACAAGTCCAAGCCGTACTGGGAAGCCACTGTGGTCGGCCATCGCCGGGTACTGGATGACCTGGCCGTCATACGCCTGCAATCCGACGAGCCGGTGCCCTACCAGGCAGGACAATACGTGCCGGTGAGCGTGCCACAGCGCCCGAGAATGTGGCGATACCTCTCCCCGGCGATCCCTGCCAACCCCTACGGCGAGATCGAATTCCATGTGCGCAAGATCCGCGGCGGCTGGGTGAGCACCGCGATCGTCAATGACACCGAGATAGGCGACCGGTGGCGGATCGCGGCACCGCTCGGCGGCCTGCACGTCGACAGGGACAGCGAACGCGACGTACTGATGATCGGCGCGGGCACCGGCATCGCCCCATTGCGCGCCCAACTGATCGAGATGGGCCAGCGTGGCGTCAACCCACGGGTGCACTTCTTCATCGGCGGTCACTACCCCTGCGACCTGTACGACGTAGAGAACATGTGGCAGCTCTCGCAGAGCAATCCCTGGCTGACCGTCATACCGGTGTGCGAGCAGAAGACCAACCCGTGGTGGTATCCGCATCCAGTGCAAGACGCGCCGTACGGCATGCACCGACGCCTGACCGGTAACCTTGGCGCCGTGGTCGCCAGCTTCGGCGCCTGGGCGGACCGGCAGATCCAAATCGCCGGATCGGCACGAATGATCGCCGATACCCGCCGTGCACTCATCGCGGTCGGCACGCCGGAGCACATCATCAGCTGCGACCCTGTGTAGAAGAAGGAGGGGCCCCGTTGGGGGAGCCGAGCATGTCCGATACCGGAACGTATGACGCACCGGAATGGACCTCGACCGTCGTTGGCCATCATCGGCTACGCCACGACCTCGCGGTGATCCGATTGATCGGTGAGTTCGTACCATTCGCCGCAGGACAGTCCGTCGAAGTGCGGGTGCCGCAACATCCCGGTGTGCGACGCAGGTTTTCGCCCGCACTGCCCCCCTCGCTCGACGGCAAACTGGAGTTCCATGTGCGCACCGTGCCCGGCGGCTGGTGCAGCGGCTCCATCGTGGCCGATACCCGGCCAGGTGACGAATGGCGCATCAGCGCGCCGCTCGAAGGGTTCCACGTCGACCCGCACGGCAACGAGGTGGTGATGATCGCCGGCGGCACCGGATTGGCGCCCATGCGCGCCCAAATCCTCGATCTGGCCCGCAGACCGGATCCGCCACGCACCTATCTGTTCGTCGGCGGCCGGTCTCCGCGCGACCTGTACGCCGCGGACATGCTGTACCTGCTGACAGGCGAATTACCGTGGCTCACCGTGATTCCCGTGGTGGAAGACCTGGACGACCCCGGCTGGGTGGACGAATGGTACGAACAGTCCCGCGTGGACATCGGCTTTCCTCCCGACGACCTGTTACACGGCACCCTCGCCGACGTCGTCGCCGCACACGGCGCGTTCCGCAACCAGCAGGTATTGGTCTGCGGCTCACCCGCCATGGTGCATACCACCGTGGACCGCCTGATCGAAACGGGAACTCCCGCAGAACTCATACGGTGTTGATTCGCCGTGCGGGCAGGGGTGGGTGTCACTGCTGTCGAAAGGACACCGAATGCTCCCGTCCCCTTCCCGGACCGAGAACCCGAGGCCGGTTTCAGAGACGTTGCTTCGAGTCGAGTTCGCTGACCAGCCAACGGCCCCAGACGTTGTCGATGGTCACTGTCAAAGTAAGCGCCCTACGATGCGGTTCCGATCTGGTCGCATTGGTCAGGACCTGGACAATGTTGATCAATACCTGTTGGCGTAACAGGTTGCCACCAATCCCGCCGCATTCGACGGATTCGACCCATCCGCGCACCCGCGCCTGTTGCATGCCCTCCCTCAGAGCCGGTGCTGCCGAGGAGAATTCGTTTGCGAAATCGCCGGTACTGCGATCCAAGTCCCGTTGAAAGTAGCCATCCAGCGCGGCATGGTCGTAGGTCCCGACCTCTCTGCCGAAATCACAGGCCGCGAGCCGCGCGTCTTCCGGCGTCCAGGCTGCGGCATTCGGTGCTGAGAACACTATCACCGCTGTCAGCGCGGCCAGCAGCGTACCGAGAACAGGTATGCGAGACACAGGTCCCCCCTTTAGCAGTAATAATGACGCACCCATGTGCGCCAGGCATCACTGTAACCGGTTATCACATGACCAAACAACTGATGGAGTTCCGCTGCGGCGCAACCTCATCCAGCAGGAACTAACGGAGTCCTCCGGCACCTTGCAGTCCCCGGTAAGCTGCGCGAGCGCTGCAATCACACCAGTAATCGACCCGGCACTGCACTAGCGGATCCCGGTCACTCGCGACATCGCCCCGGACTGAGACAAGCCCGTCGATCGGTCCGGAGCACCCAGGCCGAACCGTAAGGGGCAGAACGAGGGCGAGACCGAATCCGTAGCGTCGAGTCAGAATTGGTGATCCCGCAATTTCCACCGCGATGGATATCGGCGCTCATACAAACGGGTCGTGACGGATGTTCTTCTCGGGCGTTCCTGCTGCCAGCAGACGGAACTTGGTAGTCTGTATCATCGACGGCGGCCCGGCGATCTGCACGTCGCGGTCGGCCCAAGTGCCCGAGCTCGCGGCGACTTTGCCGATCTGGCCGGTCACCTGCGGTTCCAGACCAGGCCATGAGGGGCGGCGGTTATCGAATTCGACATGCCACCATGGGTCTTCCTCGTTCTCGATCACCGGCGTGACGGTGAGCCACCGGTTCGCCATGGCGAGTTTGCTCAATGTTTCCAGGTCGTAGAGGTCGCATGGATGATGGCCACCGATGAACAAGTGAACCTTCGGATTGGTCCGCCGCTGCGCCATCACCATGAGTTGCGCGCGTAACGGCGCGATGCCAGTACCGCAACCGACCATGAGCATCTTGCGTTTGGTGTTTCGTGGGATGCCGAGGCTACCCATCGGCGCACCGAGCAACCATTTGTCTCCTATGGCGGTCTGCCCGACGATAGCCGGACTGACCCAGCCACCGTGCACACTCCGGACGTGGAATTCGATCTCTCCGCTGGCATTCGCGGGGACAGCAGGTGAAAGATTCCGCCACATCCGTGGTCGTGCCGGGATCTGCGCGCTCAGATACTGCCCCGCCGCGTAGCTCATCGGTTGATCGAGTTGCAGCCGGACGATGATCAGGTTGTGTAGGGCCTCGCGGCGTTCGATGACCGTACCCATCCAGACCGCGGGTGTGGTCTCCTTCTCCGCGGCGTCGATCATGGCATCGGTGATGAACTGCAAGCCCTCATCCCAGGCGCTGTCGACCTCGTCAGTCCAGTTCTCCGCATCCGCGAACAGTTCGACGGCAGTTTTCAGCGCGGTAGCTCCAGCGAGATAATGCTCGGGCCGGACACCGTATTTACGGTGTTCCCTGCCCAACTGAGCGAGGAATGGAAGCAGCTTGTCCGGCTCCTCCAAGCGGTCCAGCGCATAGGTGATCGCGGCGATGAGGCCATCACGCTGAGCGTGCATTGTGGCGGGAAAGAACTCTCGGGCACATGGGCAGTCGGCGAACAAGATCGCGTAGAACGATCTGGCCAGTCCCTCCGTCCCCCCATCCACTGCGGCAACCGCCTTGAACGTTGTTCTTATCAAAGCGACAGTGCGTGAATCCATTGTTATCACAACCCCATTTCGCGCTCGTACACGAATCGTGCCGATGAGACAGGTGCTGCGGGCCGCTCGATAACAGCCGATAACAGGGAGTGTAGGTGAGGTTTGCCAGAAGCGAAGCTCTTCGCTTGAACATCGCGTATTCGATTTGCTCAAACCGAGGACCTGGAGTGGGACACGCCAGGGAAACCGACTGAAGATCAGTGGACCTGGTGTGGAATCAGTGCGATTGCTGTCGAATCACACGAAGCGCTCGACTATGTGGGCAGCGATACCAGGCCCCCGACGGACCGCGCGATGCGATCGGCCGGGGCCCGGTGCAATGCCGATTATCTTCTACGCATGCCGTCATCGCGGCGGTTACGCGGCTGCCAGACAACCAGAGCGGTACTCCGCTGTGGCGGCGAAAGATCGGGCCGGTAGCCGGCTCGCACCCGCTCCAGCTCGGCCGACAACTCGGCGACCTGTCGGCTCAGTTCCTCCACCTGATTGGTCAGTTCGATGACCCGCTTGATGCCCGCCAGATTGACGCCTTCGTCCTGGGACAGTCGCTGCACCTCGCGCAGTAGCTCGACATCCCGAGCCGAATAGCGCCGTCCACCGCCCGAAGTACGCTGTGGGGTAACCAGTCCCAGCCGGTCATATGTGCGCAACGTCTGCGCATGCATACCTGCCAACTCAGCCGCCACCGAGATCATGAAGAACTCGGCGCGCGACCCGCCGGAGGCCTTCTTCGGTTCAGAGGACATCACGCACCTGCCCATCCCGCACGTGGATCGAAGCCGCTGGACCGCTCTACCTGCCGATAGCGCTCCAACGCCTCGATGGCATCGCTGTTCAGCTTCTGCGGTATCACGACCTTTACTGTCACCAGCAGATCGCCCGCGCCACCGCCGCGCTTGGGGACGCCACGGCCACGCACCCGCAGAATACGACCGTCGGCGGTGCCCGGCGGCACCTTGACCCCGACCCGGCCATCCAGAGTCGGTACCGAAACGGTAGTACCCAAGACCAGTTCGCTGTAGCTGACCGGAAGCACTACAGTCAGGTCATCACCGCTACGTCCGAAGACCTTGTCCTGGCTGACATGCACAGTGACGTACAGATCGCCCGACGGGGCGCCGCGCAATCCCGCCTCACCCTGACCGGCCAGCCGGATCCGTTGCCCGTCACCGACTCCAGGGGGGATCCGCACCGTAATGGTGCGCGTGCGGTTCTGGATGCCACTGCCGTGACAGTCGGCACAGGGATCGTCGATGATCGAGCCGCTGCCCCGGCACTCGTCGCACGGCTCGCTGAAGCCGAACGCACCTTGGTTGCGGCTGACCACACCGGTTCCGTTACAGAGGGGGCATACTCGTGGACTGGTTCCCGGCTTGGCACCGCTGCCATGACATGTGGTACACGGCGACGGGCTTGTCATCCGGAGCGGAACCGTGACGCCCTGAGCCGCCTCCCGGAAACCGAGTGTCGTCTCGGTCTCTACATCAGCGCCGCGCCGGGGACGGCTCGTGGTTCGGGTACCACCCCGATTGAACAGACCGCCGAACAGATCGCCGAGACCACCATCGCCCGCGGTCGCGCCGCCGAAGATGTCCCCAATATTGAACTCCTGCGAGAAGCCACCTCCCGCACCTGAGGTACCGAATCCACCTCGGCCGTAACCACCGCCCGCGAAGAGTCTGCGGGTTTCGTCATACTCTTTGCGCTTGGCGGGATCGGACAGCACGGCATGCGCCTCGCTGACCGACTTGAACCGCTCCTCTGCCTTGGTGTCACCAGGATTGGCATCCGGATGCAGGTCACGAGCAAGTTTGCGGTAGGCCTTCTTGATGTCGTCGGACGAAGCGCTGGAGGAAACACCCAGCTCCTTGTAGAAGTCCTTTTCGATCCACTCCCGTTGGCTCACCGAGTATCTCCTCCTCTCGCGTCCTTATCGGTCGTTCGTGCCGGCATCAACATCCGATGCCTCTTCCATCGGACGGTCGGCAGTCTCGACCCGACCGTCAGGCTCGCCCCGATCGGCGGTCTCCGCCAGGTCGGACACGCCGTCGGTGACCCCGACGAGCGCGTGTCGGAGCACCCTGTCGCCGAAGCGATAGCCTTTACGCATCACGATACCGATCACTGGGTCATGTCCGGAGCCTTCGTGCTGCACAGCCTCGTGCAGAGTGGGGTCGAAAGGCTCACCCTCCGAGCCGAACTCGGTGAGTCCCTGCTTGTGCAGCGCGGCCGACAACTTGTCGGCTACCGACTTCAGCGGACCCGACTCCAGATCACCGTGTGCCCGCGCGCGGTCGAGATCATCCAGCACGCTGAGTAATTCGGTGACCACCGATGCCTTGGCCGAGTCGATCGCAACCTTACGGTCGCGCTCGACCCGGCGCCGGTAGTTGGCGTATTCCGCAGTCAGTCGCTGTAAGTCGGCAGTACGCTCGGCGAGTTCGCCGCCGATAGTGTCGGCGGGCCGATGCGCTTCGGCCTCCACACCGTTGCCCGACTCCGGAACCGACTCGGCCACAGTGCCGTTGTCCTCGACTTGCCGGCGAATCTCCCCGCTGTCCGGGTCGATCTTCCGGTTGTCGACGAAGGTGATCGGCTCCTTTTCGCTGTTACCCTCGGTCACTTCTTCTCCGTGTCGACCGGCTCGTCCACAACCTCAGCATCCACGACCTGGTCATCCGAGGTCGTGCCGGGTTCGCCGTTGCCCGAAGCCGCGGCATCCGCGGCGGATGCCTCGTAGAGGGCCTGGCCGAGCGCCTGGGACTCGGTCGCCAGCTTCTCGACGGCCGCCTTGATCGCGGCGATGTCACTGCCCTTGAGTGCCTCGTTCGCTTCGGCGATGGCCGCCTCGACCTTGGACTTGACCTCTGCGGAGACTTTGTCCTCGTTCTCCTTGATGAACTTCTCGGTCTGATGCACCAATGACTCGGCCTGGTTGCGGGTCTCCGCCTCCTCACGACGAGCCTTGTCCTCGGCAGCGTGCGCCTCGGCATCCTTGACCATCCGATCGATCTCTTCCTTGGACAGGCCGGAGCCGTCCTGGATCTTGATCGTGTTCTCCTTGCCGGTGCCCTTATCCTTCGCGGTCACATGCACGATGCCGTTGGCGTCGATATCGAAGGTGACCTCGATCTGCGGCACGCCGCGCGGAGCAGGCGGGATACCGGTCAGCTCGAAAGAGCCGAGCAGCTTGTTGTGCGAGGCGATCTCACGCTCGCCCTGGAACACCTGGATCTGCACTGACGGCTGATTGTCGTCGGCTGTGGTGAAGGTCTCCGAGCGCTTGGTCGGGATCGTGGTGTTGCGCTCGATGAGCTTGGTCATCACCCCACCCTTGGTCTCGATCCCCAGCGACAGCGGGGTCACATCGAGCAGCAGGACGTCCTTGACCTCACCTTTGAGCACACCTGCCTGCAGGGCGGCGCCGACCGCGACGACCTCGTCCGGGTTCACGCCCTTATTGGGCTCCTTGCCACCGGTCATCTCGCGCACCAGTTCGGCGACCGCGGGCATGCGGGTGGATCCGCCGACGAGCACGACGTGGTCGATGTCGGAGACCTTGATCCCCGCGTCCTTGATTACGGACTGGAACGGCGCGCGGGTGCGGTCGAGCAGGTCCGAGGTGATCTTCTGGAACTCGGCACGGGTCAGCTGCTCATCGAGGAACAGCGGGTTCTTGTCTGCGTCGACTGTGATGTAGGGCAGGTTGATCGAGGTGCTCTGCGAGGAGCTCAGCTCGATCTTGGCCTTCTCAGCAGCCTCACGCAGCCGCTGCATGGCCATCTTGTCCTTGGTCAGATCGATGCCCGAGCTGGCCTTGAACTTGTCGACCAGCCACTGCACGACCCGCTCGTCCCAGTCGTCGCCGCCGAGGTGATTATCACCCGAAGTGGCGCGGACCTCGACGACGCCCTCGCCGATTTCCAGCAGTGAGACGTCGAAGGTGCCGCCACCGAGGTCGAAGACCAGGATGGTCTGCTCTTTGTCACCCTTGTCCAGGCCGTAGGCCAGCGCGGCCGCAGTGGGCTCGTTGACGATGCGCAGCACGTTCATGCCCGCGATCTGGCCCGCTTCCTTGGTGGCCTGCCGCTGCGCGTCCTCGAAGTAGGCGGGCACGGTAATGACCGCGTCGGTGATCTCCTCGCCGAGGTAAGCTTCCGCATCGCGCTTCAGCTTCATCAGCACTCGCGCGCTGATCTCTTGCGGAGTGTACTTCTTGCTGTCGATGTCCACCGACCAGTCGGTGCCGATGTGCCGCTTGACCGAGCGAATCGTGCGGTCGACATTGGTGACAGCCTGATTCTTGGCCGGCTGGCCGACCAGCACCTCGCCGTTCTTGGCGAACGCGACGATCGACGGGGTGGTCCGCGATCCTTCCGAGTTGGCGACAACGACCGGCTCGCCACCTTCGAGAACGGCGACGACCGAGTTCGTGGTCCCGAGGTCGATTCCGACCGCACGAGCCATTGTGGTTCCTCCTGATTGACGTACCGATATGTGTCCGGTGCTGGGCGAACAATCGCCCTTCGACGCCCGGGCAGGGCGTCGCACGACCTCGCCCCTAGCACCTAACGGAGCACGGCCCAAGCAACACTGAGCGTGGTCGACTCAATACTGCCTCGATAAACGTCGAGAGTCAACCTAAACTTGAGTCAAACACACTCAATATTGCTATCCGACTCAACGCACGACCCCGGCGATTAATTCCCCGACGCCCGCGAATATGCCGCATATACCGCCTGACGGTCGTTCTCGTCATCGAACTTCTTGTCGACGAACGCCGAGACGCGGCTACTGCCCGTCCTACCACGATGACATCGAACAGGAGTACGGCCCGGCACTCAGTCGGATGCTGCCAGGGCTTTACGGCCTATGGTGCGAAAGCCGAGTCGAGGACATTGCCGAGGAGTAGGGTGAGGTCGACCGGGTCACCCGTACGCGACCGAACCCGAGGAGCCATCATGCGGGCCGCAGTTGTCACCGCAGGCGAGTTCGAGGTCACCGAGCTACCTACACCGCGTCCCGGTTCCGGTCAGCTGCTGATCGAAGTGATCCGCTGCGGCATCTGCGGCTCGGACTTGCACGCGCGCGCACATGCCGACGAGATGGCCGACCTGGCCCGGAGCACCGGCTACGAACACTTTATGCGCCAGGACCAGAGTGTGGTACTCGGACATGAATTCAGCGGCACCGTTGTCGATTACGGGCCGGGCTGCCACAGACGGTGGAAAACAGGCACCCCGGTGGTAGCCCTGCCGATAGTCCGGCAGCAGAGGCAGCCACATTTGATCGGACTGTCCAGCGCAGCGCCCGGCGGCTACGCCGAACACGTGGTGGTGCAGGAATCGATGACCATGCCGGTGCCCAACGGGTTGTCCGGTGAACACGCCGCGCTGACCGAGCCGATGGCAGTGGCCTGGCACGCCGTGCGCATGGGCCGGGTCGGCAAGAAAAGGCCCGCTTTCGTCATCGGTTGCGGACCGATCGGCCTCGGAGTGATCAGCATGTTGAAAGCCACCGGTGTGCATACCATAGTGGCCTGCGATTTCTCGCTGCACCGGCGAGAGCTCGCGACCGCATGCGGTGCTGACATCGTGGTCGACCCGGCGATTGCGTCGCCATGGGATGCCGCTCCGAGCAAGGGACAGCTACACAGCGTCACCGATATCCTCGATCTGGGTTTCGACGCCATGGAACGCTTGCGGCGGCTTCCGCACCTGCCGTGGTGGTATTTCTTCCGACTGATATATGAGGTGAACGCGGGACCGGCCGGGCCGGTGATCTTCGAATGTGTCGGCGTGCCCGGGATCATCGACCAGATCCTCACGGCGGCACCGCCGCTATCGCGTGTGGTCGTGGTCGGGGTGTGTATGGAAACCGACCACTTCCATCCCGCTATGGCAATCAACAAGGAGATCGAACTCCGGTTCGCACTGGGCTATGACCCCGGTGAGTTTCGCGACACCTTGCACATGCTCGCCAGTGGAAAAATCGATCCGGCCCCGTTGATCACCGGAACCGTCGGGCTGGACGGCTTGGCAAACGCCTTCTCCATCCTCGGTAACCCGCAGTGGCACGCGAAGATCCTGGTCGACCCGCGTAGCTCGACCATAACCCCGACCTGAGTATCCGGGGCGTCACGGTACAGCGGACAGAACCTCGTCGGCGATCTTCTCGTCCAGCGTCACCCACACCAACGCCGCGGCGAGTTCCACGGCGTGCAGACACCGCGTCGCGGCACTCTCGTCATATCGGCGGTAGTTCGCCCGGTCGAGCGCATCTACCAGCTCCTGCCAGTCCGCATCAGCGACCCGGTGCGGTGTGCGATACCCGTTACCGATCTGCAGTCCTAGGAATGCATTTCATGCCAGAACGCCATGCCATCCACTGAAACAGGTCTATTCCATACTCCTCCATCAGGTTCACGGCAAGGGTTCCGGCAAATAAAAAAATCTTTCTCACTTCCTACGGAGAAGTAACATCTGCCATCCAGCAACCGAAAAAACTATTGCAACGAAGCAACCGCGAAGCGTCGCACACCACAGTGGTTCACACCGCAAGAAGACCGGACCGGACAGCTTTCCGAACGGGGTTCTCGAATGAAACAGCGTCTGACGCTGGGCAGTACTGTCCGCGCGTCGAGTCCAGCCACCGCAGCGACGACGGACAGTAATGGCAACTACAACACCGCCAACGACGTCGTCTTATATACACATCCAAACATGTTACGGCCGTCACAGGATGCGACGCATTCGATCGGCCCCAGCGTCAGCGGCGTCGACCATGTCCTACGCGGACATCTCACCGGAGAGCTTCTCCACCTGAGCCACCGAACACACAGATCCACTCGGCACATCCGGCGCGAAACACCGGTGTCGCCAGCATGGAATTCGAATATTTCGAACATGCGCTATGTTCTGGCAAATAGACTGTTCATCTCGGATTCCGATCCATTCGTCCCGGCGATGGAACGCGAATCAGCAGTTTTGTTCGGATGCTACAGAAAAGCGAAAGAGGAGCTTTCCATAAATACTGCGATGGTTGTGCCGGTACTACTCGATCACACGGATCGAAGTGTCGGCACTGCGCGGCTTATGCGCGGCGTGTGGATAGACCGGCCGCGCGGATCGCTGCTGAGTACAACCGGCCCGCGCCATAGCCCGCGCCTCGATCTCGACGATCCGGCGAACACCGCAAACAGCGGTATCGGCGTGCCCGGGCAGATCAGGAGAAGCTCCGATGCCTGAAATCGCGTTCGACACCCTCCCGTGTGCGCGGGATATCTTCCGTGATCTGGATTCCATGGACAAGCAACCAGTCATCTATCTGATCAGGGGCCGCTCCCAGACCGGGAAATCGACACTCTTGGCGGAGATCCGGGCTCGTCTACACGCTCGCAGTGTCCCGGTACAGGACGACACCACCATGATGCGGCGCCTGCACAACGGCGCACATCCAATGCTGCGGGCCGCGAATGCGATCGACGCGGGTAGGGCAAACGTGGCGACCAGCACCGCACGTCCCGTCCTTGTCGTCGACAACGCCCACCTGCTCAGCCCGTTCGACCTCGAATATCTCTGCGCCGCTATCACCGCGGAGGCCAGAGCTGTGATCGTCGCCATGCAGCCACGCCCGCATGACCTGCGGCTGCGACGGCTCACCGAAGCGATCGCCCGACGCGGACGCATCGTCGATCTGCGTCCGCTCGGTGTTTCCGATATGGCGCCGTTCGCCAGGGAGATGGGCCTGATGGTGCCGCGCCGGATCGCCCAGCATATCCACGCGCAGACCGCGGGAATCCGAGGAGGCGTGGTCACCGCACTGTCCGCCGCCTGTGCGGCACGTCTGAATGCGGGCGTAGCCGCCGTCGACACCGCCGTCACCGCATGGGCGCGGGGACTACTGGAAGACTTGGAACCCAACCTGATGGCGACCCTGGTAGTCGCTACTACCGGAACTGGGCTGGACCCAGGCGAGCTCAGTGAGGTTCTCGGCGTGGACTCCTCCACTGCCCAAGAACTCACCGACCAGGCCAGAGCCAGTGCACTGGTGACCGACGCCGACCTGTTACTCGCGCCCGCCGTCACTCCGCTGCGCACGCTTCTGGGCGAACGCAAATTCGTCGCAATCGAACGCAGGCTGCTCAACGCCAGGTTGGAGGCCGGCCTACTGCGCGATCACACCGCCCTGCAACTCGCCGAGTCCGGCGTCCGAGATCCACGCCTGGCCAGGTTCCTCATCACCGCGGCGGAAAAAGCCGGTGGCGACGCAGGCGGCTACTATGCTGCCGCTGCGGCCGCGGGCGCTGAGCTCGATCCGATCGCACTGCGCTGGGCCGAAGCGGCCGCGCGCACTGGCGACGACGATACGGCTATGCGACTGGCCGAGCCGATGTTGGCACGTCCTGACAGCACCGACACGGAGCTCGCGGCCGCTGTGCGGATCTGCGCTACGGTGCTGACCCGCCGTGGCTTGGTCAGTCGGGCTGCACAGCTGTACACCTGGCTCGGCGCGGATCGAGTCGGTTCGGATTGGGCAGTCGGCGCCACTGTGCTGTGCCTGGCCGGTGACCTGAACGGCGCCAGGCAGTTGTCCGCCTCGGCTGCGCAGTGGCCACCCACCGACACGAACGCGCGTGCTGGACTGATCGCCACCACACTGACCGACACCATCAAGTCCGGTAATAACGCTGCTACGGCGCTGCCCGCACTGATGCAAGCAGCGCATCCGGAGGCGGACACCGATCATTTCCTTCCTGGCATCGCAGTAGTGATCGCCACGATGATCGCGCTCAGCAGTAATGAGCCGCAGCACGCTGCGGATGTACTCGGCCGGGCCACCGCGAGCGGGCTGAACTACCCACACCTCGAGGTGCTCACCGCATGGACAGCAATGCTCCGCGGTGACGAAAGCGCCGCCGCGGATACGGTGGCCGCGCTGAACCACAGCGAACTGGATGTACGCGACCGGCTGCTCGCACACGGCGTCGCGGTCGGCCTCGCCCGGCGCAGTGGCGATCACATCGCGCTGGCTCGCGCATGGCAAGCGGCGTATCCGATGTTCGATGGCGTCCAGGCCGATCTGCTGACGCTGCTGCCGATCGGCGAGCTGTGGCTGGCGGGAATCCGGATGCGTGACGAACGCCGGATCGCTCCCTTGGTGGATGCCGGGCTCGCACTGCTCCGACGCATGAAAGAGCCGCCCACCTGGTCCAATACCTTCCACTGGTACGGCGTACAGGCCGCGATCGCACATCGGAGTCCTGAGGAGCTGCTGCCCCACGCGCGAGCACTGCGGATCGCGGCCGAAACCGATGACCGGCACGCCACCGTACTCGCCGACGCCAGCCGCATCTGGATGCTCGTACTGCGCGGTCAGGTCGACACCGCACCGGTCAAGGGGACCGTCGCGGCACTCGCCGGGATCGGCATGGCATGGGACGGAGCCAGGGTAGCCACCGACGCCGCGCTTACTGTGCCCGGTACCCCGGTGGCCGAAGAGCTGCTCGAACTGGCCCGTACGCTCCGCGCCGACGCCTGTCCCCAGCACCCGCCCCAGCCGGTCGGACCAGCGGCGCGCACCGGCGATCAAATCACCCAGGTACACCCTGCCAAGCCGCAGACCACGATCCTCAGCGAACGCGAACACGAAGTGGCCGAACTCGTCCTACTCGGGCTCACCTATCGGGAGATCGGCGCGCGCCTGTACATTTCCGCCAAGACAGTCGAACATCACGTTGCCCGCATTCGACGCCGAGTCGGTGCCCGCTCTCGTTCGGAGTTATTGTCGATGCTCCGCGCTATGGGACACAACTCGCTGTTGGTGTAACCGGGGCGCGATTCCGTCAGCGGAACGTCGAAGCGAGGTACTGAGGATGGCCACTGGGGTCGGCCTGCTCGTCGCCGAGGACGAGTGCACAGCAGTCCTTGTCACCGATGGTGATGAGGAACCGCGTTACATTGTCCGTGAACCGGTCCTGCATATGTCCGACGACGGCGATGCCGAATTAGGTGGCCCCGCACCCGCCGGGTACTCCCATTCGATCACCGGATTCGTGTCCGCCGTCGGCGACCCTGCGGGCATCTCGGTCGACGATGGCGAGGCATATCGTGCCGAAGACCTGGTCGCGACCGCACTGTTCTGCCTGATCGACCTGGCCTCCGAACATCTCCGCGGTCCAGCCGAGTTCTATGCGGCACATCCATCGAACTGGCCTGCCGAACAGGTACGTTCTTTGCGCGAAGCGCTGGACTATCTCGGCCTGCGTTCGGTGGTGCTGATCAGCGAGAGCGAGCTACCAGGCAACGAGACCGGCGCGCAGGGCAACTCGTTCGCCTATGAGGCGGCTCGCGCGGCGTTGACAGCTGTGCTGGCCACCCCTGCCGGGGCCACCCCGCCAGACTCCACGACTGCGGAGAACTCGGCGCTGGACACCACCGTCATCCCAGCTGTGCCGGCCCCCGACCCACAACCACAGGCGTACTCGGCGGCCCTGCCGATCGCCGAGCCGATTGCGGCCACCACACCAGTTCCCACTGACACTGGCACGCCGCACACTGTCCCCGGAAAAAAACCACAGCGCACGCCGCTGCTCATCGTCGCGGCCGCACTATTCGGTCTGATGCTCGGCGGCGTGGTCATGGCGCTGTTGTTCCAGGACAACGGAAAGACACCAGTACCGCCGCTGCCTGATGCCAAGTCCGAACACATGTCGCAGGTAAGCACACCCCCGCCTTCGATCACGTCATCTACTGAGCCCACCAGCGATGACCCAGTGCCGCCCCTCGCGAGTACGATGCCGCGAACATCACCTCCGCCGCCCATAGCGACTACTGTGCTGCCGACCACCACGACCACCACGACTACTGTGCTGCCGACCACCACGACCACCACGACGACTGTTCCGCCGACCAGCACAACGACCATGCCGACAACCAGCACGACCATGCCGACAACCAGCACGACGACCATACCGCCGACCACCACTGATCGGTCGACAGCTAGGGGCACCACGTCCGCTCCCTTCCCCTTCCCGCAACTACCGCCGATTCCGACCCAGGGCTGGCAATACCCAGGATCCAGTAGTTGGTAGCGTCCTTACGGGGATTTTGGCTTAAAGTGTTGCGCTGACCGTATTGTCGGATGAACTTCTACACAGCGGTCTGTCGCTGGACGAAGACTATGGGTTCATGGATCCTGCCCATAGCAACGGATTTAGCTGGCACCTGTGTGCCGACGAAGGGACTTCATGCGCAAGTTGATGGCACGTCGCGCCGCGGTCAAGGCTGCCGCTATCGCTTCGACCGTTCTCCTGGTTCCTTTGTTCGGCGCAACGACCGCTTCGGCATTACCGGATACCCCCGCACAGCTCAGCGCGGACAATCTACCGCCGGAACTGGTGAAGGCGGTCGCCCGCGATCTGAAGATGACCCCCACGGAATACCTGGACCGCGCCGCACGCGCACAACGGCTGCGCGACTACTCGCGCGAGTTCCGCGCGGAGCGACCGGATTCCTACGCAGGCGCTTGGCTCGGCCCCGATGGCAAGCCAGTCATCGCGGTCACCTCGCTTGATGCCGCCAAAATCGCCGCGGCCGACGGTTATCACACCCAGCTGGCCCCGGTATCGGCAGACAGCCTGGAGAACACTCTGGTAAAGCTCAACCAGTGGATCACCAGCCTGCCACGCGAGGTTTCGCAGGCGATCAACTCGGTGGCCATCGATTTCCTCAACAGCAGGCTGGTACTCAACGTAGCCAACACTCCCGTAGGGCATCTGCTCAATCTGCCCACCCTACTTGCGAACATCACCGTCATCCTGTCGCAGGACAGCGGAGGTCCGGTCGAGCAAAGGCCGATGGGCGGCGACACTTACATCAGCGCCCCTGGCTCACTGAAAGACGAGTCGCTACGCGCCGTCGATGTCTGCTCGTTCGGGTTCAACAGCGTCGACGCAGCGGGGAACGCACTGAACATAAGTGCCGGCCACTGCAATCCGAACCTGGACAAAGCAAATCAGGAGGCCGGCGTCTACCTGCCCAATGTCCACGACATTCCCGCCAGCCCGGAACTGGGCACCTTCGTTCGGGCCTCGCTCGGCGGCACGTCGGCGCTGGATTACTCGGTAATCAAGCTGAACGAGCGCGCGGTACGGGCAGGTATGGACCGACCTTCGGTACGTGGCTCGGGCGGCACCACACTGTCGATCACAGGCACCGCCGACCCGATCATCGGCGCCCCGGTCTGCAAGTCGGGCCAGTCGTCCACTTTCACATGTGGCTTCGTCCTGGCCGACCGGGTGGAAACCCAGCTCTACACCGCAACGGGTAAGGCGAAGACTGTTCGCGGGTTCGCCAGCTCGGCGTGCACGCTCGGCGGAGACAGCGGTGGTGCGATCGTATCCGGCACACTGGCACTCGGCATCACCAGCGGGTCCAACTCCGCGGACGCACCGAACTGCGATGAGGCCAACGTCGCTCTCGCGCAGTATGGCGGCACCGCATCACTGGGCATTCCGATTCGACCGATCCTGGCTGATATCGATGCCCACTCCGGTGGTGGGATCGGTCACGGCATTCGGGTACGTACCGCGCCGAACGCCAGCTGAACGTTTGTCCGCACGTGGCACCAGGCATGTTGCCAGCCGATTGACTACCGTACAAGCAGAAGCATGAGACGGGTGGGCATACTGTGCCAAACCCCATATAGTCTGGTCATGCTCCTGCCACGTATAGGTCCGACCCGATCAGCTGTGCGAAAGATCGGGATCCGAAGAGCACTGATTGCCGCCTCGGCGGCAATCCTGCTTTCCGGCCCGACTACGGCAGTGGCGACCGCCGCACCTGACCAGCCCTCCGCCCTGCCCGCTGAGCTGGTCACCGCGCTGGCCCGCGATTTGAATATCACACCTGCGGAGTATCTGCGCCGTGCCGAGCTCGCGCAGGAAGTCGCGTCGTTCGCCACCACAGCACAGCGACGGTATCCGGCCGTATTCGCTGGTTCCTGGTTGGACGACGCTGGCAAGCCGGTTATCGCGATAGCCAAGGGTCCCCGCGCGGACGATGCGGAGAACGCCGCGAAATCGGCTGGCTTCGAGGTCAGGAACGTCAGCAAGAGCGAGGCCGTCCTGCGTGGCGAGAAAAGCGCGTTCGAACGCTGGCTGGAGGGCCAGCCCGAGGCAGTGCGATCACAGATACGCGGCGCGGTGGTCGATACCGTGAACAACACCATAGCGGTGCGTGTGGACCAGGCGGGCCTGCCCATGCCGAGCTTCATCGATCCGGCGCGCGTACTGGTGACAGCCCCACCGGTGGCCGGCGAGAAGGCCACTCTGCGTGTTGGCGAGATCGCCGGAACGCGAGGTGCCCTCGCCGGAGGCGACGGCTACGCGGCAAGCTCTGGAAGAAGCTCACTGCGCTGCTCGCTCGGCTTCAATGGCATCGACCGGAACGGCAATACGGTGAATATCACCGCGGGCCACTGCAACCCAGATATTCCATCGGCGGGCAGTGCCGAGGCCGCGGCCATCTACGAGCTGCACGGTAACGATCTCGGCGCGCGGCTGGGTGTGTTCCAGAAATCGGTGCTCGGCGCACAGGACTACTCGATCGTACGAATCGACAACCAGGCCGAGGACCGCTTCGCCAACAACGCCGTCCGGATTCCTGGCGTGTCCGCACTCGCGATCAAAGGCGTGGCGATTCCGGTTATCGGAGCGCCGGTGTGCAAATCCGGCGCACGCACCGGTTTCAGCTGCGGCGTGATCAACGCTGTCGACCAAGTTGTGCAGGTAGGCGAGCGGAAGCTCACCCAGAGTTTCTCGGCCAACATCTGCGCACTGCCCGGCGACAGCGGTGGCCCGGTCGTGACCGGCCAGCTGGCGCTCGGCATCTCCAGTGCGTCGTCGGTTGCACAGTATCCACTGTGCGCGATTCCGAACCTGCTCGGTGCCCTCACCGGTAACGTACCCCAGCTGTTCGCACAGCCGGTGCATGTCGTGCTCTCCGATAATCCAGGGCTCCGCGTGCGCACTAACTGACCTAGGACGCGGATGAGTCGGCAGCGGTGCGCTGTCGGCTCATCTCTTTTCCGTCGCCCTTATGTGGCCCAACTGTGAAAGCACCGCGTGGACAGCCCGCCGAGTCCGGCATTCTGAACTACATGTGTCTGATATTGATCGGCTGGCGCGCACATCCGGAATACCGGCTGATCGTCGCCGCCAACCGGGACGAGTTCTATACCCGGCCGACCGAGCCCATGAAATGGTGGCCGGAATTGCCCAGCCTGATCGCCGGACGTGATACCGGCGCCGCGGGCCGAGCCGCGCATGAACTTCCCGGCACCTGGCTAGGGCTCATCGCTCAACCTTCGGGGAACAATCGCTTCGCGGCGGTCACGAATGTGCACGATCTCAGCGACCAGCGCCTAGAGGCCCGTTCCCGTGGGGCACTGCTGATCGATTTCCTACGCGGAATCGCAGGCCGCCAACTGGTAGATGAAATTCCCGGCCCGGAGAAATACGTGCGCGACCTCGCCGCCGCCCCCGACGAGTACAACGGCTACAACCTGGTGGTTTCCGATCTGCGGACGCTATGGTGGCATTCCAACCGCGCGACCGTGGAACCACAAGAAATGACTCCTGGTTTCCACGGGCTCTCCAACGGTATATCTGTCGCTTCCTGGGGTATGACCGAGGGGGAGCAGGAGCTGAGCACGACACAGCCCGTCTGGCCCAAAGTGCGGGCAGGCGTGGCTGAACTGCGCGCAGTGGTGCAGAACGATCCCAGTGCGATCGATCGCTATTTCGCGGTACTCGCCGATCGTGCCGTGGCTCCGGACGAGTGGTTGCCCCGCACCGGGGTGCCGCTGGATCTGGAGCGGGCGCGATCGGCCAGATTCATCGCGGACAAGGTACACGGAACCAGAGCCTGCACCGTGCTGCTCGTGCGCGAGAACGGGACCTTCGACATGGTCGAGCGCTCTTTCGGCGAACTGGGCCAGGCGATGGGCGAGATCGCCGTCCGTGGGATGCTGGATCTACCCCGGTAAACGCCTGGCCACCCGCACTACGAAGAGCGCGGGGGCCAGGAATGGAATGTGAGACGTCCCGCCGGACGAATTACTTCGCCCACTGTGTGGTGCCTGCGGGCGCCTGCAGCGTATTGAGCAGGTCGAGTCCCGCCACAACCAGCGTGGGGCCACCGACCGCCACGGTGCCCAGAATGCCACCGACACCCGCGCCACTCACCACACCCGGAATGCAAGCGGGGAGAGTGGCGATGCAGCCGACCGCAGCGCCGACAGCAGTGCCGATGAAACCACCGATCGTGGTAGCCAGTCCGAACTGGCTGGAGAAGTTGTTCTGCGCGCGCTGGTTCTCTATCGGCGAAGCGATCGGCTGCGCGACGACATTGACCGATCGAACCGATTCGTCCGTAGGCGCGATGCCCTGCTCTGGGGTCAGTTCCAGCACCGCTTTGTCATCCTTGACCGCGGCTTTGACTGGCACGGTGATCTCGCCGAGCTGGAAGGCGATCGGCAACGACATCACCGTCTCCCCTGCTGAGTCCTTGACCTGGTAGATATCGTTCTGCTCGACGTCCTCGGAGGATTTCGCCAGTTCGAACGTACCCCCCTCTAACGTCGTCACAACGGTCTTGTCCACCAGTTTGACCGAGTACCGTATGTCCTGCTCAGGCGACGAGACCGGCTCGGCATACGCGGTCCCGAGACCGATGGTCATCGCCCCGATGACCATCGCGGACGCCGTGGCGATTCTGCGGAGTTTCATTCAGTTTCCAATCCGTGGTCATGCCTTCTCCACCGGCCGACCTCCAGAACGCGAGAGCTTTCTGCATCAGATCCTGGTGTCACCCACGGACCCTCCCCGAGCAATACGGAGGCAAGCACAGCTATAGAGAACGCTGTGAGTGTAATAGGACGCCGCGACATAGGCGAGATTCCCCACTGAACACAGAAACTAAGCCAAACCTTAGCAATAGGGTTGGACACCTCGGCGTTTACGGTGGTAGTCGGCCGAGTTCGGGTCACCCATCGCACTGTTGTGATATTCACCACAAATAGACGTCGAGTCGACCTCCGGCGCACAACAGCCCAGGCAAAGTGGGAGCCCGACGATAGACAGCCTTATTACCGACGAGTAACTTACTGTCGGTTAGGATACGAGCCAACCCAGGCGGTGCTATAGCCGCCTTCGCTCGTGTTGCCTCGAAAGAAAGGTCGCAACATGAATGCCCTGACCGTGACACTGGGCACGATTGGAGCGGTGCTCAGCCTTGTGTGCTGGGCGTCGTTCTTCGGCGGCGTGTCCCGAGTCGTTCGCACCATCATGGTCGGCCAGTCGGCCCCTGATCGTTGGCGACCCTTCCTCCCCCGCTTCAGAACCATGCTGGTGGAGTTCATCGCGCACACGCGAATGGTCAAGTTCCGCACCGTGGGCTGGGCACACTGGATCTTCATGGTCGGCTTCCTCGGCGGCTTCATGTTGTGGTTCGAGGCGTACGGGCAGACTTTCGATCCCGAGTTCCACTGGCCGATCGTCGGTGACACGGCGGCATACCATCTGTGGGATGAGATTCTCGGTATCGGAACGGTTATCGGCATTCTGGCGCTGATCACCATCCGCCAGCTGAATCACCCGCGCGTGCCGGAGCGGTTGTCACGCTTCAGCGGTTCGAACTTCGCTGCCGCGTACTTCATCGAAGCTGTCGGTCTGCTCGAGGGTCTGGGCATGATCTTCGTAAAAGCGGGCAAGATCGCGACCTATGGCCACGCCGATCCAGCAACCGACTTCTTCACCATGCGGGTGGCCGAGCTGTTGCCCGCGAGCCCGACCATGGTGTCGATCTTCGCGTTCATCAAGCTGATGTCAGGTATGGCGTTCCTGTGGTACCTGGGCCGCAACGTCACCTGGGGCGTTATCACCCACAGGTTCTCGGCGTTTCCGAACATCTACTTCAAACGCGAAGACGATGGCGACGTCGCGCTTGGTGCGGCCAAACCAATGATGTCGAAGGGCAAGCCGGTCGATATGGAGACCGCGGACCCGGACACCGATACCTTCGGCGCGGGCCGAATCGAGGACTTCTCCTGGAAAGGCTGGCTGGACTTCACCACCTGCACCGAGTGCGGGCGCTGCCAGTCGCAGTGCCCGGCCTGGAACACCGGTAAGCCGCTGTCGCCCAAATTGCTGATCATGTCGCTGCGCGATCACGGTTACGCCAAGGCGCCATACCTGCTGGCCGGCGGCCGCAAGGATGCCAGCGGCGACGAAATCGGCCTAGTCGACACCGAGGGCAATCCGGACGAGGCTCGACTGGCCAAGATCTCGGCGCAGGCCAAGACGGAAGCCGAGCGCCCCCTGATCGGTAGCGAAGAGGTCAACGGCATCCTCGACCCCGAGGTGCTGTGGAGCTGCACCACCTGCGGAGCATGCGTAGAGCAATGTCCGGTCGATATCGAGCACGTCGACCACATCATCGATATGCGCCGCTACCAGGTGCTGATCGAATCGGATTTCCCCTCTGAGCTCGCGGGACTGTTCAAGAACCTGGAGAACAAGGGCAATCCGTGGGGACAGAACGCCAAGGATCGGTTGAACTGGATCAACGAACTCGACTTCCAGATCCCGGTCTTCGGCAGGGAAGCAGATTCCTTCGACGGGTACGAGTACCTGTTCTGGGTCGGCTGCGCCGGTGCGTACGAGGACCGGGCGAAGAAGACCACCAAGGCGGTCGCGGAGCTGCTGGCTACCGCGGGAGTGAAGTTCATGGTGCTCGGCGCGGAAGAGACCTGCACCGGCGACTCAGCGCGGCGTGCGGGCAACGAGTTCCTGTTCCAGCAACTGGCGCAGCAGAACATCGAGCTGCTGGACTCGGTGTTCGCCGGTGTCGAAGATCGCAAGAAGAAGATCGTCGTCACCTGCGCACACTGCTTCAACGCGTTGAACAACGAATATCCACAGGTGGGCGGCAGCTACGAAGTGGTGCATCACACCCAGCTGCTCAACCGCTTGGTGCGGTCCAAACAACTGATCCCGGTGGCCTCGGTGACCCAGAATGTCACCTATCACGACCCCTGCTATCTGGGTCGCCACAATAAGGTCTACAACGCACCGCGTGAGCTGATGACCGCCTCCGGCTCGAATCTGGTCGAGATGCCGCGACATGGCGAGCGATCCATGTGCTGTGGCGCCGGCGGCGCGCGGATGTGGATGGAAGAGCAGCTGGGCAAGCGCATCAATATCGACCGGGTGGACGAGGGATTGCACACTCTCGCCGCACCCGCGGGTAGCTCCGCGCCGGGAAAGATCGCGACCGGATGCCCGTTCTGCCGGGTGATGCTCACCGACGGCGTCACCGCTCGCCAAGAGAAAGGCGAAGGCGAAGGCGTCGAGGTGGTAGACGTCGCCCAGCTGATGCTCGATGCCATCGAGCGCGCCGAGCCGACCGAATTGACCCAGAAACTCACCGTCATCCAGGAGCCCAAGGCACCTGGGGCGGAGCCGGAGCAGGAGCCGGAACCTGTCCCAGCCACCGTGGCCCCCACACCTACCAAAGCCACGCCGACCGGCGGCGGTCTGGCGATGAAGGGTCCGGCCAAGGCACCGGGTGGCCTCGGCATGAAAGGCGGCGCCAAAGCACCCGGAGCCAAAGCATCCGCGACCCCGACCACCGAAACACCGGCGACTCCACCAGTCAAAGGCCTTGGCATGAAGGGTCCGGCCAAGGCACCGGGTGGCCTCGGCATGAAAGGCGGCGCCAAAGCACCCGGAGCCAAAGCATCCGCGACCCCGACCACCGAAACACCGGCGACTCCGCCGGTCAAGGGCCTTGGCATGAAGGGCGGCGCCAAGGCACCAGGCAGCAAGGCGCCTGCGGCTGACATGTCCGCCACGGCCGAGGCTGCGCCCGCAGCCGAGACAGCGACAGCACCGCCCGAGACCAAGCCGACGGTTCCCACCAAGGGCCTGGCTATGAAGTCCGGGTTCAAGAGGCCCGGCCCCAAGGCACCTGGTACCTCGACCCCGGCGTCTGCCGCGAAAGACGAAGCCCCAGCTGAACAAACCGAGCCCGCTGCCGAGCCCGAGCGGTCCAGCAACGGCAACGACACGCCCGACAACACACCGCCCACTGCCAAGCCAGGCGGCCTCGGCTTCAAGTCCGGTGCCAAGGCACCCGGACGGAAGAACTGAGCGCAGCGTCCGATAAAGCGAGTCGTCCGATAAAGCGAGTAGAGCCAGGGTTCCCCAGGAACCCTGGCTCTACTCGTCCTGGCGCACTCCGAAATGCGGCGATCCCGCTGCCGGAAGACTTGCCCAGCTCAGCTCATCCGCACCGGCGCGTTACCGACCTCATACCCGCGACAATCAGCAGCCCTAGAAAAGCGCCTTGAAGAAACCTATCGAGTGATAGGCGTAATCGTAGGTCCAGCGGGCGAAGAAGAGACGGAACGTCGTCGCGTATACATCTGCCGTTACCCAAGCCCTTACCTCAACGACGTGGTGTGGCCACCGGCGGGACTTACCAATCGATCATGCGCTGTACAGTCTTCGAAACCGAGCACCTCGGGGCTACGCATGCGGCGTGCATGGCCGTACTCGGGCACCAGGTCATCGGAGTGGATGTGGATCCGGGCAAAGTCGCGAGATCGACCGATGACGTAGTGCCGTTCTACGAACCTAGCCTGGAAGATGTGTTAAGCCGCAATCTCGACGCAGAACGCTTACGGTTCACCACCTCTTACGCCGAGGCGGCCGCGCACATTGATAGGAATCGTCTCGACCACGCTGCCTGGCGGACAGCGGGACGGGTGTACGCAGGACTCGGCACACCGTAAACTCACGATGCGAGGCAGACTCCGACCGGACGAGTGATCAGTCCTGCCTCTAGCACAGCTGATCGCCGACGGTAGGGTCCGTCCAGCGGGCCGAAGCCGACAAATGACGCGGGCTCGCATGTCGTGACACATGAGACGAGATGGGCAGCTGATGAGTTCGGTACTGGGAGTTTCGGTGGGAGCGAGCGCTGTCCGTATGGCGCGACCGCACGCCGGTGACCCCCACGGACAGGTCGCCGCGAGCTCTTTCGATCTGCAGACCATCCCGGTCATCGACCAGGACGTAGAAGAACTGACGGCCGAAGCTATCGGGGTCGCACTGGAAGCCACACCGGAAATCGATGCCATCGCGATCGCCCACCGCAGTGAGCAGCACGCCCACTCGCTTCGCGCGGCTATGGCGCGCCAGCAGCTGACCAATTACGAGCTGATCCCAGAAATATCAGCGGTATTGGAATTCGCCCAAGCCACAGGCGATATTCGTGGCATATCCTCGGTGGTCGTCTACGACCTCGGCAGCTCGGGCTTGTCGGTGAGTGTGGTCGATACCCACACTCGTGAGGTTCATTACAGCGAACGCACCAGTGACATCAGTGGCGATTATCTCGACTCACTGATCCGCGAGCAGCAGATCGCGTCCGGCCGGATCGCACCTCCACCGGACGACGAGGGTTTAGCCGCGCTCGACGCACTGTGCCGGGCGGCCAAAGAGCAGCTCAGTAGCGGCACCGCAGTGGCATTGCCCAGCGAGCATGGGCTGGTGTTGCTAGCGCAGGAGAACTTCGAAGCACTGCTCATGCTGGCCATCGAGTCCTCGGCACGGATGACCCGCGATGTGATCGTGCGCTCCGACCGTCCAGTGCACGGAGTGCTTGCCATCGGTGGCTGCGCGCGCATTCCTTTGGTCGCCACCGTGCTCGAACGCTGGATGGGTGTGCCTGTCGTCGTGCCTGACAACCCGGAGAGCGTCACTGCCCGCGGCGCCGCGCTCCTGGCCAGACCGAAGCGCACGGAAACCGCTTCCCCGCGAACGAGACTCGACGACGAACTGTCGCCCGACTGGTTATCCGCACCGGCCGGCCGTGGCAAACGCGAGATCAGTAGTGCGGTGTTGGCGGTTGGTGTGCTGACCGTGATCGCCACGATCGGGCTCGGCCTCAGCTACGGACCAAGGGTGCTGGAAAGCGATTCGCGCACCAGCGGAGGATCGCCTGCCTCGCTGTCGCCGACCAGCACGCCACCACCTACCACCAGCCTCGAACTACCGACCACGGTTGTACCGACCACAGCCGTACCGACCACTACGGAATCGCCCCTGCGGGAATCGGTCGCCGCACCACGACCACGTCAGCCGGAAGCTACCAGCGAAGCGCCACCGACGCCAGGCCCGAACACCATTGTGATACCCGGTCTTCCGCCGATCGTAGTTCCCACTCTTCAACCCGGGATCATCCTCTTCCCTCCACCTCCACCTCCGCCCCGCTGAACTGGAGCGAACTGAATCAAATCCGGGCGTGTCTGGCAGGACGCTGCCGCAGCGGCTCGCTGAGTTCCTTGCCGCCGAACGGGCGAGCCAGCAGTACCGCGATACCGGTAGTCAGCGGCACCGAAAGTGCCAGCGCGATACCGCCGACCGCTGAGCGTGCGATTTCGATCGCGACCGCGTCCCCGACCAGCACGTCGCGGATGGAACGCCCCGCGATACTGAACAACAGCAGCAGCGGTAATGCCCCACCAGCATAGGCGAGTACCAGAGTGTAGACCGTGCTGGCGATGTGGTCCCGTCCCACTCGCATAGCAGCAGTGAAAATCTGACGCCGTGAGGCTGTTTCGTCAATGGCGGCCAGTTCGAACACGGCCGACGCCTGGGTGATCGTGACATCGTTGAGTACACCGAGTGAACCGATAATGAACCCAGCCAGTAACAGCCCGGTGATACTGACATGCTGAATATAGGTGGCGACGGCGGTGTTCTGCTCTTCCGAAAGCCCGGTCAAGCTGGTCAGCTCGATCGATAGCCAGGACAACCCCGCGGCGAGCAGCATCGCGGTCAGCGTGCCGAGCAGCGCGGAACTGGTGCGCAGATTCACCCCGTGCGCCAGATACAGCACCGCGTACAGGATCAAGGAACCGGCGACCAACGCGACCGGGATGGCGGGTTTGCCATCCAGCAAAGCCGGCAACAGAAAAACGACAAGCACCGCGAAAGCGAACAACAAACCCAGCAGTGCGCGTACCCCGCGCCAGTGCGCCACCGCAATGATCACCACCACGAAAGCCAGGCCGATCAGGGTAAGCGGCAGTCCACGCGCATGATCCTCGAACGAGTACAACGGCACTCCGCCCGGATCAGTTTGACGCACCAGTCGGATCTTGTCGCCCGCATGCAAATCCGGCTGTCCTGGGCTGGGGGAAATTTCGAGCAGGGTGCGAGTGCCCTCGTGCGGCCCTGACTCGATGGCGATCAGACTGCGCTGACAAGAATAGGCGTTGTTGCGTGGCGCGTCGGGCTGATTCACGAATACCCGGCCTTGAGAGGGACTGCCACAGGGGCCGATATCCTGCCGCAGCACGGTGCCCGCCTCGGTTTGCACCGCACCGCCGCCCGCGTTCTGCATCGGCAGTGGTATATCGATGTGCTGTTCACTCGGCCACAGCACGATTGCGCCGAGGAGAACGACGCCACCGATCGCGACGAGCAATCCGATAACCACGCGCGCCGCAGTCGTCCCGATCGCGATCGGTCCCGAGTGATCATGGTGATGATGGTCGCCCACCGCGCTCCCTACCTTCGAGGTGTTCTACCGGAGCGAGCTTAAGGGATTTCATTTTCATGAGCGGCGCAACACCCGACCCGGATACGGATATCAGAGATAGGGGCTATCCGAGCCGCAGAGAGAAGAATCCGGGAAGGGGGCGGCGGAGAGCAGGGGGATGTCTCCGCCGCCCAGGGGTAGGCGGCCCAGGGGGGGTAGGCGGCCTGACCCGGGGCCGGATATGCCCAGGGGGGGTAGGCAATCCGGCCAGGCACTCTATGTGCCGAGGACTACTGTACACAAAAACACTTCTTTTGCGCTAGGTGATCGTCAAATTCGGCATATATCCATACATATGGTCTGTTTAAGCGCCGAAAGCGGGGCGCTCACACCGCTCGTTGCCGCACTCAATCACTGCCGGTAGCTGGCGAGGAAGTTGCCGAAGCGTTCGATCGCAACCGCGAGATCCCGCGCCCAGGGCAGTGTCACGAGCCGGAGATGATCATGGTTGGGCCAGTTGAAGCCAGTGCCTTGCACCATCAGGATCTTCTCCTGCAGTAGTAGATCCAGGATCAGCTTCGAGTCGTCGTAGATCTCGTATACGTCCGGATCCAATTTCGGGAACGCGTACAGCGCACCTTTCGGCTTCACACAGGACACCCCAGGAATCATGTTCAGACGCTCCCAAGCGACATCACGCTGTTCGAGCAGCCTGCCGCCGGGCAGGATCAGATCCTCGATACTCTGATGCCCACCGAGCGCGACCTGAATCGCGTGCTGCGCGGGAACATTCGGACAAAGCCTGGACGAAGCGAGCAAGTCGATACCCTCCAGGAAACCGGCCGCGTGTTCCTTGGGACCGGTGATCGCCAACCAACCCGACCGGTATCCAGCGACCCGATAGGCCTTGGATAGCCCACTGAAGGTCAAGCACAACAGGTCGGGTGCCATGGTCGCCATCGCGATGTGCTTGGCGTCATCGTAGAGAATCTTGTCGTAGATCTCGTCGGCGAGCAGCAACAGCTGATGCTTGCGCGCGAGATCGGCCAATTGCTGGAGCACCTCGGCGGAGTACACCGAACCGGTCGGGTTGTTCGGATTGATCACCAACAGCGCTTTGGTCTTGCTGGTGATCTTCGATTCGACGTCAGCGATGTCCGGCTGCCAGCCATTGTTCTCGTCACACAAATAGTGCACCGGGGTGCCGCCTGCCAAGCTGGTCATAGCTGTCCACAGCGGGTAGTCCGGCGCGGGAATCAACACCTCGTCGCCATTGTCCAGCAGTGCTTGCATAGTGATGGTGATCAACTCGGAGACGCCGTTACCGAGATAGACATTGTCTACATCGAGTTCAGGGAAGCCTGGCACCAGCTCATAGTGGGTCACAATCGCGCGTCTGGCCGACAAGATGCCCTTGGATTCGGAGTAGCCCTGAGCATGCGGGAGCGCCGCGATGATGTCACGCATGATCACATCCGGGGCCTCGAACCCGAAGGGCGCGGGATTACCGATATTGAGCTTGAGAATGCGGTGGCCCTCCGCCTCCAGCCGTGCCGCATGCGCGTGCACCGGTCCACGAATCTCGTAGACGACATTCTGCAGCTTCGTGGACTGCTCCAGAACACGCGGGTGGCAATGCGGATGATGGCTAGGGCTCACCCGTCCTATGGTGCCATCCGGCGCAATCGGTTAATCAGCCTGACCAAAGCCTGCACGCATCCGGTACCCGCGCCCGCGCCAGTGCCGTAGACGGGATCAATACGCAACGATCCAGCTCACGCCGAGTTGCCCGGCGAGATACCTTTGACTGCCGTTGAGCCGCAGAACTCCTCGATCCGCTCATCCAATCGCCGCGCCTCCACCGCGTGTCGGAAGGCCGGGGCCGCGATCCGTCTCCGCACACCACCCAGTCGCTCCTCGAGTTGGGCGATGCGCCTGTCCTCATCAAGTCCGAGCACCGGATGCAGTGCTTCGGTCGCACCGTCCAAACTGCCGCCGATCAAGTGAGCTGCGGCACAGTCCACCCTGGCTAAAGCCTCCGCACCATAAGAGCGCTGTTCGGCCGGGCCATTCGAATACAACTCGATGGTTCTCTCAGTAGCGGCGAGAGCCGACTCCGCTTCACCCAAATGAATAGAGGTCGCGCCTGCATAGTAGCTGGCTTTGGCGTCGTTGAATCCGAAGACACCGCCCACTTCGTCGTGCACAGTGTCGGTCGCGGCAGCCTCACGGGCCGCATCGGCGGCATGAAGACACCGGCTGGTATCCGCGGCGCTCCCCAAAGCAGACCAGATCCGTGCCTCGATAGTGAGTAAACGCACAGTCGCGGTCGCGGACTCGGCAAAAACCTGCCCGCTCTGTGCGAGCTGCACTGCCCTGCGTGGGCGACGCGACCAGTATTCGATCAGCGCGTGCATACCGCGAGTCCAAGCACGAAGACCGTTGTGCCCGCACAGTTCCGCGTAAGCCCAGGCAGCTCGAGCCTGTTCACCAGCAGCGTCGTATCGCCCGAGGTCGGTACTCGCGTTGGCGAGCAGTCCAGAGAGCATGCCTGCCAACAGATACAGATGACTGGTATCAGCGGGCCGCTGATGCCCCTCCAGCAACCGGTACACCCGGCGACGTACCCGCAGCATCTCCATCATCATCGGAATCGGCGGGATACGCACATAATCGTTCGCGATACGCATGACATCGGCATCGAGCTGCTCCAAAGTACTCGAACCGATATTCGTGCTCCCGGCTTTGCCAGCATGCTCGCTGGCCTCGTGGGCAGCCGCCATGATCAGATCCCTCTCCGAAAACGCTGCTAAAGCAACACCTCTCATCGCACCAGCGCATATGAGGGCCAACAGATCCACGTCGCCCGAATCATAGGCGCGTGTCGAAGCGTCGACGCGCCCATCGGCTCCGAACACACCAGCCGGAACGCCCACAGGCTGATCGATCAACGCCGCGAACCTCACCCGCACCACTTCGTCGGACCTGGCCAAAGACGTATCCAGGGCAGCTTGGTTGATCGGTCGTGGATGGACCCTGACACCCCCGGCCTCCCATTTGGACACCAGGCGTTCATGCACCCCCAGATGGGCTGCGAATTCCCTGATGCTCATACGCTTGGCATCGCGAAGGGCCCGGACCTCTTTACCTGACCAATGCCTGACCACGCTGTCATCCCTTCCGAACGAACTCCCTCCCAGAGTACGAGCGGTTTGTGAGCAGAGCCACATATGAAATGCGGCTTCTATCAAAGGCAGTGGAAGGGCAGTGGAAAGCTGGTATTCGGGCAATACCGAAACGCCTGGCGGGCTGAGACCATTGAGACATAAGACAAGGAACTCGCTGCCAGGCCCGACAGCTCGCGGTCCCCCGGTACTCGATCACCTGGATGTCGAGCTGCCCACCCCGGCAGTGCTGTGATGTCACCGACCGGTCTCGGCGGCCGACCCCAGGATGGGTGCTTCTGGACCAGCCACCGAGCCGCGGAGACACGCTCCCACCGCTATGGTCACCTACACCGTGGCACTCATGGTGGGCGCAGGCGGCGGGGGCTGATCACCTCCGCAATCAGTCCCCGTCGCCGTCCGACAGTCCCCATCGCCTTACCCGAGGCGGCGGAAATATTTTCGCTCAGCCTGTTACAACAGCATCGAGCGCGGCTTCCGGAATCGGGAAGTTGAGGTAGGACCGTGAAGGAGTTGGTCCGCGCTGACCTTGGTACTTAGAACCCACCGCGGCGCTGCCGTAGGGGTACTCAGCGGGGCTGGACAGCCTGATCAGACAGAGCTGGCCGATCTTCATGCCCGGCCACAAGGTGATCGGCAGATTCGCCACATTGGACAGTTCCAGCGTGATGTGACCACTGAAGCCGGGATCAATGAAGCCCGCGGTCGAGT
This sequence comes from Nocardia sp. TBRC8007, assembly GCF_056629435.1. Lineage (NCBI taxonomy): Bacteria > Bacillati > Actinomycetota > Actinomycetes > Mycobacteriales > Nocardiaceae > Nocardia > Nocardia sp. TBRC8007. The sequence goes on along the minus strand of NZ_JBWSOR010000012.1, from coordinate 47,695 downwards.
GGGTCAGCAAGCCGAGTCTGCCCAGACTCGATTTTCCTTCCAACCGACCGGCCAGGTCGTCCGGCAATGTACACAGCTCCAGGGTGGAGCCGAGCACGAACTCACCGGGGTGCAGAACGAACGGCTCACCCGCTTCGGGCTCGACCAGACTGGTCAGTTCGTCCTGCTGCTGTGCGGGGTCGATATGGGTGTATCGGGTGTTATTGAATACCCGGAACATCCGGTCCAGGCACACGTCGATACTCGACGGCTGGATCAGGTTGTCCAGGAGCGGCTCAACACCGAGACGCCCAGCGGCGATCTCCGCACGGATGTCGCGATCGGAAAGCAGCACAGCGACGAGCCTAGCGCCCGCTCCGCGCGGCTGCTCAGCCGCATGGTACTCGGTCGAGCACGATTCCCCTCGCATGGGCTCGAGCCACTCTGCCGGTGGGTGTCCACTCGTATCTGTTTGCCAGAAAGTTGACCACATTCCACACATCCCGCAGTCTGCGGGAAGCTTGCTAACATTCGCCCATGAAAATAGCGGTCTTCCCCTGTCTTCCACCGTATTGCCGAAGACAAACCGCCTAGTGAGCTGTGCCCGCGGCATCGCGAACAATCGCATGGTCTCGCCGATTCGGCTCGGAAACTCGGCCTAACGCCACCCGAAGCCCCTGTGCCCCAGAATGCCGAAACCTTCATGTCACAAGCCTTTGTGCCAAACCACTCGAAGTGACGTGCGGCTAACCAGGTAATGGTGGTCACAGTTCCCCCGCTTCGCTGGCCTCACCTTCAGGCAGGGTATCCACTCGAACATACGTTGCACTGTGTGGCCGGCATCGTCCGATAGTCGCGCCTCGACGCACTGCACACAGCTGATCACGTCATGGAATTCGCATACGCAATCCTGCGATACGCCCCCGCCGCCACACAATCTCGCGAGTGACACAAATCGGTCCGCTCTCCGTCTCGACGTTCCCAGAAGAAAGGTAGACCCACTATGTCCAGACCCCGCCACCTTCTAGCGGCTTATGTCGCAGCCCGCCGCCGTGACCTCGGACTGACTCGAGAACAGCTGGCCGAACGATCCAACCTCAGTCCGAGCATCATCGAGAAAATCGAGCAGGGCCTCCGCCCAGCAACCGATCAGGTACTGGCCGCCCTGTTCACCGCACTCGAGATCCCTCGCTGGTACTTCCAATACGTCATGCACCTCACCGCGCCGAACATGATCCCCAGCATCCTCGGCGCCGCCCCCCACCGGCCGACCCGAAAAGACCTCCGCGTCCTCGCCGACTACAGTGGCGCCACCTGCTACCAAACCCTCCCCGACTTCACCGTCGCCGCCGCCAATCAGCGCTACCTCGACTCATTTCCCGGCCTGTTCCCCGGCGGGAACATCATCGAATGGATGTTGCTCGACGACCGGGCAGTCAAGGCGATGGGCGAAACCAGTCTCGAACGCGAATCCCATCTCATCGTGCACGCATTCAAGATGCTGTCGTTCGGACTCATCCCCCACGACGAACGCAACCGAATGATCGACACCTTCAGCAAAGCCGACAACTGGGAACGCCTGTGGACCACTGATATTCCCACCGAAGACATCCCCCGCGACACCGTAACAGTCCGCGACCCCGACACCGGACTGCTGCGCCCGCGTTACCTCACGATCACCTCCACCGAGTTCCCCGACCGCCCTTGGTGGATCTACCACCTCGCCGAGGTGGAAGGCCCCCTGGCCTTCGCCGATTGACCCGGCCCTGTGCTCGGACAGCGGTTCACTGCCGACTGTCCACCGGCACCGGAAAATACCGTCGCGGGCTGGAGCGATCTGTCAGGAATTCTAATTCTCTCACCCGTGCGGCGGTTCCGCCGCACCTCGGTATCGTTGCCGATGCAGTTCGAAAGTAAAATTTCCGCTTCCCAAGCAACCCAGAAACCTCGAAGCAACAACGCCGTGTGGGAGTTGCGCACTCTCTGCACGCAGCGGTATTCGCCAATCCCTGGAACTGTGGAGGGTCCTTTATGCGGCCTCATTTCGTGACAGGGTCGCGGCGTTGCCGGGCCCTGGCCACCCAGATCATGAGCATGCCCTCGCTAACTCCCAGATCACGAGCTACCTGCACGACCGGGCGCCCGATCTCACGCACGATCCGGACAGCCCCCTCACAGAACTCCGCATCAAACTTGCGTTCCTTCTCCACCATCCGCCCTTTTCTTTATGGCCAGGCCTCCACGGTACGAGGAGAATTACTCTACGAGCAGCGGTGACCGCACTATGACGGCTTAGAAGAAGGGACCAAATCCTCCCACTTTTCCGACACGCTTGGTGTAGAGGACACGAAGATCTCAGTGAGAAATTTCAGCTCTCGATCAGCTATCTGCCGTCTTGGTGGTGTCTCCACGCCCTCGAACAAGAGTATTGATGGCTCATTTCTGGGAGGATTTTCGGGAGAGAACTCCGCCGAAAACAAGATCAACCTCCGCTGGATCAGTGCCCCCGACCTGCCCTCGTAGGAAGATGTCGACGCAGGTCAAGGCGATCTATCAGGACTTTTCCCACCTGCGCACGGGTTCTGCTACAGTCTTCGATGTACCTTGGTACCGCTGCCGATGTAGTTCAATGGTAGAACTTCTGCTTCCCAAGCAGACAGCGCGGGTTCGATTCCCGTCATCGGCTCCACAGAAAACCCGCCCTGACCAGGGCGGGTTTTCTTTTTGCATCACCAGGCAACGTGGCACTGTACCCAATGCACATTCTCCAGGTGCACACCCGAATCGGGCAAATAACCCCAGTTCAGAGGTTGCCAATCCCTTACTACCGCAATCTGCTGCAGCGCTGGCCTGGCTAGACGCGCCCCGATTCCAACGTGGGTCGCACGAGATTGACGGTAGTGCAGTAAGCAATTTCGCCGAGCTGATCAAACAGGCCGACGCGCGATGACTACGTGACGCCGAGTGCTCTCGGGCCGTACTCTCGTGTCATGACTGCGGATCTTGGTGACCGCGTCGCGTCGGTGCGCAAGCGGCGCGGCATGACGCAATCGGAACTGTCTGAGACGAGCGGAATTTCGCTGTCGCTCATCAAGATGCTCGAGCGGGGTGCCCGCTCGTCTGTGCGGTTGGAAACGCTACGTGCCCTGGCGGTCGCGCTCGGCGTGCACACCTCCACACTGCAGACCCCTGGCGGCGGTGACGCCGAGTGGGCCGACGACGCGACCGCCGAGGTGTGGGGACCGGTACGGCGGGCACTGGCCAGTCAGCTCGACGAGCCCGACGAACAGCCCACTCTCGAGGGCGTGCAGGCCGCCTATGACGGTCTGCGTCCGCTCGTTGCGGCACACGAATACCGGCAGGTTGCCGGGCAGCTACCGAGCCTGATCCGGGACGCGGACGCACTCGACGAGCACGAGGGCCGCGCGTGACCTTGCCGTGCGTTGGGCCGATGACATCGAGCCGCGGTTCAGCCGGGCGACCGCGTCACAGCTCGCATTGTGGGGTCGGTTGTGGCTGTATGTGGCGAACGTCGGTGTGCGTGACGCCGCGCCCGGAGCGACCGAGGATGCTTTGAGTCTCGCCCGCGCGGCAGCCGATCGGATCGGCCGCGAGGTCCTCCACGGCGACACATTCACAAAGGGACACAGACAATTACGGCATCCCAATGCGAGGGTGAATACACCCGGCGCCGGGATGATGTCGATTCCTGATCGGCATACCTGTCCGGCCAACTGACGCCGCCGGATCGGTGAAATTCCTCGGCGCCGGGTATCAACCCGATAACGACGCCAGGGGACGAAACGCCCTACATCGCGGCCATTTTCGTGGTTTCCATCGCGATCGGTGTGATGGTGATCGGAATCGTCTATGTCCTGCCGCATCTCATTGATCGCGAGGATGATCCTCACCCGTCACCGCAATGCATGTCCGCGCAGGCAGCGCACGAGATCATGCAGGACCACTGCCGGTGCAGCCTCGATAGGTGTGCGGACAAGCGCGCCGCCTATCGGGCTCTCGTCGAGGCCGGCGTGATCGTGCCCGACCAACGCGTCGAGCGGTATGTCCGATGAGCGACCCGGACGACGAGCCGCGGGGGTGGGTGCAGTGGGAGGACGGGGCCTGGTCACCGATGTATGTGGACGGATAGACAGGCGAGTCATGCGCGCTCGCGGACATGCTCGAGACGAATGGAGGACGGAAATGAATATTGTTCACACGCTCATCGCTGCGGGTGCTGCTGCCGTCGTCGCGGCGGCACCCACCGCGCAGGCGCAACCCATGGCCTCAGCGGCCCATCAAGTGGCCTGCTTCGTCACGGGTAGAGAATCCATTGCCCACCAACTGGGTGAGCTACCTACAGCAACAGTCAGCGACAGGATTCAGACGGGGGAAGCCCGAGAAGTATTTCTGCCCGTGATGCCAACGGAATCTCCGCTACGGAACCGCCCGTCTCAGCGCTTCGACACTCACCGCCGTGAACGGCCCGACCTCTTCGAACCATCATCAACACAGCGGAATGCCACCAGAGCAGCATCAACAGTGACCGATCGCGCCGAACGTGGCACCGAAGCAACGCTCTACCTGCCAACCGGACCCCCTGCCCCGGAATACAACTGGCGAAATCATCCACCAATTGACTCGAGGAAGAAGCCGAGTCTCAAAATCATGGCCGACTGGCCAAGCATTCTGAGATCTAGCCAGATTTTCTGAGGTCCTACCGGACTGACCGTGCTCGTCATATTCGCTGGCCTGACCGGACGTGCTGTCGGTTTGATCTGATGACCGCTGATTGCAGGTACTACCGTGAGCTGTTGTCGACACCACCTGCTGCCGAAGAGGATGTGCATGAAAAGCTCCTCGTCGCCAGCATTATCGGCTGCATCGTCCAGCAAGTAGAGTGGATGACCACACTCACTCCGTAGCAGGCGCGGCAGTGAACCGGCCCCTTCTGGCTAACGCCAGCAGCAGAGCTGACGGGACGCCGATGCTGTCTACCGCCCACACAACCTGCTGTGCCAACGCGCATACGATCGAGATGACCCCGAGGATCTCGATCTCGTCGATGCAGACCTTCCGAGACAACAATGTTCTGCGGATGTCGCCGTCGGCCCCATGGCAACCAAGGGAGGGCGTCGTCAGGAACCATTCGATAGCGAATTGTACTGGGCAGCATGCTTTCCGGTAAGCGGCGCGGCTTCGAAGGCACGGATGGCGGATTCTATGGCACCGATGCGGTCGGCCAGCAGACCGAGACCGCCGATGGCGCGAGCCACCGGGTCGTCGGAATTTCCACCGAGGGCTTGTTCGCGCAGATAAGCGGCCTTGACCTCGTTCCATCGGGCGGCCTGGGCTGGAGATAGGCGGTCACGCAGTTCTGCCAACTGGAGCAGATTGGCTTCGGCATCCGACGCGAGGGTCTGTGCTTCGGCGGCGTAGTGGTCGTCGATGAGGGTTTCCAATTCGTCGTTGTTCATGACGGGGACGATGCGCGCGGCGAGCGCGTTCATGTCGCGGTAGGAGCCTTGGAGCTGGAACGGCGGCTTGATGCGGGCAGCGTCAGCGGTGGCGGCCGAAGCGATGTATGCGTGGTTGGCGGCCATCACCACGTCCCTGGCCCGCAGCAGTTTGCGCAGTACCGAGGTGATGTCGGACAATTCGGCGGGGGTGTACGGGTGGGTGAGCTGATCGGAGCGAGCGGTGTCGTCGTCGCGAGCGATGCGTACGAGTAGCTCGAGGTCGGTGCGGTCGCGCGAGGACAACGGTGCGAGAACAGGATTGGTGGTGAGTGCGTTCTCGAGGTAGCTGAGGGCGAACAGATCTTCCCGCCCGGATAGCACATCGCCGAGGTTCCAGACGTCGGCGCGGTTGGCGAGCATGTCGGGGATGCGGAAGCGCATGCCCTGTTCGGTGTAGGGATTGCCTGCCATGCAGACCGCGAAGCGTTTGCCACGCAGATCGTAGGTGCGGGTGCGGCCTTCCCACACGCCTTCCATCCGGCGCTGGGCATCGCAAAGGGAGATGAACTTTTGGAGCAACTCTGGTGAGGTGTGCTGGATGTCGTCCAGGTAGAGCAGCACGTTGTTGCCGAGCTCGAGTGCGAAGTTGATCTTCTCGACTTCTTGGCGGGCGGTCGCGTTCGGCGCATCGCCTGGGTCGACCGAGCGCACCGTGTGACCGAGCGCGGGCCCATTCACCTTGACGAAGATCATGCCGAGGCGGGCGGCGACGTATTCCATGATCGTGGTCTTCCCATAACCGGGCGGTGAGATCAGCAAGAGCAGCCCGGACTGGTCGGCGCGCTCAGCCGTCCCGAGTTGCTTGGCGAGGTTGTCTCCGATCAGTGGCAGGTACACCTCATCGAGTAGTCGGTTACGAACGAATCCGCTCATCACGTCGGGCCGGTACTCTTCGAGTCGAAGGCGATCGCGTTCGGCGGTGACCAGCTCGTTGCGTCTGCGCAGATATGCCCGGAATCCGGGAACTCGTTCGGTATGGAAACGGTGTGCGCGGGTGATGAGCTCATCCAGTCGGAAACTCATCGTGCGGTGCGTGATTCGAGGATGGTCGCCCAGCAGGCCGGGCACCGTCGCAGTGAGCTCGGCTGCATGGTCGTAACGGGCGAAGTCGGCGCCGCACAGTTCGATCGCGACCGCTTCGGCCACATGGGCAGCCAGATCGGCTTCGGCGCTGTGGTCGGTGAAAGCGGTGAGCCACGCGGTCGCGAGTTGGTGGCGCAATGGCAGGTCATCGCCAAGAATCCGCAGTTCCTGCGCGAAATCTATGCCCGATGCGCGCTGGCTTCTGGCCAGATGCCGTTGAAATCTGTCAACAAGGTCGCGGGCCGCCTTGGCGGTGACGAACCCGTCAGGCCCTGCGGCGATTTCCTCGAACAGGTACTCGCCCGCCAACTGTGGATCTACGTCGTCGAGTTCGAGCCGGTCGGAGAATTCCGCTATCGCGATGGCGAGTTCTTCGCGCACCGAGGCGTGCAAAGTGGTGTCAGCAAAGATCGTCGCAGCGCGGGCCAACGAGGTGATACGGGTCGTCCACCGCTGACGAGCAACGGTGTCGTGCGGCTGCCAATCGGCTGCGCCGAAGGACCACCACAGCTGGGCCGCGGCTCGGTCGATCGGACGGTAACGCAGCAGGCCCGCGTCGGCGTGCAGCCGCAGCAGCGCTGCCAGGATCGAGGTGGCGTCGTGATCGTGCACGCCCATCTGATAGCTCTCGTCGTAGCGTTGTTCGGCGGCACCGGACACCAGGGCGCGCAGTTCGTCGGCGTCGGCCGCCTGGTGGAGCGCATCGACGGTGCCGCGTGTCTGTGCGTCGCCCAGGATCGCGGTCGCGAGATACTCGCCTCGATACATCTGCGTGGTTTCCGAGACCAGCAGCTGCGACCAATAGGGTGCGGTGTCAGTGAAGTCGTTGTCACGTAACGGTGCACGGTAATCGGTTCCGGTGATGGCATAGACCATCGACCCGTTGTGCGGGACCAACGCCAGTTCCGGCTCATGGGTGGTGACCGCGAAACGGTGGTGACCGAGGCGGATGGTCGCGCCATCGTCAGTGAACAGGTCGATCCGATCGCGTAGCGCGCGTCCCACTTCCTGCCGCAGGGCGGTGAGGCGACTATCGAGTTCCTCGGCGCGGATCACATCGCCCGCCCCGCGCAATTCGGACACGGTTTCGCGTAGCCTGTCCACCATCGGGTCCACAGCGAAGTAGGCGTTCACCTCATCGAGGGAGGACAGTGCGGCGCAACGGCGCTCGACGCTCGAAAGCATGCGCTGTGCCGACTTCGCGAGGTGGCCCGCGCGCCGGGTACGTTCGTCGAGCAGTGCCTGTTTGCGTGCCGCGAACGCCTCGTAGATGTCCTCGCGTTCGGTATCGAGTCGCACGGCGAAGTCGTCGAATGCGCCGAATCGGGCCTCGAGGCCCTCCACTCGAACCAGCAGCTTCGCGAGGTGGTCGTCGCAGCCCTCCGGTGTGTCGATGACCGCGAGCGCGCCCGCCACTGCCTGACCGAGCAGCGCGAACTCCGCGGTGAATTCCGCTCTGCCTTCGGCGGCGGCGAGTTCGCCGCGACGTGCGTCCAGGGTCGCGCGAGCACGATTGACCGCGGCCAGCACAGCGCCGGTGTGTCCGAGGATACGGGTACGCACGGTCGCATCCGCGATATCGAGGTCGGTGACGACGTCGATCACGGTCTGCAGCCGTTCGGTCCGCTCGCCCAACGCGTGCTGGATCGGTTCGGCCTCGGCGACGGTACCGATCGCGGCGGCTCGATCGGTCTCAGCGGCGATGACATCACGGTAGTCGTCGAAGACCGTTTCCTCGCTGAAGAACTCGATGGCTCGACGACCCGTATCGGTGAGTGCGGCAGACACCGATGCGGCGAGTTCGTCGAGCCTGGCCGGATCGGCATAGCGCATCTCACGCAGCGTGTCGAGACGGCCTCTGGTGTGCCGGAGCTCGGCGAGCCGCCGAACCCAGCCGTCAGCGGTGGTGTCGGCGGCGGTGTGAGCGGTACGTATCAGGCTCGCGATGTGTTCGGCTGCCGCCTCGACCGCGGTGGTCGCCTGGTCGGTGAGCGCGGCGACCTTCTCGTACTCGGTCAGCACCTGTTCTGCTGTGGTGCGCAGAGCCCGCAGGGGCTCGGCGATGCCGCCGAGTTCGGGGTCGTGCAGCCAGTGGTGGTGGTCGGCGGTACGGACGCAGGCGGCGATGATCGCTTCGAATACCGCAGTAGCCGGTGCCATGTCGTCGACCATGCGCGCCACTGTCAGACAGTCGGCGATACCGCGTACAAGGTCGGCGTTGCCGATGCGGGCAAGTGCACCGGTGCCTTCCGGTTGGGCGGCAGCGTGGGCATCGGAGGCGAACGGAGTCTGCCACACCTGCATGGGGTGTACACGGGTCGGTTCGTCCGACAGGGCGCGGAAGGCGACCATGGTGCCGTCGTCGAACAACGAATATCCGTGGCAGGTGATCGGGGCGGCGACCTGCTTGCGGATGACGTTGTAAGGCAACAGCAGCGTGCGCCCTTCGGCACGGGCGTGGAAGACGTACAGCACGTCCTCGCCGTTGGCGGCACGAATCGTGCGTTCGTACTCCAGGTCGGCGACCGATGCGTCGAAAGTCTTGTGGACGCCGGTGTCGAGGTAGTAGCCGCCGGGGAAGATGATTCCTCGGTCGTCGGGTAGCAGCCGGCATGAAAGGCCGATGCCGTCGAGTCGCACCACGGACTTTGTGCGGGAGTTGAAAACCAGGTGCCGCCAGATAGTTTCGTTGTAGGGGCGGATGCGCAGCAGGATCAGCGCGCCGACCCTGGCATAGTGGATGTCGGCATCGGCCAGGCTCTGCAGCGGCTCGTCGACCGGCTCGCTGTATATCCCCGCGCCGTTCTCGGTGTTGTTCTCGATTTTGATGGTGAGGGTTCCGCCGAGAGTCTCGACGAAGACCTCGCCGAGGATCGACAGGTGCGGATGCCGTCCGGGAACCTGGTCGTCGCGGGTGCTCTCGGTCCAGGCGAACTCGTGTGGCGGTGGGAAGACGTGGTCGCGTTCGCCGCGGTTGTCGTGGTAGGCGACGGCGCCGGATACCTCGGTCCGCCAGCGCAGCACCTTGATGTCGTCGGTGCGTTGCCCGGTCTGAAAGACCGCGAGCAGCCTGCCCTCCAGTGTGCGTAGTTGCCGCAGCCGTGTCTGGCTGTAGTACCGGTACAGTTCGGCGAAGTCACGGTGGAACCGCGGATCGTCGAGCAAGCCGGTTGACTCGGCGTCGCTGAAGCCGAGCCCGGTCTCGTTCCGGTGGAACCGGTGAACGGCGAACACGTCACCGATCTCCGTCCGCGGCTTCATCCCGATGAAGACGTTGTAGCCGAAAATCATTCGCCCATCGGGCAGCGCGACGATGTCGCGTGGCACGCAATTGTGCTCGGTGCGAATCCGTTCGGTGCCCAGTAGCGCGAACTCCGAGCCGCCGAACTCCTCCACCCGGCGCCGGTTGAGTTGTGCACAGCGCCGCGCCAAGTCGGCCGACTGCTCGCGCAGACGAGCTCGCAGCACGTCGTAGGTGCCGCTGTCGAGGGCGGCGCCGTCGGCCGGGGTGGATGCGGCCACTCCGGCCGATTCGTCGTGGTGCTGCAGCTGCGGCGCGCTCATTTCCCGAAAACGGCGTCGTCGGTGGCGCCATCGCCCGTAGTGTCGGGAACCGAACCATTGCGTGCCAGCAATGAGCTGGCCATCGCCGTCGCCATGGTGCCGGTTTCGGATCGCAGCAACCGGTCCAGGCCTTTACCGAGCCCGATGGACCCCACCAGTCGGTCCAGGAACATCGACTCGCCACCCACGATGTCGATATTGGCGTCACCCAACCCGGTGGCGAGCACCTTGGCCTGGGCTTCGGCCACCTCGCGGTGCGCGTGCAGCTTGGCCAGTTCCACGTCCTTCTCCAATTCCAGACGCAATCGGTACTCTTCGTGCTCGCGGGTCGCGTCATCGAGGGCTGCCATCGCTTCGGCCTTGTCCTTGAGGCCTTCGGCTTCGCCTTTGAGCTTCTCGCGCAGCCCCTCGGCTTCGGCGAGGTTCTTCTCCCGCAGTGCCGCGGCCTCCGCGCGCCCGGTCTTCTCGATAGTATCGGCTTCACGCTCGCGCACCTTGGCCTGTCCGAGCCCATAGGCCGCGGCTTCGGCCTGAGTTGCCTCGGCGAGCCGGATCTTGGCCCGCGCCTGCAGTTCCGAAACTTGTTCCTCGCCCTCGGCCAGTGTGAGCGCCTCCTTGGCCTTGAACTTCGCCGACGCCTCCGCGGCCTTGGCGGCCTTGATGTCCTTGACCAGATGCTCCTGCGCATCAGCTTCGGCGCGGATGATGATGGCCTGACGCTCGCGCTCGGCGGCCTCCACCGCGCGCAACCGGTTGATCTGCTCCTCCTGCTCGGCGACGGTCTTGTCCACCGCGACCCGCTCTCGCACCACTTCCGACACCGTGCGGCGTTCGGACTCCAGTTCGCGCTCGTTGGCGACCTGGGCCAGCGACACTGCGCGATCGCGGTCGCTGACCTCGAGCAACCGGTCCTTCTCGATGCGTTCGGATTCGATCGCGATGACCCGTTCACGGTTCTTCTCCGCGACCGCGATCTCGCGGTCCTTGTTCTGTTTCTGGATGCCGAGCGCTTCCTCGGTACGCAGGATCGCGTTCTGCGCCTTCAGCTGCTCTTCGGCCTGTACCCGTTGGATCTCGGCTTCCTCTCGAGCGCAAAGGGTTTCGACTTCACGACGCTGCCGGTTCTCCGCGTCGGCCTGCTGCCGTTCCAACTCCAGCACCGCCTCGCGAGCCTCGACGTTCTGTCGGGTGATCTCCTTCTCCTCCTGGCGGCGGAACTCGTTGGTGCGCACGTGTTCGATCGCAGTCAGCTCGGTGATCTTCCGAATGCCTTGGGCATCGAGTATGTTCTGGCTGTCCAACTGCATCAGCGGGGTCTGTTCGAGGTAGTCGATCGCGGCGTCTTCGAGGCTGTAGCCATTGAGGTCGGTACCGATTACGGCGATGATGCGATCACGGAATTCGTTGCGCTTGGTGTAGAGATCGACGAAGTCCAGATGCTTGCCCACGGTCTTGAGCGCCTCGGAGAACTTCGCGCTGAACAACTCCTGCAGCGTCGCCTGGTCGCTGGCCCTGTCGGTGCCGATCGCCTGGGCCACCTTGATCACATCCTCGACCGTCTTGTTGACCCGCACGAAGAAGGTGATGCGGATATCAGCTCGAATATTGTCGCGACAGATCAGCCCGTCCCGGCCGACCCTGGCGATCTCGATCGTCTTGACCGAGATGTCCATGAACTCGGCCTTGTGCAGGACCGGCAGCACCACCGCACCGGTGAAGGTGACGTCTACCTTCCGCATCTTCGAAATGATCAGCGCACGCCCCTGGCTGACCTTCTTGAACAGGCTGCTCACCAGAAGCAGCCCGGCGAGCGCCATGAGCAGGGCCAGCGCGAGCAGCACACCGAACCCGATTGCGATGGTGGACATCAGTTCCCCTCCGTCGCGGCCACCAAGAACGTCCCGGTGGCCTGGTCGTAGTCATAGACAAGTGCGAAATCCCCCTGTGCCAGGGGAACGGTCGAGGCGTGCCGTGAGCTCCGCCTGACCTGAATGATGGCCGACGAACCGTCGGCGGAGACGAGCTCGGCTTGACCGAACTCCGCATCGACGCGACTGGTACGGATCACGCACACGCAGCCGAGGAAATCTCGTTGTGCGGGCGGAGCCGAGCCGCGAAACAATCGCCGCAGCGGGACAACGATAACGCGCGTTCCGGCGACCGCCGTGACCACTGCCACGACCAACACCGCAAAACCCGCTGCCGTCGCGACGTTTCCGCCGATACCAGCCGCATGTATCGCCGCCGTTGCAACCAGGCTCGCGAACCACGACATCGAGACCAACCCGGTTACCGCCACTGTCACGGGCACGCCGGAGCCGAGCGCTTCGAAACCACGTGAAGCCCAGCCTGCTTCGACTCCGTCGAGCAGATCGAGGTCCGCGGCACCCACCAGAACGAGTAGCCAGTACCCGAACACAACCACTAACGCGAAGGTGAACAGTGCGGTAGGAAATGCCAATGCGGCGGCGAAGAACTCACCCATGGCGCGGCGAGATCGCTAGCAGCACCCCCGAACCAGAATGCGCGCGAACCTCACCACATTGACCGAACCACCGCATCCTGCGGACACCACAGCAGAACCGCCCATAAACAAGCACGACAGGATTCCCCTCGCCAAACCAACCCCCGACCCGAACGGACCAGGTTCTGCCGACCAGGCTTCCCGGCGCTCCTGCCCGCAAGAATGCCGTAAGAGCCTCGCCGACGCAACCGATTTGCTATCGGGACTCCTTGCCGGCATTCGGGCCGAAGGTCGCATCGGCGTCGTAGCCGAGCTCGGTCAGCAGTCGAGGAGCTCGAGCATTTCCTGAAGCGATTTCCGACTGCGGCAAGCCGGGCAGCTCACAAATCCAGCTGAGCGGGGCCGGACAGCGATGCTTCATCGCGGGCGACTATTTCGGTACCCGGCGACCGAGCCACTCTGATCCCTCCTGCGCGACGTGACCATGGCTGTATACGAGGGAGACGCCCGCCATGGCGGGCGTCTCCTGAGTCAACCGCCACTTCTGCGTGGCATCTGAATAGTCCCGAGGGCCGTCAGCCCTCCAGCCCCATCCCCTTGGCGAGCAGCGGCCAGGACTTGTGCAGCGCCTCTTCCCAGTACGGCCAATAGTGCGTGCCAACCGGATTGAACTGGTAGGTCGCCGGAATCCCCAACGAATCGAGCCGGTTCTTCAGGTTGATCGTGCATCCGTTGACAGCCGCCTCGATCGCCACTCCGAGACCGAGGTTGAGCACGCCTACGGGTCCCGGCGCGCTTTTCAGATAGTACTCGACATCCTGCAGCATCGGGATACCGCTTCCGGTGGAGATGTAGAGCAGGGTGCCTCGCAGTTTCTCGGCATTGATGACCGGGTCGTTCTCAGCCCACAGCGGGCTGTTGTCAGGTCCGTACATGTTCATGGTGTTACCACCGGCCCAGGTCTCGGTGGAGAGCTTGACGAACCGCTGCCCCACCGGGTCGGCGATCTGCGCGCATCCGCTGTAGGCGGCGACAGACTTCCACAACCCTGGCTTGGCCTCGGCCAACTGCAGTACCGACGTGCCCGACGTCGACAGGCCTGCCAGCGCGTTGAGACCTGTGGAGTGCAGCGTTCGGTCCAGCAGCGGAGGCAATTCCTCGGTGAGGAAGGTCTTCCACTTGTTCAGGCCGAGGACCGGGTCCACGGCCCGCCAATCCGTGTAGTAGCTGCCACGGCCACCGATCGGCTGGATAACGTTGACATGCTTGTCGGACAGCCATTCCAAGGCATTGGTCTGGGCATTCCAGCTCGCGGTTCCCACACCGCCGTCCAGACCGTTGAGCATATACAGGTTCGGTGCCGGGGTGGACTCATCGGCCGGACGCTGCACGTCGACCGCGATCTCGGTTTTCATCGCCGCCGAGTACACCTTTAGACGCCACTCGCGCCCTTCCTTGGTGACGGAGGTGATGGCCGAGGGTTTCTGTGGCGCCGCCGAGGCGGTGCCGCCGAACAGTGTTAAGCACAGGGCGCCGGTGAGCGCAACAGCGGTGGTTCGCAAAGCGGCGATACCGCGCAGAGCAGAAAGCTTCATCGAGCAGTCGATTCCAATCCATGGGGCGCTGTCGGCCACGTCATCGAAGTGGTTTCCCCAGTGGCCTGACGAACGCGCTGATCATAGCCAGTACGTAGTCGCGGCGTCACACTGATGCTCCGCTGAGGGGGTTGTCTGGATATCCGACAGTTCATCGATAACTCCGTTGTTCGCTGCGATTCGTCCGGCCAGGCGCTGCCTCAGCCTTCGACTCGCTATGTCTTCCTGTTCGGCGAGACTGTTACTCGACACCATGACCGACGGAAACCGACACAGCCCAGAAATGTCGTACCCACGCCGTACAGTCGCTGATGTGACTGGATCGCGGTACGAATTCACGGCGCGAGTGTGGGAGCACCAGGGCAATGCCGCGTGGCATTTCGTATCGCTCCCCGAGGAGGTGGCCGATGAGATCGAAGAGCGGTACGCACACCGTTCGGGCGGCTTCGGGTCGGTCCGGGTGCATGTGGTCGTCGGCGACAGCCGATGGTCCACCTCGCTGTTTCCGGACAAGTCGCGGGCGACTTACGTGCTGCCGCTGAAGAAGGCCGTGCGCGAGGCGCAAGGTTTGGAGGCAGGGTCGAGCGCACTGATCGAACTCACCGTCGCACTGTGAAACCCGGATGCGTTGTGAACCTGGGTAGCGCGGTGCGACGCGCGCCATGAAGGCCGCGTCCGGATGCGGTATCACCACCCGAAGAGGCTCCTGCTAGCGCGACCGCACCTTATCCGCTATGCACTCGCTGGCGATTCGGCTGCTGGCGGCGCGGGCCTTGTCCGCATCCTCCTTGCTCATCCCGAGCGTTTCCGGATCGGGGGTCTTCTTGTCGTACTCATCGCTGATCAAGACTCGGAGCCCCGCCTGCGAAATCCCCTGTTCGACGAATATTCGCGCGGCGCAATCAGCCAGCTGCTCGTTATTCAGACCCTTGTCCTGCAAAGACTTGGCGAGATCGGCCTGAGTCACCGTAGGCGCCGTATTGTTGTCGCTGCCGCATGCCACTAACACCGGCAGCGCGAGTAGCGCTGCGGCGATCATAAAGATCCGCACCCGACTCTCCTTTTCCTCTCGGCCACCGTCCGTGACGTGGCCACCATAATGCCGCGCGCCGTCCAGCGGTAGCCGCTGGTGGACAGCCCGGCAATCGCCGCCCACGGTTATCGGCATCGGACAGATACACGGCACACCGCTCCACTATGCGGTAGTGGCAGGAACCATAGATCCGTCGCCGCGCGCAACACAGTATCGAGCAGGTCGAGGGCGCCAGTGTCCACCACATCGAGAGTCGGCCAAGGCTGCGCGTAACAACTGCGGCCGGCAGCAGCGGGTGCATGCGGGCATCGAGCCACGCCTGTGATCGCCAGGTGCGTTCCGGCGCGGCCCACAACAGCCCTGCCACTGTGGCGGGCGTTTCTGCGCGAACGCCAACGCTCCCTCGGCAGCGTCCTTGGACAGCAGTGCGGGCAAGGTGATCTCACCTTGTTGCGCGAACGCCTCCGCGACCGGCCGATCCGGCGACTCGTCGAGATCCGCTCGCTCGCCGCCACCGCCAGCGGTACGGCCGCAGCGGTCTCGGCCGCGAGCTCCAGCGCGACACACAGCGCCTCCCCGGGCTCGGTCACCCGGTTGACCACGCCGAGCTGGTAAAGCCGCTCGACTCTGATCAGACGGACCAGTATGCGGGTCTCGGTGGACGGCAGTTCGCTTATCGCAACGACTTTCACCCACAGGCAGATACCAGGACTTATCACGCACATCGTGCCGCGGTCCCACACTGATCACACCACGGCTGCGAGCGGCAGACCGGTGCGCCGTCTCGACCATCGAAAGTTCCGACGAGAACGTCAGCGGTATTGTCGCCGCCACGAAAGCATTGTGCCGCGAATACCACGCTATGTGGCGGTGAATTCACCCCGAGCCGTGTGGCACACCGGCCCCTGTCCGGAGTCGACTCGGATCGAGAATTAACTGGAAATCAGCCAGTTAAAAGCAAATAACGTCTATTATCCCGTCACACTGTTATCATTTGCTGGCACTTTGCCATCCAGTTGATCGACGGTACACGACACGTTGCGAAGAGCCGGTGTGTCGCGGAATCTCCTTGTTCCGCGCCGTTCTCGGCGAGAACCGGAGGGCTCACAGACATTGCTCAAGACCGCATCCTTGCTGCTATCCACGCTGGCGGGTATCTCGGCCTTGCTCTGCACGATGATCACCCCCGCCACCGCCAATCCGAACGCCATCAATCCGCTCCCGGTGCTCAACGGATCGACCGGACTACCGAATCTGGTCGGCCGCACCAGGGCTGTCTTCCAGGTAACCGGTATGGCGAGTCCGAACAACACGCAGAACTACAACATTCTCGGCACCGACCTGGGCATCATGTGGGACAACGGACACGGCGAAATGCTCACCGCGTTCGGTGATACCGCTGGGTTGGGCTTTCCGAATCTACTCGCGGGCAGTATGTGGTCCTGGCGCAGCAATGTCCTTCTGCGCAGCCACACCAGGAATCCAGCCGATGGCATCTATTTCGACAGCGTGGTCACCGATGTGTTCGGCCAGGCCCGCGACCTGATTCCCAGCCCGAAGATCCCCTTCCTGGAGATCAGCCGGATTCCCACGGCGGGCATCGCGGTCGACGGTGTGCAGTACATGAGCCTGATGTCGGTGCGCAGCTGGGACGACGTCGGCCAGTGGAGCACCAACTACTCCGGGCTGGCCGCCTCCAGCGACAACGGGGAGACCTGGGCCGAGCTACCCGCGACCCGGCGACCGAACGAAGGCGGGCACGCCAAATTCCAGATGAACGCCTTCCTCGCGGACGGCGGGTACATCTATGAGTACGGCACCGGGCCCGGGCGCAATCGCGTCGCGCATATCGCTCGCGTCCGCGCGCAGGACATCGCGAATCTCGGCGAGTACGAGTACTGGGACGGCCACGACTGGCGTAAGAACGACGTGCGTGCCGCCGCGCCCATCATGTGGGGCGTCGGTGAGCTGTCGGTGATGTACAACGATTACCTGGGACAGTTCATTTCGCTCACCACCGACCCGTTCAATTCCGTGGTGATGCGCCGCGCGCCGTCCCCGGTCGGCCCGTGGAGCGCGCCCGAGGTGCTGATCGACACGCGAGAATTACCGACCGCCTACGCGCCTGCGATCTTTCCCTATCAGACCGGGCGCGATCTGTACTTCCTCACCACAGTGCACAGCCAGTACAACGTCTTGCTGATGCACACCGCCCTGTAATGCGGCCGGTCGAGCGGACGCGGGCACCGGGCGTTACGCCCACTCCAACGGGTATCGAGCCGGGCCCGCGCAACCGCCCGGCCTGGTCGTGAATCGATAGACTCACGACCATGGATGCGGCCGATTGGGACGAGCGCTACGCGCAAACGGAATTGGTCTGGGGCGCGCCACCCAACAACACCGTAGTGGAGCATGTCTACGGGTTGGAGCGACGCGCACCGCTGCGGCCCGCCACCTCGGACGGCGAGCCGCCCGAACTCCCGCGTGCGCTCGACCTGGCGTGCGGCGAAGGCCGCAACACTCTCTGGCTGGCCACGCACGGTTGGCAGGTGCGCGCCGTGGACTACTCCCAGATGGGCATCGACAAGGGCCGCACCGTGGCCTCGCACCTGTCCCGCTCGGTGCGCGGCCGCATCACCTGGCAGTGTGCCGATGTCACCCACCTGGACACCGCGGGGATCACCGGGCCGTTCGAACTGGTGCTGATGGTTTTCCTGCATCTACCCGCCGAGCAACGCCGTGCGGTGGTCCGCGCGGCCGCCGAACTGCTGGCCCCAGGAGGCACCCTCTTGGTCCTTGGCCACGACGCCACCAACCTCGCCGAAGGCTTCGGCGGGCCACAGGATCCGGCCATCCTCTTCACTCCCGACGACATCGTCGCCGACCTCGGCCCCGCGATCGCCGCCAACCAGGTCCGGGTACGCATCGCCGACCGCGTCTATCGTCCGACCGAAGCCCGCGACGCCATCGACGCCCTGGTCATCGCCACCCGACCGGCCGAATAACCTCAACGGACGCCCCGGCGCGGTTCTCGGGCATCATCCGATTCCCGACCATCGGGCCAACCACGGTGTGACGGTCTCGGCGATGAGATCGAAACCGGCGCGGAAAGCATGCGGCTGACCTGGGATGACCCGGACTTCGGCCGCGTCGGCGGGATCGGGGACGCCGAACGGATCATTGGCGCCGTTGACTACCACCACCTCGATACTCCCTGGAGCGAGCAGCTCCTCCCTGCGGGTTTTCTCCGGCTTACCCGGCGGATGCAGCGGGAAGGACAATGCGAGCACTCCGCGGGCCCGCGCCGCGCCTGCCGTGCGGCAAGCGACCCGCGCCCCGTTGCTGCGCCCGCCTTGGATCACGGGGAGCCGCTTACGTCCGCGCAACCACGCGACGATCTCCAGCCAGGCCTGGTCCTGCTTGGTCGCCGAACCAGGCGCGCGCCGTCCGGCCACCCGATAGGGCTGCACTACTCGCGCGACGCCGCCACCCAGTCGCAGCGCGGAGTCTCTTACCGCGAGAAGATCCTTCGCATCAATTCCACCGCCGGAACCGTGCGTGAGCAGCAGGAGGAACGCGGGCCTTCGCGGCTGGTCGAGTTCGACCTCAGCCGGTCCCGCACTGGTCTCGATGAGCACACCACACAGTAGGCCCGTGGCGACAGGCCGGTGTTCGCGTCGTGGCGCCTGGGACACAGCAAAATCACAGCGCTTCGATACCATCCGTTCAAACAGTGTAAAAAATGTCACATTGCCGGCCCAGCTCTTTGTAACGTCGTTACTGGTCGGTAATATGGCGTGTAAGTTACCCGCGAGTAGTATGCGGAAAACCGGCACGACTACCCGGTAGAGCGACCAACGGGCGGGAACGGCAACCAACCGACCGCACCAACTCAACGGAGAGCGAGTACTGACAATGGGTCACTACAAGAGCAACGTCCGCGACCTGGAGTTCAACCTCTTCGAGGTCCTCGGCATCGGTTCCATCCTGGACAGTGGCGCCTACGGCGATCTCGACGCCGATACTCTCAAGGAGATGCTCAACGAAGTGCGTCGCCTGGCCGAGGGCCCGCTGGGTGAGTCGTTCGCCGACGCTGACCGCAACCCGCCGGTCTTCGACCTCGAGACCCACACGGTCAAGCTGCCTGAGTCCTTCAAGAAGAGCTTCCGCACCCTGCAGGACGGCGGCTGGGACAAGTTGGGCATCGCCGAGGAGCTCGGCGGCCTGCCGATGCCGCGCACGGCCTACTGGGCTCTCGCCGAACTGATGCTCGGCTCCCAGCCCGCCGCCTTCATGTACGGTGCGGGCCCCGGCTTCGCGAACATCTTCTACAACAACGGCACCGAAGAGCAGCGGGGCTGGGCGAAGATCGCCGCCGAGCAGGGCTGGGGCGCCACCATGGTGCTGACCGAGCCCGACGCGGGCTCCGATGTAGGCGCAGGACGCACCAAGGCGATCAAGCAGGAAGACGGCACCTGGCACATCGAGGGCGTGAAGCGGTTCATCACCTCCGCCGACGCCGACGACCTGTTCCCGAACATCATGCACCTGGTGCTGGCTCGCCCTGAGGGCGCGGGCCCAGGCACCAAGGGCCTGTCGCTGTTCTTCGTGCCCAAGTTCCACTTCGACCACGAGACCGGTGAACTCGGCGAGCGCAACGGCGCTTTCGTGACCAATGTCGAGCACAAGATGGGCCTGAAGGTCTCGACCACCTGCGAGGTCACCTTCGGCGGCCACGGCATCCCGGCCAAGGGCTGGCTGGTCGGCGAGGTGCACGACGGCATCGCGCAGATGTTCGAGGTCATCGAGCACGCCCGCATGATGGTGGGCACCAAGGCCATCGCGACCCTGTCCACCGGTTACCTGAACGCGCGCGACTACGCCAAAGAGCGTGTCCAGGGCGCCGACCTGACCCAAATGACCGACAAAGACGCCCCGCGCGTCACCATCACCCACCACCCCGACGTCCGTCGTGCGCTGGCCATGCAGAAGGCCTACGCCGAAGGCCTGCGCGCGGTGTACCTCTACACCGCCGCCCACCAGAACGCCGATGTGGCGCAGCAGGTCTCCGGCGCCGACGCCGACCTGGCCGCACGAGTCAACGACCTGCTGCTGCCGATCGTCAAAGGCGTCGGCTCCGAGCGCGCCTACCAGTACCTGACCGAATCGCTGCAGACCCTGGGCGGCTCCGGCTTCCTGCAGGACTACCCGATCGAGCAGTACATCCGCGACGCCAAGATCGACTCCCTCTACGAAGGCACCACCGCCATCCAGGCGCAGGACTTCTTCTTCCGCAAAATCGCCCGTGACCGCGGCACCGCACTCGGCCACGTAGCGGGCCAGGTGAAGAAGTTCATCGACTCGGAAGCGGGCAACGGCAGGCTCAAGGGCGAACGCAAACTACTGGCCACCGCACTCGACGACGTACAAACCATGGCCGCCACCCTGACCGGGCACCTGATGAGCGCCCAGGAAGACGCCACGGAGCTGTACAAGGTCGGCCTCGGCTCGGTGCGCTTCCTGCTCTCGGTCGGCGACCTGCTCATCGGCTGGCAGCTGCTGCGCCACGCCGAGATCGCCATCGCGGCACTGGACAATGGCGCCAACGGCGCCGACGAGGCGTTCTACCAAGGCAAGATCGCGGTCGCGCACTTCTTCGCCCGCAACGTCCTGCCGGAGCTGACCGCCACCCGCACCGTGCTGTCGAACCTCGACAACGACATCATGGAACTGGACGAAGCCGCGTTCTGATCCCGGCATCCGACGACTGAAAGGCCCTGTCCCACACTGTCAGATGTGGAACAGGGCCTTTGTCATTCACTACCACACCAGCGCACCGCGCCGGTTACCGCGTCAACTCTCGACGACTGTCGTCGCCGTGCTCCCGTCTTTGCTGGCCTCCTAGGAGATCGTCGCCGCCGTCCCTCTTCGACTGGCGAGCCCAGCCCGCTGGCCGCGCTGACCCTCGACAAACCGATGCTGACCGATAACGCCTGGCTGTGCCCTCGAACTACGAGGTCCAGATGCGCTGTTCGGGATTCCATGTTTGCGGCGCCGCTGCGGCCGGAACACTGATCAGAATGCGGTCGTAGCAAGTGCGCGCGCTCGACAGAGCAGCATCGAGATCGTGGTGCTCCACGGCCAACGGACTCTTCTTCACCATTTTCGACCACTGCATAGCCCAGTCCGGACCGGGAGCCTGCATAGTGCGGGGCAGCTCGGGAATTCCACGCAGGGCACGCTCGGCCTCCACCGCGGAGACTGTCGACTCCAGGTCGATCGGCAGATACATGCTGACCAGCAGCAGATCGACCAGATCGCGGTATCTCCCCGATGAAGCCCCGACCGCGCCATGACGCTCGAAGAAGGCGCAGATTTTGTCGGCGATCTGGTCGGCCAGCGGATACAGCGCGATCCTGGCGTGGCCGGGGAAATCGTCGTTGTCGATCAGCCGAGGCACCGGCTGGTACTCGATCGCACCGATGAGTTCGCGCCGGGCATCGACGACGTCGATGGAGAACGCATCGAACGCCCGGCCACCCAGCAGAGCCTGCACCGTCACCGTCGAGCCCTTGCCGTTGGCCAGCGGCGCAGGCGCGGCGACCTCGAAGCGGAAGTGGTCGAGGTGGTTATCGCGAACCGCTTTGCGCAACTGGGTGATTGGATCGAAGACCTGACCTTGGGGAACTGCCAGCAGGTCGATATCACGACTGTAGCGGGACTCCGGTAGTCGAACCATCATCCCGACACCGCCTTTGAGGATCCATCGGTCCGGGTCGACAGCGAACACCCGTGCCAGGAAGCGCGACATCACGAACTTGCGGGCGACGGTGTTGAAGTCCTGCTCGGTCGCCTTCGCGTGCGATCTGAGGTGATCGGTGATACTGCGGCGCACTGCGTTCGGAGAGCGCATCACCGACCCACCTGCCCATCGGTGCGCTCTCGCGCGAGGCAGGCCCGCACCGTGTCGGGATCCAGCGCCGCCCGAGCCTGCCTCCCGGCATTGCGCATCGGCTGCATGGTGTCGATCATCGCGAGCAGCGCAGGCTCCGCGGCGATACCCGCGAGCAGCGCAGCGCTCGAGTCGCCGTGGACGATCTCGTTGCGAATCCTGTTGAACGCCGCGGCCAGCTGGCCCGGTGGCAGCAGCGCTTCGAGCGCGGCAACGAGCGAGAGGGTATCAGCGGCGTCGGCAACGGCGTGCTGACCCGCGATCTGGGCCAGCGACACCGCCGAGGACGGAACCCCGGCCGTCTCGATGAGCGCATCGAGAAAGCCCTGCCCATCGAACGGCACATGGCCATAGCTGTGGGCGCGCTCGGACAGGACGGCGATGACCTGGTCCGCGGTGACCAGGCTACGCGCCAGCCCGTCACGAACAACGCCCGCCAGATGGCCGGCGTCGAGTCCCGCGGCCACCAGATCGGCGATCGTGCGCAACGGAGTGGTCACCGCCAGCCCGTCCACCACCTGCCAGTCATCACGGTCGAGGTGAGCGCGATGGATCTCGACCTCTGGCATCGACAGCCGTACTCGACGCAGCGCAGTCAGCTCCACTACATCAGCATCCACGTCACCGAGTCCATGGATCACCGCGGCAGACCGATGCGACACCACCCCGGTGGGCACCGGATCGTCCAGACGCTCCCAGACCACACGCTCAGGATCGAGGGCCATCCACGCGACGCGCACGTCCTGGTGCTCGTCATAGGGGAACCGCGCTACCCGATACATACCGTGACGAACCCGCTCCAGCATCCCCGCATCGGCCATCTGCTTGAGCTGCTGCGGGCTCACGCCCACACGGGCACCGGCCTGGCGACTCGTCACCAGGCCCCACTGTTCGCTCGCCAGACCCACCAACTGTGCGGCACGACTATCCTCAGCCATGGCACAATAATAGCTAAATTAATGTAGATAATCGCCACATTATGTTATTTTTCTGCCATCCAAATCGCGCTTGGAGCCAGCCAAATCGGCAACCCGCGACGTTCGCACCAGCGTCTGGACTGCCCACACCGGCAACGACCATCTGAATCCCCCGGCCTGCAGTCGGTAGACCTCCGATCGGGTGGTCGTGATTTCTCCGGTTCGATGGCCACAGTTTCTCCGGATGGGTGGCCGGAGGTACGAGCACCGCGCAGTGTCTTCCTACAGAGGCCACCGCCGGACATCGGGCTGGTCCGCGTCGTGAAATAGGCACCGAGACGCTGGTCCAGGTCTGCGGCGTCGCAGCTTGGCGAACAAGGCATCGAGCAGTACATCCGCGACGCGAAGATCGACTCGCTCTACGAAGGCACCACCGCCATCCAGGCGCAGGACTTCTTCTTCCGCAAAATCGCCCGCGACCGCGGCACCGCACTCGGCCACGTAGCGGGCCAGGTGAAGAAGTTCATCGACTCGGATGCGGGCAACGGCAGACTGAAGGGTGAACGCAAGCTGCTGGCCACCGCGCTGGAAGACGTACAAACCATGGCCGCCACCCTGACCGGGCACCTGATGAGCGCCCAGGAAGACGCCACAGAGCTGTACAAGGTCGGCCTCGGCTCGGTGCGCTTCCTGCTCTCGGTCGGCGACCTGCTCATCGGCTGGCAACTGGTGATGAAGGCGCCGTCGGATCTGGCCAGTCATTTCCACTGGAATGGTGACGTGTTCACCGACGGGCAGGTCATCGACACGGTCACCCCGAGGCATGCAAATAGCGTCGTCAACGACATCACGCACCGCGCCGAGCCGGTATGGGACCCCGCTGACACATCGGCGTGGCGGGCGATCTGGGCGTACTCGAGAAAGCGTGCCGTGCGCGACAATCAGACGCTCAACGCTCAGCAGGCCCGGGCCAAGGACATCATCGACGGCACCCGGGCTGCCCGAACACCACGGTTCGTCAAGACTACGACGAAGGGCAAGACTCTTGATACCGACGGCATTGCCAGGGCTCGATCCCTCGTCGGACTCAAAGGTTATGTCACCAATCTTCCTGCTTCACTGATGAACCCGCATGAGGTGATGGAGAAGTATCACGATCTGTGGCAGGTCGAGCAGTCGTTTCGTATGTCGAAGACCGACCTGCGGGCCCGCCCGATCTTCAGTCACACCCGGGATTCGATCGAGGCGCACCTGACCATCGTGTTCACTGCGTTGGCGATCTCACGCTACCCTCAGGTCGAGACAGGGATATCGATCCGGAAGATCGTGCGCACTCTGCGCCCACTGCAGGAAATCACCGTCACAATCGCGGGCCACGAGCACACCGCCCTCGATCCGCTCACCGACACCGCCACGAACATCCTCGATTCCCTCGAAATCCCGAATCCTCGGTCAGGGTTGGCACACTAAACTGGTGCAACTCAGGTCCGAAGCCCGAACTGACGCCGACCGAAGCGTCCGCGCGGAGATCCTTCACGAACTACTCCCCCCACGTCGAGCCCGCGCGAACCCGCGTGTGGTCAAACGCAAGATGTCCGTCTTCCACGTCAAACACCCGCACCACCGCACCGCGCCCTGCATCGACCACAGACCGGTCATAACCCCGGGCAGCTCGCCACCACCCTAAGCTAAGTAAACGCTATTGAGCGCTAACAAGCCAGGAGCTCTTACGGACCGAGGGTTAGTGCGCAAATCCCAACCCTCACACACCGAAGAACAGCACGTCACGAACCCACACCCACCGTCAAGCCAGAAATGTAGCCCGAGTCAGGTTTCACACTCGGAAAATAGACGGTTGGCGATTTCAGGTGGTGAGTGCGCCACCTGAAATCGCCCCCCAAGACTACTACCCGAAAATGTTCAATTCTCGCGTGAGCGCAGATATCGCCAGTTATCTAGTTCTTCAGATATCTTCCGGGCGGTTCCGAGAAAGAATGGATCACTACCGTCCTTTGGAACCACAATTGGTCCAGCTATTATTTGATCGAAGATGTTTCCAGACTTGATGTACTGCACAGAATTCCAGTTGAAAATCCAAACATCACCATGGTCTTCATTTTCGGAAACTCCGAACTCTCCATTGTAAAAGGAAACGGGTACATCTGCAGCTACTTGGACGTCATGAAGAAGTTCCGCTGCTTTAACGCGCGCCGAATTCTGGTCCAGAATTTTTGCCATATTATGCCGTCCTCATTAGGGCCAATCGGGACACCACCTCAAGATATGCGAATCTGCCGCTCTGTCCATCGATGAACACCACACCATTGCGATCATGTACTACATTAATGACATGTCCTACAGTTCCTGATCCTCGATCCATGAGCACAATACCTCGAGATCCAGGTCCCCAATTCGTCATTCGCCGCACAATTTCATTGTAGCCAGACATCCACTGCCAAGTCCCATCGAGTGCCTTCGCGACAGTAGTAAGGCCACCGGGGGAAGACACGCCCATCGCTGAAGCAGGCGATCCGGCTAACGTGTGATCTGTTGCGATTACACATCGGGTGCAGTTTATGTCGAACCCAGGGCGGCCATTGGCAAAATTCCTTGCATTCACGTCGAGGACTTCTCCGTATTCTCGACGAAAGACCGTCTTGAGGATATCTGGAGACGCGGAATCTCCATGTATTGCACGGAGTGCACCCTTGGGAGACTTCGCGGGAACTTCCTTCGCGAGATCGCGTATCGACTGCGCACCAAAGCCCGCATAGAAATTGACACTTTGTCGCGACGCATATTTGGTCGCTTCGGCGAATTCTACTACTTTGCTATCGCCGATTTTATGTGTATTGCTTTGGGTTACACGGCTCTCGATAACTGCATCTGTGTTGGTCTCGACTCCTTGACCTTTCCATATGCGCCGAGAATTTGATTCGGAAGCCCTCACGGATCCGGGGGCGAGCTCTTCGGTCGGCTTTCTTGGTGGTTTTGACCTCAGGGTGCTCGCCCGTGATTCACTGCCAGGTTTGCCGCCTAGGCCGGTTCGTCGTACAGAACCGTCGGCCGGTGTGGCGTTGCGCCCAGGTTTGCTGGCTTGTCCCGGTGTTGTAGAGCGGCGTTCGGTTGGGGTTCGGGCAGATCTTGAGGCACTGAGAGCGGAAGTTATAGCCTTTGACGGGGTGGTCCTTGCGGTATCGATCGCTGCCGCGGTCGCGCGGCTGCTGGCGCCACCGGCGTCGGCGGCGACCCGGCCGGTTCGGCTGGCCCCGGCCGCGCTTTTGGCGCCAGCGCCCACGGCCCCCAGCCCTTTGGTCGGCGCGATAAGGGTCGCGGTGCCGAACACCGCCCTGCCGAGAGTGCCTCCGGGATCGCTCGAGAAGTTGTTCCAGTCGGTGCCGATCACGAGTTTGGAAGTCTCGTTCAACGACGCCTTGCTGTCGGCCCAGATATCACCCAGCGATTCCCCGATCCCCTGCTTCCCGGTGAGGAAACGCAGAATCGTTTCCCGGTTTTTGTGCTGGGCTTCGGAACTGGTGACCATGAGCGCGACAACGCTCTGCCCCATACCGAGTGCGGCGGCGGCCCGGGTTGTCAGGTTCGGCTGCCTGCCGAAAAGTCCACCGATCTGGTTGATGTTGTCGTTGACACCACTCAACGCCCCGAGGCCTTCGACCAGCTCGACCGCGGCTTCTGTCGCCCCCCGGCGCATGGCCTGATCGAGATCCAGGGCTTTTTCCAACAGGCCTCGGGTATCGGTCGGGTTCCCGTCGGCGTCTACCTCGACCGTCTCACCATTGCGGTAGCGCAACAACATGCCACCGTCGGGGAGGTGTTCGAGTGTCCCCCTGGCAGAGGAGCGGCCGGCCTTCTCGTCGACGAAGTCGTATACGAACTCGCCGTCTTCTCCACGCCTGCCCGCGATGAGCAACCCACCGACACGCTCGAGGGTGGACAACA
This sequence comes from Nocardia sp. TBRC8007, assembly GCF_056629435.1. Taxonomy (NCBI): domain Bacteria; kingdom Bacillati; phylum Actinomycetota; class Actinomycetes; order Mycobacteriales; family Nocardiaceae; genus Nocardia; species Nocardia sp. TBRC8007. The sequence goes on along the minus strand of NZ_JBWSOR010000012.1, from coordinate 20,629 downwards.
GTTTCCCGTCCGGACCGAACGTCTGGGAATCCACCACCCGCCCGGAAGCGTTGCGGGTCTCCACCCTGAGGTCGGGGCCGTGCTGGTAGACGAAGCTGTATCCCCCGGTATCCGGGTCGAGACGCCGGTACACACGTTTCCCGTTTTCGTCGGGAAACACATCCCACCGTTCATCGTCGGCGCCGACCATCCAACCGCGACCGGTATTGTCGACCTGCCCCACCACGACACTGCCGTACCCACCACCAGCGACACCGACCGTCTCGGTGAAAGTCGTGTTGTTATACAAATCGATGTGCTGGTTGTCGTACAAGCCTTTGTCGTTGAGGACACCGACATCGATCCCGTCGCGGTTTCCGTCCGCGTCGTAGGACGGCGTGTAAATATTCTCGAGCCCCGCATCCGCGGCGGACTCGTGACTGGGCACACCGGAAGTCGACCTCCCCGCAGCGAAACTCTGCAGATACCAATCACCCTCCGCGGTCGCCTTACCAGCATAGGAAGAATTCCCGTCAGCATCGTCATGCCAGTGCTGCAACCCACCACGCCCATTACGAGCGATCCGCCACCGATCGATCGTGCCGTTAGAGTTTTCGATCTCCAAATCGACCGTGTCAGCGCCATTGCCCTCCGGGATACGGTAGGTCACCCGCCGCCCATCGAGCATGACCCCTTCCCAGACATCCCCCGGAACGCGACCGGTCGTGTCCGGCATATCCAGCAAACTCCTGCCAGCGATACCGCGCTGCGGCGCCTGCGACTCACCACCCACCGAATCCGACGACGCCGAGTCACCCGAAGACGGGGCCGAAGATGCCGAGGAAGCGGGTCCAGACGATGCAGGACCACCAGTCGACTTATCCGCCGGAGTCGAGGAACCCGATGATTCCGGGGGAACGACAGACGACCCTCGATCACCCTGCTCAGCCGCCTCCGCTTTCTCCCTGAGGTTCTGCAGATCGCTCCACGCATCCAGCAGCTTTTTCCCCATCTCCTTGTACCGCGGGTCGTCCGGCGACATGCCGAGCAACTCCTGCTCTGCCTGTTGCACCTCCGCCATCCGCAGCGCATATAGAAGACGGTCACCTGGGTCGTCGAACGGGTTGTCAGATAACGAGGAGTTCGTCGCGCTGATGTTCTGCACCTTCGGCCCTGAAGATGGCGGGGTCGGAACCTGTTGCCGCACAGGCACCACCGCAGGGTTATCACCGAACGACGTCGTCGTGGTCACGGATTCACGGGCATCGGCCACCAACTCACGACGCACATCGATACGCCCGACCATCCGAGCAGCCGAATCAGGATTCATCCCATGAAAGGTGTGCACCCGCCCACCACCACCGACCGACTGCTCGGCCAGATCGTCGACAGCGGGAGTCAACGTATCCAGATGAGCAACGCGACGAGCTACCCAACCCAAGAACTCATCACGCTCACCACGACCGGCAGGCGCACCGAGAAAACCGGTGTATGCCACGACCACAACACCTTCACTGATCGATACCCGATCCACCTCGACAACCCACACCGAGGAAGACAGGAAAATGAGGAAGCGGCCCGGAACACATCCAGGCCGCTTCAGGTTTCGAGTTGTTCAGTTCGCACTACCAACGAGATTCAGCCACCACCAGCGACGGAGGAAACCTCCCCCGATCAAGGATCATTGGCCGGGGGCTGCTGATACACCCACAACAACCAGTCCTCCACCACGAACGCGACCGCACCAGGCAACCCCGCCACCCCACGAATGAACCCCGGCCCCGCACCAGGAGCCAACGGCAACGAATCAGTACGCAAACGACGCGACTCACTCGCAGGAGCATCAGGACCACCCTCATGACTCCAATAAGTGATCAGACGACCGAACTCCGTACGCGCGTGCACCAAACGACCACCAGCGGGAACCAAGACATCGGTCCACACCGCCGAAGCATCGACCGGCAACCGGTAAATACATGTCATGTCAGATCTCTTCCTGCAACGACGGCGGGATACGATACCCCGGCGTAGGCGGCTGATGACCAGGCAAATGAACACGCAGAAAACCACGCAACTCATCGATATGCCGCCGCAACGCACGAATCAACACAATCGCCTCCCGAAACCGCTTCTTGTCATCGACGGCCTGCCGCTCCAACGACTCCACCCGCCGCCGCAACTTCGACACCGCCCGCGCCTCCCACGCGGTAACCACACCGATCACCGACGCCAACGCCATCCCAACCGCCTGAACCACCTCAGGATCCAATAAGATATCCACCTCAACCCCCACCCTCCAGGCCGTCGACCGGAGTAACCACCGGCCGAATCAACGCCCCGGCCACCACCGGCGACAGCAGGCCGTAAAGAGTCAACACCGGTTCGATCCAGGAGGTATCGAGCTGACGACCCAGCAGATACGCCAGCACACCGCTCACCGCGACCAGCACCGAACGCACCAACGCCGGCTCGGGAAAACGAGTAACCCGCATCACGACACCTCCTCGACGACGGCCAGCACCCGATCCAACTTCAACTCCAACGCCCGCAACCGCTGCTCATTGCGGTAATCAGCGGCATCGGAATTCAACACGTACCCAGTGAGGGTGTCGCAATACTCCGAATCGGTCACCCGCGACTGGAAAGCACCGGTCAACTCCAAATGCACTCGCCGCACCTTGTCCAACAGCTCACGCTGCTCTTGATCCGAAAGCGCCATCAAAGCAACACCTTTCAAACGATCCGCGATATCAGCGCGGAACTGGTCCATGTCCATGCCACCGGGATCCCATTTGCCCTGCTTGGCGCCGGCCCATTCCTTGTGCCCGATCACCCGCTCGGCGCCATGCCCGAGGCGGCGGCAGATCGCCGCGCAGCAAGCGACATAGGCGTCGTACTGGGCGCGACTCCAACCTTCGGTGCCGTTATTGACCGCTTCGATACCGATGGTGCGGACATTGGCGTCGTCCTCCGGCAATCCGGGCCAGCGGCCCGCGCCCGCGTGCCAGGCGACACCGGCCGCGACCACGGTGACGGTGCCGTCCTGAGCCAGATGCAGCTGCGATAGCGGGCCTTTCAAAGCGGGCAGTCCGTAGGCGATCTCGCGTGGCGGGGTGCGGGAGCTGCCGGTGTGGTGGGCGACGATGCCCCAGATGGCGCCGAAATCACCGTGGCCGCGGTCGCGCCAGCCGGGAAACTCCACCACCGACAAACCCTCGGCACGAAGCACATCCGCCAGCCATATCGGATCACCGGTCCACGGCATGATGGCCGCCTTTCTTGTCACTGGTCGATGCCGCCGAAGCCAACCGCTCGGTGCGGTGGCTAGGCGAGATCGAAGGAGAGATAGGTGTCGACACCCGCTATGACGCTCGTGGCGTAGTAGTACGATCCAGTCACACGCATCCACAGACGATCACCCGCCGCCAGAGTGAGCGATACATCGGGCAGGTCTACCGAAGCTTTGACGCTACTGATCGACTCCTTCAAATCCTGATTGCGCATCAGCTCGAATTTCCTTTTCTCATTGATCGCCAGGATTCCCGAGACATTGGCATGCCAACGCACTATGACCGCGCCGGATGCGTTGGCGATCAACTCGTCCGCACTGCTGATGGCGGTGTCAGGGTAGCTGTCACGCACAGTCCACTTGGTGATCTTCACCCGATTGCTATTCTTCGGAACCGTCTGGTTCGGAGTGCTTTTGTTCATGCCCATCGGCTTCAACACTTCCGTGCCGCTCACTACGAGGAATGCCATGTGATGGTGCTGCCTTTCATACTGGTCTGCAGGACTTTGCCCGCACCGGGGTCTACCGCGGTGATCTGCACGGTGATCCGGTCGCCGGGGTTGAACGTCTAAGGCGTGGCGGGAGTGATCGTCACATCACCAGCCTGGTCGGCGACTACAGCGGTGGTCGAGGTGGCACCGATGATGAGCGGGAAGATTGCCAGTTTTCCGTGATATTTCCGTGATATCTGTCCAACATTGGCGCCTGTAAGCCCACATACCATGATGGCCGACACGAAGAACATCCGCCGACCACGCTGGATCACCAGTCCACCATGAGGGCCGCTTTTCTTGTCGCTGTGATCTGGACGATGCTGCCGAAATCGGCGACTCGGTGCGGTGGTCAGGCGAGATCGAAGGCGAGATAGGTGTTAATGCCCGCTTTGACGGTCGTGACGTAGAAGGACTTCAATCCGGTCACACGCATCCACAAACGGTCACCTGCCGCAAGAGTGAGCGGCTCATCGGGCGGGCTTACCAATTTATCATTACTGCTGAATGCACTCACCGATCTGTCATTGTGCATCAGCTCGAATTTCCTTTTCTCATTCCACCCCACGGTACCCGAGACCTCGGCATGCCAACGCACTATGACCGCACCGGATGCGTTGGCGATCAACTCGTCCGCACTGCTGATGACGGTGTCAGGGTAGCCGTCACGCACAGTCCACTTGGTGATCTTTCTCAGGCTTTCCTGCCCCGGAACCGACTGATCCGGAGTGCTTTTGTTCATGCCCATCGGCTTCAACACTTCCGCACCGCCCACTACGAGGAGCGTCATGCGACGGTGCTGCCTTTCATACTGGCCTGCAAGCCTTTGCCCGCGCCGGTATCCACCGTGGTGATATGCACGGTGATCCGGTCGCCGAAGTTGAACGTCCAGGGCGTGGCAGGGGTGATTGTCGTATCGCCGGCCTGATTGGCGACGGCGATAGTTGCCGACGAGCCCGCGATGGCAGTCCCGTTCTGCCGCAGTTCGACAACAAGATTGCCGGTGCCCGCGGACTCGCCGCGGTAGGTGACCGAACTGACCGCGATCTTGCGTTCGATACGCAAGCCCTCCGGCATCACATTGCCCGCGCCCGCCGCGCGGGTTCCGTTGTGCGACTTGAATACGATGTCGTAGATCTGCCCGACCAAGGTGGGAGTGCGGGCGTTGGTCAGTCGAGGGTCGTCGGCGGCGACAGCGCTGACGACCGTGCGGGCCGCGGCGGCGTCGCTCGCGGTCAGCACCGAGCGACCGATAGCGGTGGAGTCGGTGAGCTGATTCGATGTGTGGGTGTGCGCGGTTGGGGTTCGCGCGTTCGACAATCGGGGATCGTCACCCGCGACGGCGGTAGTCGAGGTGGCGCCGATGATGGGCGGGAAGGTTGTGGGTTTGCCGGTGATGCCTGCCCAATCGCTGGCGCCCGCGGGCCCGCGTATCGCGATGCCCTGCCCGTTCGGTGTCCAACCACCTGCCGCCTGGTGATACACATACAGCAGCCCGTCCGCCTTGACGATGTACTGCGCGCCCTCCTTCGGGGCCGTGGGCAGCTGGTTGTACGCCGCGACCTGGCCGTCGATCTGGATACCCGCACCGCGCGGGCCGGTGACCACGGCATTGCCCTGGGAAGCGGGCACGGGCGAGACGAGGGTGAGATCGACCAGCCCGGCCGCCCCATTATCGGGGTTGCTGCTGTCGGAACCCGGAACGTACTCGGGCACGGTGAAGCTGAACGACTCCAGTGGAACCGGGTCGCCGTCGTAGGACAGGTCGAACGACACCCGCCAGGTCCACTGGGTCGGATTCGTCGCGCCGCTGGGCGCGACCAACCGCACGCCGCGCTTTCCGCGCCAGGTGAGATACCCGAACTCGTCGAGCTGGCATTCGTAGTGTTTGGGTAGCTGGACGTAGGTCGCCGGATTCGGCTGGGCGCCTGCGACCAGTACCTTCGGCGCGTCGGCGGTGAAGGTGATCGTGCCGATCAGCGGCGGGAATTCCGGCAGGTCGCCGAGATCGGGGCCGTCGATGACATTGGCGAGGAATCGCCCGACGACTTTTCCGTACTTCAACGGGGGCAGATCAGCCATGGATCAATGCCTTTCGAACAGCCGCAGCCGGATTCGGCATGCGAAATCGGATCGACCGGAGGGAAAGCACCGGCCGGAATGAATGAGAGTCGACGCGAACTCAGACGCGTTCAGCGGAGACAATGAGCTGAGCACTGGTGGAATTGACCGTATAGGTGCCATTGCCCATTACACGTTTGGCGATCACATATAGGGTGATCGTCCGATTGGGCTGCACAACACCGAGTTTCGAATCGGGTTTCATCGGGTAGCCGAATTCCGGACCGATCGGTACCCACCCAAAGTTGCTCAGGCGGTAACCGACACCATAACCGACAAGCTCACCTTCTGGCCCACCGACGCGGACTTCCACATCGACGCGTGTACTACTGTCCGACGAGATGGCGACCGATCCGACGACTCGCGGACGCCATGCCGCGGACTGACCGGGAATGGTGATCGCCGCGAGCACTTTCAAGTTCGTGCCGCTGCTGAACTGGCTTTCGCCGATGGCCCACGGTCCCCCCAAGCGCGGGTTCGGCGTCGGCACGAACTTGCCTGCCGCAGTGCTCCAGGAGAGGATGAAGTCCTGATCGAACTGGTGTTTGCTATCGGTCAACACGTCGGCGGCGTCCTGGAGACGCCCGACCCCACCGGGATCGCCCGCATCACCAATAACGCCTGCAGGGAAAGTGATTTCGAGGCGCTGCCCCGGACTCGAACCAACGAACCTGGCACTGGCGGAGGACCCGGCGGCACCCGCGACCGCAGCACCGGTCAGCACATTGGCTGGGCCTGGTTTTCCGGTGCGTCGGAATGCCTTGGCGAAGGCAATGAATTCGAGCCCGGTCCAGAAGTAGATGGCGTTCTCCGAGACCACCCGCCACGCCTTGCGGGCATCGGCGATAGTCAGCCGCAATGCCTGCAGCGCGGCCGGATCGGCGATATCTCCTTGCCACTGCCACGGCCACGCCGGGTCGCCTTCCGCGCCCGCAGGCCCTGTCCGCCCCTCGCGCAGCTCGATCACGGCCTCACGGTCGATGAGTTCGAGTGGGTTCACCGTATACGGCAGCCCGATCGAATCGGAGACGCCGCGCATGGTGATCATGATGTCGTCGTCGTAGACGATGTTGTTTTGATCGGTCATTTCCTTCTTCGCCTCACTGCGCCGTAACCGGCCTTGCCCAACAGGTGATCTGGGCATTGGAGCTGATATAGCTGAATTTGGAGCCACCTTTGTTGCGGCGCAGCACCACGAACAAGGTGGTTTGTTGACCGGCCGAGATCACTCCGACCGCGCTGGCCGGAGCTAGTCCTCTTGTGGCGTAATAGGGCTGGAAGTAGCAGTATCCTTGCGCTCCGAAAGGGATTCCGCTGCCGAGCGCGACGATCTGCCCGGTGGCGGAACCGATCCGGACCTCGGCATCGACACGGGTATTGAAGTTACCGACACCTTCGGCGGTCGCCGCGATGACACCGCCCGAGATAACTGGGCGCCAGTCGGTGTCCTGCGCCGGGACTTTCAGTTGCGCGACAGTGAGCGGTCCGTTGATATTGCTCTGCGAGGCGGCGAAACCCGCGCCGCCGTCCCACGCCTGGGTTCCCAGGATCGACCAGGGACCGCGCAGGCCGGGATGAGGCGCAGGCTTCCATTTCTTCGCTCCCTCGTCCCACACCGGGACGGCGCGGTCGACATGGGGGCCGTCGGCATAGTCGGGCGCCTGCCGGATCGGACCCGGACCGCCGGGCTCGCCCTTGCGGCCCTTGACGCCGCGCGGCACAGTCAGATTCAGCACCAGGTTCGGCGGGGTGCCGGTCACGGTAACCCGCAGCTCAGAACCGACCGGGCCGGTGTCGACCGTTCCGATGCTGAGCGTGCACGGTGCGCCGTCCGGGCCCGCCGCACCGAACGCGTCGGTGAAGGTGTCGAATGACGTTCCGTTCCAGTACATCAGGGTATCTGTGGCAAGAACTCGCCATGACTTGCCCGCATGGGCGGTGGTCAGTTTCGACGCCAGCGCGGCCAAGGCTGCCTGGTCGGCGATATCGCCCTCCCAGCGGAAAGCCGCTCCCACCGCACCCTGCGGTCCTGCGGGACCAGGCGTACCGGTCATCAGTTCGAGTGCGCCTGTGCGCGGCGTGCCGTGCAGGGACTGGACCAGCCCGAGCGCACCCGCGTTCTCGTCGATGCCACGCACGAGCGTGGTTTCGAAGTATTCACCTACGGTGGACATGTCACCTCATTCAGATGGGCTGGGCGTGGACTACCAGCGAAGCCATCGTCCGGGAGTAGCCGATGACCCCGCTGGAGCTGGTGCGCTGCGCGACTACCACCAGCGTCGCTTCTCGCCCTGCGGGCACAGTGGCGAAGGCGGAGGCCGGTGAGAGCGACTTGCTGTTGCGGTCGTCGCGGTACCAGGGAAGTATCGGCAGCATCAGGTAACCGCCGGAAGACTTGGGCAGCGCGGCGACTACGGCGCCGGTCGTGCTGCCGAGCCGGACCGTGGCCTCGACTCCCGATCCCGAACTGCCGTATACCGACATATGCCCATGCACCACTGGCCGCCAGGCGAACGATTGCGCAGGCACGGTGAAGGTGCCCGCGATCAACTGGGTGTCATTGGCATTGCCTTCCTTGCTGGCGTTGAAATCCTCCTGATACCAGGACCACGGTCCGGTGCCCAGCGGCGGCGGCGTCGGCCGGAACTTCTGGGTGGCGCGGTGATACGCGAGGGTCGAGCCGGGGGTCGGATTGGTCGTGGTGTCGTAATCCTTTGCCGACGCGATCGGCGCGGACGTGCCCGCGGGCCCCTTCGGCCCCTGCGGGCCTGCCGGTGCAGTGACCTTCACCTTTTGCGCGGCACCTCTGCCGGTGAACTCGACAGCGGGTGTGGTCAGTTTCTCGTTGTGCTCGGTCGCGGCAACGGTGATGGCATTGGCCGGAGCCAATGGCCCCTGCGGGCCGACGGCCTGCGGCGAATGCTGCCACTGGGCGCCGGTCCACACATCCATGCCGTTGTCGTCGAGCCGATGCCACCATTTACCGCGGTCGGCCGGGCCTAGTCCGCTCGGTCGACCGGTCGCATTGGGAATCGCGCCCATTTTGCGGAAGGTGGTACGAGGCTGCCCAGGTCGCCCCTGCGGCCCCCGCGGGCCTGGCGGCAGTGACAGTTCGGCGACGTCGTCGGTGACCGCTACCTCGGCGGTGAGGACGGGAAGACCAGTGCCGTCCGGTGTACGGCGTAGTGTGATGTGGGCCGGAAAAGTGATGTCGGCCAATGTTTTCTCCTCACGGACGAGATCAGAAGATGAGCAGGTCGAGGTCGGCGCCGACGTCGGTGGCCAAATCCTTGACCGCGGAGGCCACCCGGCCGAGCCGCTGCCAGGCTTTGACGATCGAGTCCTCTTCGTCGGAACCGTCGCCGACGACGATCTGCCAGTGTGCGGCGGTCGCGCGGTCGTCGGTGAAGGTCAGCTCGGTCACGTAATCGGTGAAGATGTGGTTGTCGATCGCGAACCCGATCTGGTCGCCGAGGTGGAAGTCCCTGCCGAGGATGTAGGGCGCGCCGTCTTCGACCGTGACCCGTTTACTGGTGTAACCGCGAGTCAAGTGCATGCCTTGGCGGGCGGCGACCAGACCATCGAGGTTGAATGCCTTGTCGCTACCGGTGATATACAACTCGCGGAAGGCGTAGGGGCCTGCCCGGTCGACACGCTCCATGTCCCGGTAGACCATCCAGGCCAGGAAAACGTCGTTGAGCTGACCGCGATACAGGAAGCCCAGACCGACCAGCGAGAGCAGGCCCTTGAGCACGAATTCGATACCCGCGTTCACCCAGCCCGGCGACCGGCCGCCGATAATGACATCAGTGGCGGTGGGCTTGTGCAGCGCGATCTCCGAGCGTCCGATACCGGAATACTCGCCCTCGAAGTACCACACCCACGGGAAGTTCTTGAATGTTCCGCGCGGGCCGTGCTCGCCGTATACCGCCTCATAGTCGGTGGTGGAGTTGAAGTTGGGGTAGCGGACGGGCGTAGTGCCGTCGTCACTGAACTCTTCGATCCAGGAACGGATTCCGTCGAGCAGACTGCCGGTATTGCCGGTAACGCCCGACTTGTCCTCCGTCTCCAGCACAACCGTCGGCCGGTCCAAGTAGTACCACTTGGGTGCGGGTTGCTCGTCCTCGCCGGGCAGGAAGAACCGGGCGGTGAGCAGCACTCCCGAGTCCTCCAGCATGGGCGCGAACAACTTGTCGGCCATATCGAACCGGGCCGAGGCTGCGCTCCACCCGCTGGTGTCGGTCAACGGATCCACCGGGACCACAGCGATCGGGAACAGCGTGTTGCCGACCCCGCCCCAGTCCGGGTTGCCCGCCGCGCCCGGCGGCGCCCAACCGGGCGCCTGCAGCCGCATCAAGTTCGCGGTGAGATAGTTGGTGATGATGGTGCGCACCGGGCCGAACTGGATCATATGTCGAGGGAACTGCGCCAGGATCGGCGCGAAGGGGCTGGCCCAGCAGCAGATCGTGGCGATGTGGTTCCAGCAGTGGATGGCCTCGATATCGACGGTCTCCACGCCGTGCTCGTCGCGCACGATGGCCGCCTTGGTGATGTAGCCGTCCCAGCGGAATCCCTTGGTGTTCACCGTGATCGGGATGGTCGCATCTTCGCCGTCAGGATTGTTGAACAAGTGGTCGAAGTGGACCATGTCGCGCGGGCAGACCATCTTCAACCCGCCCGCGGCATTGCGCGGGTAGGTGAACTCGAGCGAGAGGTACCTGTGTTCCTCGCCCACTTCGCGCATGAACTTGTTCCAATAGCGCACCAGCACTTCGGGATCGCGGTACTCGTCGCGCTCGTCTTGTTCCGCTCGGTCCATGCGTAGCGCTTCGGCCTGCGGGTCCCACATCGGCGCGCTCATCAGAACGGCCTCGACGACCGCGGCGTGACCGACGCGATCAGGCTCGACTGCACAGTGCCGCCCTCGACCCGGACGGTGATATCGGTGGAACTCCACGGTGGTAGCGAGGCGAGCCAGCGGCGACCGGCCAATTGACCCCAGACGTTCCGGCCGGAGCCAGTAGCCGAATACAGTCGCGCGGTGCGGTGGCGTGGATGGGTGTCGATACGCAGCGTCTGTTTGGCCTCCAGCAGCGGCGTCTGCACAAGGCGCAGTTCATCGCCACCGGTCGGGTCCAGAATCGCCCAGCGCCCCGGCCCGTTCATGGTGTAGCGCGGCCAGGCGGGCTGGTCGGCGGCATTGCGGGCACGCACTGTGCCCTCACCACGTCCCGCACTATTGGTCCATACCGAAGCCTCCTCGAAGTGCTGCTGCAGCGGGTCCATGGCCGTGGCCGACATCCGGTACAGCGCGAGGGCATTACGGGCCGGATCCATCTCACTGATCGGTTCGGGCGCGGTATCGAGTTGCACCTTCTGGAACCGCCACCCCTGATGCCGGGTGAAGAACCCGAGAGTGCAGGGCTTGTCGGTGGACCAGCCCCGGAACCAGGCGTCGTGCACCGCGTAGAAGTCTCGGATCGAGCCTGTGCCGGTGCTTTTCGCCGACGGCGTGATGACCGCCAGGAAATCCCATTCCTTTTTGGCGCGCACCGACCGCAGGAAAGTCGCGCCGTCCTGACGCGCACCTTCGGACACCAGCAGCTGCACCGGGGCGAACATGAATCCCCGCTGGTTGGACAGCCGGACCCCCTCCCGTCCGGCGTTCGCGCCGGACAGGTGCCACACCCGGCCGTTCACATCCCAGACCACGATCTTGGTGTCGTGGATATCGAGTAACTGGTGGGTCATCTGCCGAGCCCTCCTCCGCGTTGTTGCGCCACCGTGCGGCGTCGGCGGACCCGTTCCACCGCGATGGCGGCGCTCTTGGGATCCATGCCGTTGAAGTTGTAGATGTCGCCGCGGGCGGTCCGGCCGCCCGAGCCTTTGGCGAGATCGACCAGGCCGAAGCCGCTGCCGACCTCCTCTTTGACCGCACCGGCCGCCAGCTCGATCGGCTTGGTGATGAAATCAGCGGCGGTCGAGGCGACCACAGAGCCGATCATCTCTCCGATAAAGGGGGCCACCGCCCCCGCCGGACCGAGGAACGGAGCCGCCAGGGTGCCAAGGGTCCGACCGGCCACGCTCCCCAGTGCCGTCCCGACACCGCGAACAGCGCCGGTGACACCGCCGACCAGGCCACCCTGCTGCAGACCATTGATACCGCTCTGCAGGGCCACCATGCCGAGCTGCTGTTCGAAGGTCGGTTCCGGCGGCTGCTGCCAATTCGCCGGCGTCCACTCGATGCCAGTAGCACCGCCGACCAGCGCGCCGATGGTGTGCAGCCATGCATTGTCCGGGTCGGCGTCTTCGTACGCCGTGCCGATCGCGCCACCCAATCTGGCGCCCAGTTTGCCGAATGCGCCGTCTTTCCCACCGAACAGGCTTTGGTCTCCGCCGAGCATGGCATCGACCGTGCTGCCGAAGTCCGCGCCGACCTCCTGCCCCGCTAACTTGGACAGGTCGGTGAAGTTTCCTTCGAACGGGTTGTAATACTTGACCGGGTTTTCAGGTGTCTTCACCTCCAGACCATCGACAGCGGGAACAGCGATGGCCGGTGTCTCGGTATCCGGTACAGCTGCCTCGTCGGTGCCCCCGATGGACAGTTTCGGCTGTTGGCGCAGATCATCGACAATGCCCTGCACAGAAAGGCCGCCACGGACATCCGGCACGACAAGCGGGCCGTTCGGATCCGCCGGATACCGATTGATGGGTCCTTCGCCGGAAGGAGTGTAATCCCAGTACGGACCGCCGGTGACACCTGCCGTGCCACTCGGCACGTACTGCCAGCTCCCACCACCGGCACCGCCGTCCGCGCCTCCCGAGGAGGCTGACCACGGGCTGCCGCCTCCGCCACCTCCGACACCGCCGAGGCCGCCTACCTGGCCCGGTGCGAAACTCTCCTCAGCCGGATTGCCGCCCAGCCCCACACCGGGGACCTGGTCGGTAGCGGCTGTCCCACCGTTGCCCATGGTCGCCGGATTCGGACCAGTCTGACCCGATACGGTCATCGATGCGCGCAGGCTCCCGCCGAATCGGGAGCCGATCAGACTGCCCAGCTCGGCGCCGATTTCCGGGGCCAGCGCGCCCGCAGGGCCGAGAGCCGGGCCAATCGCCGCGCCGAGAGCGGCGCCGACTCGGCTACCGGCCGCCATAGCAGCGCCCTCCAGGCCGCGGCCGAAAGCATCAGCCAGTGCACCCATCTGGGTAAGCCCTGCGCTCTGTGTGGCGGCGGGGAGATCGGAGAGCGTGCCCAGCGGGGTCGTGAACGCCCCAGGGCCTGCATGTCCTTGCGGGATCCCCTTCGGTTCGATGTGCAGAGAGGCGGTCAACGGGTCCGGCGCCCCGCCGACCTCCGGTATCCGGCGCTGAATCGCCATCGTCGGCTCGGTCGATGCGGCGGAAGCACCGCCGAACAAGGTGCCGAGCAGACCGTTCGGCGCGAAAAGCGGGGCGATTGCCGAGCCGACCGCGGCGCCCGCCGCGCCACCGGCATCAGCGGCGAAGTTCCCTAGCGTGCCCAGAGCATCAGCGGACCAACCGAACAGGCCGAAATCCTGCGGGCGGAACCCCGCAGCAGCCGGTTTGCTCGGCGCATGCAGGTTATCTGCGAGCACGTCGCGCCAACGCTCGGCCGAGGCGGCATCGCCGACCAGGCCACCGTGCGCGAATCCGGGCAGCATCCCCGCCAGATAGGCAGGCGAAGGCACCCATCCCGCATTGATCGCCTCCAGTAAGGGCAGCGTATTCGACGTGGCCGCGGCATTGACCACATACTCGCCATTGGACAACCACGCGGGGATCACGTCGTCGCGCGACCCGCCTGGCCCGAACACCATGCCGCCGGCCGCGCGGCGGATCGGAGTCCGGTCGGCGATGCTCGATTCACCCGTCACGGCGGAATCGTCGGGCAGCTGCTCGACAACTTCATTCGCACCCTGGTCGATCGGACTCCCGGCGGGATTGGTGATGGTGGTGCGGGAAGAGACCTTGACAAGCCGGGTACTGGTGCCCGTTTTCGCCCGATCCGCGTTGCTGGCAGCCGCACCGCCAATCCAGCTCGCGACGAACGTCGGCACCGCGCTGAGGATCTCGTGGAAGGTGCGGGCGAGCGAGTCGATCCGGCTTGCACCGCCGGTGATCTCGTTCGCCGCCACCTCCGCGGCAAGCGCGGTCGCATCGTCACCGGGCGTGGTGATAATCGACGTTCCGCTGGTCGTGCCGCCCTCCCACACGGCTCCGCTGGGCAGGGTCATCTTCCTGCCCGGCGCGGGGTGGCCGTTGGTCGCCATCGCCAGAATGTCGGGCATCGACATCAACGACGGGCGCGACCGCTCGGGCCGAGAAGTATTAATATCAGTCGCCGAAGGGCGCCTGGAGTCCGGCGGAATCCGCACATTGGAGCTCATCGTTTTCTCCACATTCACATCTACTTTCTCGGCCGCTTCCGCAGATCGCCGCTGCCTGCGGCTACGAGCGCAGCCGCAGGCAGCTACCGATCCCAGTCGAGGAAGTCGTTCATCTGATCGATGCCGACAGCCGTGCCGACGCGCTCGCGGTCGGATTTCATGCCGGGCCGCTGCACCGGTTCGGGCCGGTTCCGGCCACGGCTCCCGTCTTCGGTTTTGGACCACACGAGCCAGCGCAGTGAATCAGTCATATCGGCAAGCAGCCAATTGTTGAGCTGCCAGCGGTGATTGTCTGGGTTCATCGACCGCTGCAACGCGGAATCGACGGGCAGCCATTTGATAACAGCCTTCAGGTCGCGCCAGCCGAGCAGTTCGCTGCCCAGGTGACGCAACCGCAGGCCGAGGGTGATCAGGTCGTATTCGATCGCCTCGGAATGCTCTTCGAGCAGAGCATCGAGGCTCAGGATTCCCCCAGGTTGACCCCCGAGTGGGTGCGCCAGGCATCCAGCAGTTCGTGGTAAGCGTCCGGGTCCATATCGTCCAGCACGGCGAGCGCTTCGGCCGAGAGCGTCAGCTCCAGCAGGGTGTACATCGCATCGACATCGCCGAGGCGGCGGATGCGACGGATCAGGCCAGGCTTGAGGTACGACAAGGAGGGCAACCGGAGTTCGGTGCCATCGACCCGATGAATGAAGTCGTCCTTCACCTGGACCGGACGGTTGAGCGTGATCGGGGCTTTCGGAGAAGTCATTGGCGCACAGACCCTTTCGTTACGTGTAGTGGTGCGCAGGCAATTTCTGGGTAAAGGGCCCAGCGGCGGCGGGCGGGCCTGCGCATAGGGTGAATCCCGCCGCCGCTGGGGGCTTATCAGGCGGTTTTAATGCCGTCGTCGAGGTAGCGGTAGGCCTTCACACCGGTGTCGTCCTTGAACGCTTCAACGGTGATGGTGAAGCCTGCCAGCTCTCGCGAGACGAACCGCCGCTCCTGCACCTGCGAGATCTTGGCGTTCGGCAGCACGATCCGCAGCTTCTTGCTCTCGTTCTTCATGTCGAAGATCCACGAGCGGGACGGCAATACCGCACCGTTCTCGATGATCTTGTACAATTTGCCGGTGCTGGCCGTGGCCGCGGTCGGGGTGACATTGCCCGCGCCGAAGATCTCCTTGAGGACATCCTCGTCCCATACCGCGTACAGGGTGAGACCGAAACGGACCGAGTGCTCGGTCTGCAGGTTCGCGATGACGTCGGCGTTCCAGTCCTTGATCATCTCGACCCGACGCTCGCCCTTGGACTCGATACCGTCTTCGGAGACGTAACCGAGGGGCTTGAACGCGGCGTTCGGACTGTCCGAGCTGCTGGTGGGCAGCGTGGTGCCCAGCGGGGCGGCCAGCACACCGCCGGTAACCGAGATCGGGGTGCCTGCACCGATGTACTTGCTAGAAGGCTGAGCCATTTTCGTTTTCTCCCTTTGGGATCGTTGCGCAGGCCCATCGGGATTCGGTTATTCGGTTCGGCTCCTATGCGGGAGCCGGGCGGGGACAGCGCCCCGCACGTTGGAGGAATCGCGCAACCCAGCAGGGTTGTACCGCGCGGATTCAGGTGAGGATCGAGCCGCGAACGAACAGATCGGCGGTGATCACCTGCCGTGGGGCGGCGGTCGCCGGGTCGGTGTCGTTCTCGACGCCGACATCATCGATGGCGTCGCACCACACCGCCCCCAGATAACCGGGGGACGCACCGGCCAGGATCGCCCGGACCAGCCCGGCCAAACCGGCAGCGGTGCCGGAGTCGTCGGTGCATTCGAACACCACTCGCGAGCGGTCCAGAATCAGGTTCGCGCCACGCCTGCCGTATCCGTCCTCGTGATCCAATCGCTGCTTGCGATCATTGCGGACCACCCGGACCATTCGAGCCGGACGCGGATCCGGCACGCGAGTAACCACTTTCGCGGTGTCGGAGGCCGCCGCGAGTTGCGCGGTGAGGTAATCGACCAGTGTCTTCTCGATGTCGGGGAACACGATTCGTTCAGGCACCGCGCCACCGCCTTTCGTGAGCTATTGCTGCTGCCCGCGAGCCTGCTCGATCCGCTGACGCAGCTGATCGACCACACCCGCATAGGCTTCGGTCTTGGTCACGGCCTCGAAGGAAAGGCCGCGGGGATGCACGGCGCACCAAGCGCCCTCATCGGTCTGCGTGACCTCGATATCGTCGAAGTCGTAGAACGATTCCGGATCCGGCGCGGGCCACGCACCATCGGCGTCCTTGGTGATGTGGATGCCGGTGTCGAACGCGCCGGGCGGACCGCCGGGAGTAGCCACCCAGCGGATCTCCTCCAACTCGGGTTGCACGCGAACACCGCGCTTGACGAGGTATTCCGCTACTCGCGTCGCCTGTTTGATACCGGTTACCGTCGCCTCAGCGGTCCGCGGCGAGGTCTTGCTCTGCCAGGCAGGCAGATGAATCACCGACAGCTCCTCGGCCAGTGCCTTGACCTGTGGGTCCAGTTCTTGGGTTTCGGCGTTGTCGGCGAGCTTGCCGCTCAATGCCTGCTGAATGAATGCCAGGAACTCCGGCGTTACCAGCTGCCCGCCATCGGTCTGCACATAATTCTGTGCGGGCTGATGGTTGGCGAACCGGACGGATTCGATGATTTCCTTGTCGGACAAGGCTTGTGGTCACCACCCTTGGAGAAGTTCGAGCGGACTCCGGATGCCATGCATCCGTTCGGCCATCCGCACGCTGCGGTGTGGATGCCGTATCGGCGAGGTCAGAGGCCGAGAAGCGGGAAGAGCACCGGCGCGATCTCGATGACGAGTTCGAGCAGGGCGAGGACGATGGTGCCCATGGATTCACCTCCTGTCGGGTGTGCGTGATTCGGGTGGACGTGGTGAGCGGTCGGCGCCAGGAGTTGCTGACCGCGGCAGTTTTTCCAGCACTCGTTTCCGTACCGGTAGGGGCCCCGCCCCCGGTGCTGGTGACCGGGGGCGGGGTGGGACGCCCCGATGCGCCGGCTCGGTCTGCGACCGCGAGTGTGAGGGGTAGCGGGAGACCGGCGCGGGATCAGGGCGTGGTGTGGTGGCAGGCTCTGCCCGCATGTCGTTGTTGTCGACGGGTTTTCGGGGGCGTGCCACGTGTGGGGCCAGGGTTTCCGATGGCCTGGTGTGGGAATGACAAAGGCCCCGCCGGGTGTGGTCGGAGCCTTTGTTGAAAGCTATTGGGGTGAGGAGTGTTCCCGGATTTTCGGGATCTGGGCGCAGCTCTGGCGCTGCGAATATCTTGGCTTAAGGACGACCCAGTTGTCAACACCGCGCGTTGACTCATCAAAAATGCGCGCATAGCAACCATCGTTGCCTCAGATGATTGTGCGCGCGTGCGGTGTGCTTTCCTCGGCTGTTGTTGCTGGTCGGGTTAGGTCCTGGATGATGGGGCTGACGTTGGGTCAACGCAAGGCTGTGACGAAGGTGATCGCGGCTCGTTACGCGCGGGCTACCAAATCGGACAAGGGTCGGATATTGGATGAGTTGTGTGCCACCACCGGTTGGCGCCGCAACCATGCCCGCAAGGCCCTGTCCGACGCGCTGCGGCCCCGGGTTGTGCGGGCCCGGGCGCCGCGACCACCGAAGTACGGTGCGAATGTCGTTGCGGGCCTGGTGTTCTGTTGGGCGGTGTTGGGCATGCCCGCGGGGAAGCGGCTGGCGCCGATGTTGCCGCAGCTGGTGGTCACGCTGCGCCGTTTCGGTGAGCTCGACATCACTGATGACGACGCGGTGTTGCTGGCCGGTATGTCGGCGGCCACGATCGACCGCCGCCTGGCGGGTGAACGCGCGAAGCATCGCCTGAGGGGCGGTCGCTGACCAAGCCGGGGTCGCTGCTCAAATCGCAGATCCCGGTGCGCACGTGGGCCGGGTGGGACGACACGCAGCCGGGTTTCGTCGAGATCGATCTGGTCGGCCACGAGGGCGGTAACGCGATCGGTGATCACGCCTACACGCTGACGGTGACCGATATCGCCACAGGCTGGACCGAGAATCGCAGCGTGCCGAACAAGGCCCGCAGGTGGGTTGTGGCCGCACTCGAAGAGATCAGCGCCGCAATGCCATTCGAAGTTCTCGGCGCGGACAGCGACAACGGCGGCGAGTTCATCAATCATCACCTGCTGGCCTGGTGCGCGCAACGCGAGATCACCTTCACCCGGTCGCGGCCCGGCAACAGCAACGACGGAGCCCATGTCGAACAGAAGAACTGGGCTGTCGTGCGGACGATCGTCGGCTACCACCGCTACGACACGCAGGCGGAACTGTTGCTGCTCAACAAGATCTGGGTCTTGCAATCGAAGCTGACCAACTACTTCTACCCGCAGCAGAAGCTCATCAGCAAGGACCGCGACGGCGCGAAAGTCACCAAGAAATACGACACCGCGACCACCCCGCACCAGCAGGCCGACCGGCACGACAAGATCGACAAAACGGTCAAGAAGACACTCGCTCAGACCTACGTCCAGATCAACCCGACGGCCGTGCAGCGGGAGATCCAGGACCTGAACAGTCAACTCCTGGCGCTGGTCCTCGCCAAGGCGACCGGCCGCTCGACCCCTACCACCACACCGGGAAACAAGCGCGCATCCGCAAGTGAAGCAACGACCCCGGCTACGCGCGCATCTTGACATGAGGCAATACGCACCTGAATCAAAATCAGCGGAAAAACGCAGGTAGATATGGATTTTTCCACTGATCCCTCGAGGCCTGTGGGCAGTACCGCCGCGATGCGTACCCACGAAGCCGACGCTGCCGCGCCAAAGGCTCGGGCATACGATGCTTCCAGGGTGCCGACGCGGCACGTCCGGCACGGAGAACACAGTCGACGGTAGCGATCAGGCAACCGACCGAACCTGCTCTGGCGGGAGAACATTCGTGGACGCTGGGATTGTTCCGGTCGATGGGCGCTCTGGTCGACGACACTCACCACCTGCCCTACCTGGAACAGGCGGACAGATCCGGAGCCGATGTCCGGCAAGGCTCATCACGTCCGGAACCAACGTGCGGATCGCCGCGGCCAGGACCAGGAAATCCCCGATCCCGTCACCCGCCAGAGCACCGTCGCGACAAGCGCATCAACCGAACCCTGTCCCATGAAGAACTACGCATCACGATCACCACCTGGATCGAACAGACCTATTGACCCGGAACTGAATGTTTGTGGATGTGGATGGTGTTCGTGTAGACCTGCGGGGTAGGTGCTGACCTGAGGGTGGATACGCGCAGGCTTTCGCCGGGTCAGCAGGAGGCGGTGCGGATGCGGGTGGTGACTGCGGTGGGTGAGGAGATGTCGGCAGCGGAGGCGGTGCGGGTGTTCGGGGTGTCGGAGAACTCGATCCGCAATGGGAAGGCCCGTTACGCGTTCGGTGGTGTGGCTGGTTTGGAGTCGCGACGGCCGGGGTGTAAGGCGAGTGTGCCGCGGAAACTGACACCGGATCAGGAGATGGCGTTGGTGGAGGCGGTTGTGGAGTTCGCCCCTGATCAGTTGGATCTGGGCGGGAAGTTGTGGACGCGCCGCAAGGTCGGTGAACTCGCGCGGCGACTGTTCGGGGTGTCCTATACCGAGCGTGGGATGGGAAAGTTGTTGGCGCGTATGGGCTTGTCGTTCCAGCGTCCGGATCGTCGCGCGATCGAGGCGGACGCCGGAAGCGTTGGCGGAGTGGGTCCAGGTCACCTATCCGGCGCTGGTGAAACGCGCCGAGGCCGAGGGCGCGGTGATCCTGTTCGCCGACCAGGTCGGGGTACGGTCGGATCATCTGTCCGGACGTACCTGGGGGCGGGTCGGGCGCACCCCGACCATGGCACGGACGGGTAAACGATTCTCTCTCCACGCGATGTCGGCGATCTGCGCGCGTGGCGAGGTGCGTTACACCGTCTTCGCCGGCGGGGTTCGACACTGCCGGGTTCGACACTGCCGGGTTCGGCACCTTCTGCAACCGTCTGATCAGCGGCTACGACACCAAGATCCACCTGGTCACAGACCGGCACCCGGTCCACCGCGCCAAGGCGACCACGGTGTGGACGCACGCCCACCGCGACCGGATCGAACTGCACTACCTCCCGGCATACGCCCCACACCTCAACCCCGACGAACTGGTCAACGACGACCTCAAACATGTCCTGGCCGAGGAGAACATCCTCAACCCAGAGCAGATGGAACTGGCGGTTCGGTCGTTCTTCCGGCGCATCCAGAAACTCCCCGACCATGCCCGCGGCTACTTCCAAACCCCACACACCATCTACGCTTCAACCATTTAGTTCCTGGTCAATATGCATATCAAAAATATTGACTTCGCCGTCCTCATCC